>JBBRCX010000215.1:0-1516 GCA_038204465.1 Tepidisphaerales bacterium | reverse complement strand
CAGAGTGGATTTCAGCACTTCTACTGAGCCCTGCACGTCGGCCTTGAGCACCACCAGCAGTTCCTTGACCTCGGTTTCGCCGAGGGCCTCGATGCCACGCTTGGTGGACTTGATCAGGGTGCGCTGGCGTTCGGCCGCTTGCCGGTGACCAGAGATTTGCTGCGCGCGTGACACGTCTGCAACCACCTGGAAACTTTCCCCGGCCTGCGGCACGCCCTGAAGTCCCAGCACCTCGACCGGTGTCGCGGGGCCAACTTCAGTG
The DNA here is from genome assembly GCA_038204465.1 of Tepidisphaerales bacterium. Classification (GTDB taxonomy): domain Bacteria; phylum Planctomycetota; class Phycisphaerae; order Tepidisphaerales; family Tepidisphaeraceae; genus JBBRCX01. Next base: position 1,254 of record JBBRCX010000215.1, on the reverse strand, counting down.
ACGGCTTCACCGCGGTCGTTGAACATCGCGCGGACCTTGCCAAAGATCTGACCGACGATGAATGGATCACCGACTCGCAACGTGCCCTGTTGGACCAGAGCGGTCGCGACCGCACCACGGCCGCGATCGAGCTTGGCTTCCAAAACGACGCCGGATGCCAGACGCGTTGTGCTGGCCCGCAGATTCAGGATGTCGGAGGTCAATAGAATTGTTTCGAGCAGGGTGTCGATGTTCTCTCGTTTCTTGGCTGAGACCTGGACCATTTCGGTCTCGCCACCCCACTCTACCGGGTTCAGACCCTGCTGGGCGAGTTCCTGTCTGACTCGATCAGGATTGGCGTCTGGTTTGTCGACCTTATTGATGGCCACCACGATGGGAACTCCGGCCGCTCGTGAGTGCTCGATGGCTTCAATTGTTTGCGGCATCACGCCGTCGTCGGCGGCCACCACGAGCACGACCACATCGGTGGCTTTGGCTCCCCGGGCTCGCATGAGCGTAAATGCTTCGTGACCCGGCGTATCGAGAAACACTACGCGACGTTTCTGGTTCGGAGCATCAGGGCTGGGCACTTCGACGCTGTACGCGCCGATATGCTGCGTAATCCCGCCCGCTTCGCCACTAGCTACATTCGTCGTGCGAATGGCATCTAGCAGGGAAGTCTTGCCGTGATCGACGTGACCCATGACTGTGACCACCGGCGCGCGCGGGACTTCAACGTCGTCGGCATCGGTAGCGATCAGGTCCTCAAATTCTTCCTCGGCGATCATTTCTTCGAAGGGCACAAAACTTACATCGTAACCGAAGCGATGGCCGAGATCGGTGACGACTTCGTCATCCAGAGCCTGATTAATGGTTGCGAATACTCCCTGCTGCAGCAGCAGGGCCACGACATCTTTGGGCTTAATGCCGAGCTTCTCGGCGAACTCCTTAACTGTCGAGCCCTCGACCAGACGCACTGGCTTTAGATCGCCTGCTCCGCCGGGGCTATCCATGCGACCGGCGATTCGCTGTTCAAGCGTGAGTGCCACCGGCGGCGGAATAAAGTCGCGATCGAACCTCCCACCTTTTGCGTCGCCCGGTCGTTTGCCACCGCGCGTCGAGCCGCGGCGCGATCGGCGCCGGCCCGCGTCGGGTGGCGGAATATAAGTTGTTTGCGGGGTCGCTGTTTCACCGGGAGTGCCCGCATATTCAACGCGTCCCCGGGGTGATCGCTCGCGGCCGCGTTCACGGGCGGCGGTGGCTGCGACCGCAGCT
>JBBRCX010000214.1:0-1592 GCA_038204465.1 Tepidisphaerales bacterium | reverse complement strand
CACCTACCTCGGCGACGGCACCGGACAGTTTGCGCAGAAGCAGGCCATCGATCTGGGTTCCGGCGCGGTCGACGGAGCAATGGCTCTTGGCGACTTCAACGAAGATGGGAACTGCGACATCGCCTTCCCCGTCCCGTATAGTCAGGGAGAAACTCCCAGCTCGACCGTCTTGATCTTTCTCGGCGATGGCGCGGGCGGCCTAACGACAGGCCAAAGTCTTACCCTCGGTCTGGCCCCCGATTCTGCGGTGACTGCTGATTTCAATCGCGACGGACATTTGGACCTGGCGGTCACCAATCGGACGGATGGTACGGTTTCAATTCTCTCAGGGACCGGGAGCGGTTCTTTCACGGCCGGCGCGGTGATCCCGGTCGCCGTCCTGCCGGCGCCTTAGTCGTTAGGGCAAAACTTCGAGATTGAAGGGCACGAAAACCTGCCGCCCTTCCAGCTGCACCTGGGCGAAGAGCCGGACGAAGCCGGGCTTGGTCGCGTAGATCTTGAATTCCAGCTCCGGGCCGCCGCGCTCCTTTTCGTTGCTGATCGGGGCTCCGATCGGATGCATATGGAGCACCGTTTCCTTGTCCTCATTGAATCCGACGAGATGCGCGAACGCGGCCATGACCGGTTCCAGTTGATCGAAGCCGCTTCCGTCCGGCCGCGTGATCCGCAGCTTGGCCGAGGCCGGTTCGCCCGTCTTGATGCGCGCCCGGCCAAGGCTGAGCTCGAAGTGCAATCCTCCCGCGTCGCCCGTTAGGCGCGGCCCCTTGTTCGCGATCGGCTCCGACACCCCCAAGCCGGCGACGATTGCCTTCTCATATTCCTGCAAGCCCATCGGAATCGGTCGCAGATCAGCCCAGGCCAGATAGGGACCCGGCTTGGTCGGAGTAAAATCGAAAGCGTAATCTCCCGGCGTGCCGGTCGGTTGCGGATGTTCGTGGTGATAATCCGTCAGGCTGCCATCGACGACGAGGAGATGAATCTTGCGCGTGTGGGTCTCGATCAATTCCGCCAGCGTCACCGGTTCGTGGTCGGCCCGGCGCAGATGAAGGATTGCGTGCGCTGGTTTCCCCGCTTCGAGTGGCGCGTCGATCGTGATCGTGGCAGTCACCGCGTGCTGCGTCGCGGCATCGGAGGGCACCAGCACCACAAGTTGATCGAGCGCCATGCCGCACTTGCCGCAGGTGTCGTTCTTCGCGGCAACGACGTCGGCGTGCATCGGGCAGGTGTAGCGATCCGCATATTGATGCGCCACCTTCAGCAGGCCCGGGTCCGCCGCTTCCTCCAGCTTTCGGAATTCATCCTCCACCCGCGCGAAGAGAGCGACACAGGCTTCGGCCTGCGCAGCGTCAGCCGCAGTGTGCAGGGCCGAGATGTCGCGCACGAAAACGGTCCAGGCAATTTTTTCGGCGGCGTCCGGCGTCGACGCCTTCTCCAACTCGCCGAGCAGGGTCGAGACCGCCTTGCTTGCAACCGGATCCTCGAGGTGGATCAGGGTAAGATCGTGCAGCGGGACGGCGCTGCGCAGCCGGTCCATCATCTGGTACAACATCGCCCACGACTCGACCGCCGCCGGCGGCGAAGCGGGCGTCGGT
>JBBRCX010000213.1:0-1717 GCA_038204465.1 Tepidisphaerales bacterium | reverse complement strand
GCCGAACCACAGGAAGATCAACACCAATCCATAACGGATCACCGCAATCCCGATCCGAAACACCGCTGCATTCGGGTCATCGCCGTTGCGAAACGACGCATAGCTCGGCACGACGTCGCTGCTCGCGCCGGAGCGCCTTCGCCAAAGCGCTTCGCCGAGAATGAACAGTGAAATGCCGAGCAGGCCCAGATCCTTCAGCAGGAACTGACCCGGTACCGCGGATATGGCCGGGAACCCACCGGCCAGCGGTTCGGCAACCCCGGGCGTGGTGAAGAAGAACGAGAGCGTGATCAGGAAGGTGAGTGCGCCCATCGCTCCGCCGATCATGGAAAGGATGGGCTTCGCAAAGCCGGCCAGGAGCAGCACGGCGGTCGTGACTTCGAAGACGCCCAGCAGGTACGACGCACCCTGGATGCCCAGCAAGCCATGTAACCAACCCACCAACGGGCTGTTCGCGATGAAAGGAGCAATCACGGTCGCTTCGTAGCTCGTGAACTTCATTGCACCGAACCACAGGAAGATCAGCGCAAGACCGCAGCGCATGACGATCTCACCCAGGGATTCAATGCGCACACCAGCAGGAACGGTCGCAGCATCGAGATAAGAGACGTCGCGGTAAGAGGCGTCAGCTACGGAATCAGTCATCGTGTTCTCCACGTACAAGCGGGGCGTGGACCGTCAGGTGCTCGGCTGGACCGGCATGGGCGGCAACAGCACCTTGTCGATCACGTGAACCACGCCGTTGTCCGCGGCCACGTCGGGCTGCGTGATCTTCGCGTCGTTGACCATCACCGCGCCGCTCTTCTTCTCGATAACGACGGGCATTCCGATCGTGGCGGTGGCGGCCGACTTGTCTTCCTTCAGATCGCGAGTCTTCAGGCTGCCGAACAAGGTGTGATAGCCCAGCACCTTCATGAGCATGTCCTTGTTTTCGGGCTTCATCAGCATCTCGAGCTTGCCGGGCGGCAACGCGTTGAACGCGGCGTCGGTGGGTGCGAAGACGGTGTAGGGACCGGGTTGCATCAGTACCTTGTCCATGCCGGCGGCGGTTGCGGCCTTGAGCAGGATCGAGAACTGACCTGCCGCTTTGGCGGTGTCCACGATGTTTGCCGGCCAGGCGGCACTGCCGGTGATGAGCAGCGTCGCGAATATCAGGGGGGAGAACAACTTCATGGGTGACTCCTCGTTTGCGATGCAGAACCATGCATCGGTCAGAACGAGGCTGTCATCGAGCGTTCCATCGATGAGCTTCAGCAGCGTCTATGGGCTGAAGTCTTTCGCAACTTAACCTCCTTTTCATTCTGCGAAGGCAAAGGCGCCTTCGGCGCGGTTACGCGAGCGCGGCCAATCGTTTCTTCGTCAAAGCGACCGCTTGCGAATACATCGCCGACCATTCTTTCTGCGCGCGACTGCCGAGGCGCTCATGGGCGTTCGAGAGATTGAAGTGATCCAGCCGAACGTCCTTCATCGCATCGAGTTCGTCCCACAGCAAGGGCATCGACACCGGTGCGCCCTCCCGCGCCCGCACCGACCACGCGGCGACCGCGGTGGCCTCTTCTGCATTGCGCAGGTAGTCGATGAAGATGCGATACTTGCGCGCGGTCTTGGACATCGTCGCGATGAAGCGCTCGGGGAAGACCCGGGCAAGATGGCTGGCGACGCCATGCGCGAAATCCTTCACGGTCGCCCAGTCGTGCGTGGGCTTGATCGGCGCGAC
>JBBRCX010000212.1:0-1913 GCA_038204465.1 Tepidisphaerales bacterium | reverse complement strand
CTATTGCCGGGCGTCTCGCGACCCGGCTGACGCAGAGCCTGCGGCGCACGGTAGCCACCGTGATGCCCTGCCAGGCGCGGCAGCCAGCGGCGGTTACTCCCGCGCCGGCGGCAATGCCGCGAGCCGTCACGGCGCCGATTTCGCATCGCCCGGTGTCCCCCTTCGAGTTTCGACTCCCCCCGCCTTCGCTCGGATAGAGCATCGATCGTTACGAGCATTCGCTCGGTTGGGCTTTGGCTTTTGCCGAAGCCCGTCATTCATTCAGTGACAATTCAATAGCACGCGGCGGGCGCAGGGCCCGCGGACACGAGGCGTCCCATGGCAATCACGTTCGGCAAGGTACTCACGAAAGTTTTCGGCAGTCGCAATGACCGCCTGCTCAAGCGCTATCAGCGCATGGTGATGCAGGTCAATGCGGTGGAGCCCAGGGTGGCGGCGATGACCGATGAGCAGCTTCGCGTGCGCACCGCAGAGCTGCGCGCCGGGCTGACGCCGCCCAAGGCGGGAGGCCAGGCGGCGATGCGGCCTTTGGAGGCGCTGCCGGAAGCGTTCGCGATCATTCGTGAATCGATGGACCGCAACATCGGCATCCGGCAGATCTTCAATCCTGAAGAGCCGTTCGATTCCAAACAACTGACGGGCGCGGCGCTGCGGGCGTACGAAGAAGTCCAGCGGCAGATCGTCGAGACGGGGCAGTCGTGGGAGAAGGTTGAAATCCCGCTGGTGCTGTACGACGCGGTGCGCGAGCTCTACCCGGAGTCGCGCCCGCCGTTCCGTGCCCGCTGCTTTGACGTGCAGCTGATCGGTGGGCTGGTGCTGTACGAGGGGAAGATCGCGGAGATGGCCACCGGGGAAGGCAAGACGTTTGTGGCGCCGCTGGCGTGTTTCATGCGCATCCTGCAGGCGATGCACTGCCAGGTCGTGACGGTGAATGACTACCTCGTGCGGCGCGACGCGAACTGGGTGAGGCCCGCGTTCGAGGCGCTGGGAATGACCGTCGGGTACATCCAGTCGGAGATGGAGCCGGGCGGGGACACGCGGCGGCACGAATACAACTGCGACATCACCTACGGGACCAACAGCGAATTCGGCTTCGACTTCCTGCGCGACAACATGAAGGAGCGGCGCGAGCTTCAGGTGCAGGGCCCGCTGGATTTCGCGATCGTCGACGAGGTGGATTCGATCCTGATCGACGAGGCGCGCACGCCGCTCATCATCAGCGGCGCCGCGCACGACGATGCGCCGAAGTACCGGGCGGCGGACGAGGTGGCGCGCAAGGTAATGGAGTTGAACAAGCCCTGGAGCGCGGTGGAGAAAGCGGTCGATGCGGCGAAGCGCGCCATCAAGGCGGCAGAGGGGGACGAGGAGAAGAGCAAGGGCGACAAGGCGGCGATCGAGGCGGCGCGCAACCGCGGGGCCGAGGCGCAGAAGCAACTGGAGGAAGCCGAGAAGCGCAAGGAAGGGCTGACGCAATACTTCGAGGTCGAACTGGACCGCAAGTCCGTCCACCTGACTCACGAAGGGATCGCGGCGGCGCAGGAATTCGCCGGCGTGGGGAGCTTCTTCGTCGGCAACAACATGGAATGGCCGCATCTCATGGAGCAGGCGATGCGGGCGCACGTGGTCTACGAGCTGGACAAAGACTACGTGGTCGAGCGCGGGCCGAAGGGCGAGCTGGAGGTGACGATCGTCGACGAATACACGGGCCGCAAGATGGTGGGGCGGCAGTGGAGCGATGGGCTGCACCAGGCGGTGGAGGCGAAGGAGCGCGTTCCGATCAAGCAGGAGACGCAGACGCTGGCGACGGTGACGCTGCAAAACTTTTTCAAGCTCTACGAGGCGCTGGCGGGCATGACCGGGACGGCGCAGACCGAGGCGGAGGAGTTCAGCAAGATCTACCGGCTGGACGTGGT
>JBBRCX010000211.1:0-1926 GCA_038204465.1 Tepidisphaerales bacterium | reverse complement strand
GGTCTGTCAGGCCGTCTTCTCCCTCGGTGCCCGCTACGGTGGCCGCGGAACGATCGTCGGCAGCACGTTCTCCCGGACCGTCTTCTCGGTGACCACCACGCGTTCGACGTCGTCCCGCCCCGGCACCTCGTACATGGCCGGGAGCAGGACTTCCTCCATGATGGCCCGGAGTCCCCGTGCTCCGGTGCCGCGCTTGATCGCCTCGTCGGCGATCGCCTCGAGCGCGTCCGTGTCGAATTCCAGTTTCACCCCGTCCATGTCGAACAGCCGCTGGTACTGCTTCGACAGCGCATCCCGCGGCTCGGTGAGGATCTTGATCAAGGATTCCTTGTCCAGATGTGTCACGGCCGCCACCACGGGGAGCCGGCCTATGAACTCGGGGATCAGGCCGAACTTGATGAGATCTTCCGGCATCACGTCGGAGAAGATGTCGGAGGCGTCGATGTCGTACTTTGACCGGATCTCCGCTCCGAAGCCCAGTCCGCGCTTGCCGACACGTTCGCCGACGATTTTCTCAAGGCCGGCGAAGGCACCGGCGACGATGAACAGGACGTTGGTGGTGTCGATCTGGATGAATTCCTGGTGCGGGTGCTTGCGTCCACCCTGCGGCGGCACCGAGGCCTGGGTGCCCTCGAGGATCTTCAGCAGGGCCTGCTGCACGCCCTCACCGGAGACGTCGCGGGTGATGGACGGGTTCTCAGACTTTCGGGCGATCTTGTCGACCTCGTCGATGTAGACGATGCCGGTTTCGGCCCGCTTCACGTCGTAGTCCGCCGCTTGGATCAGCTTGAGCAGGATGTTTTCGACGTCCTCGCCGACGTACCCGGCCTCGGTCAACGCGGTGGCATCCGCGATCGCGAAGGGCACGTTCAACATTTTCGCCAGCGTCTGGGCCAGGTAGGTCTTGCCGCACCCGGTCGGGCCGAGCATCAGGATGTTGGACTTCGCCAACTCCACCGGTTCCGGCCCGCGATCGGGACCGGCCTGGATCCGCTTGTAGTGGTTGTAGACGGCGACCGACAGCGCCTTCTTCGCGGTGTCCTGGCCGATCACGTACTGGTCCAGGTACTCACGGATGGCGGTCGGCTTGGGGAGGTCGTCCAGCTTCACCTCGCTGGTTTCGGCAAGTTCCTCTTCGATGATCTCGTTGCACAGATCGATGCACTCGTCGCAGATGTAGACCCCTGGACCCGCGATCAGCTTGCGGACCTGCTTCTGGCTCTTGCCACAGAAAGAGCACTTGAGTAGGTCGCCCCCATCGCCGATGCGTGCCATGAGCCCTCTCCATCTTGGACAAGGCCCACGGGGGCCGTTCCGGTAGTGGTGTACTGCGTCGTAGACCTCAGGACGTGGAACACCCGGGCCAAGTGGTGCGGCGCGCGACGGCGGACGCCGACGTGCTGCCCTGCCGACCGTACCCGGTCGCCGCGAAGCTCGGCCGGGTTTGCCGATCACGACACGAGGATGGCTGGTAGCCGTTTGCTGTCGTTGAGCCGGGGCGAAAGGGTTGGGCGCCCACGGCCGGTACGTCAAGGGTATCGGCCACGGGGGCTCGCGCCACCGGAAAATCAGACGTCGATCTTGCGGTACTCCAGCACATCGTCGACGAGGCCGTACGCCTTGGCTTCCGCCGCGGTCAGGATCTTGTCCCGCTCGATGTCACGACGCACTTCCTCCGGCGTCTTGTTGGAATGCCGGGACAGAATCTCCTCCAGAGAATTCCGCATCCGCTGGATCTCCTTGGCCTGGATCTCCAGGTCGGAAACCTGGCCGTAGACACCCTCGGTGGCGGGCTGATGGATCAGGATGCGCGAGTTCGGCAGTGCCATCCGCATTCCCTTGGAGCCGGCGGCGAGCAAGACCGCGGCCGCCGATGCGGCCTGGCCGAGGCAAACGGTGCGGATGTGTGGCCGCACGAATTGCATC
>JBBRCX010000210.1:0-2004 GCA_038204465.1 Tepidisphaerales bacterium | reverse complement strand
GACTGATGAGCGGTGGGTTCGCGGACGATCCTTCGCCGGGTGCGCCACCTTGCCGCCCCGCCGGTTGTGGCGCGCCGCCTGGTTGCGCGCTGACTTGCTGCGCGGCACTGCCGCCGAGCGACCTCGCGCGTCCACTGATCGTGGCGGTCCCAACTCCGAGCGCAATCGCGGCGAGAAATCCGACCGTCAGGCTTGACGCCGTGATGCCGATGGCACGATTCAACACAATTACCGCCCTTCCGCGAAGATGGAATTCGCCAGTCGCGCTGCTAGCCCTTAGGCACGAACGCCAGAAACCGGCGCGGATTGTCGACTGTAATGCCGTGGATCATGGCGTCGCTCACGCCGGCGGCACGCAACCTGGGCACGAAGACCGTCAGGGTACGGCCGTATCCCGGCAGGTCGAGCGTCCGCGCACCGGTCAGATCCGACGACAGCAACAGCTTGTCGGCGAAGCCAGCTTCGAAGAATTTCAGCAACATCGCCACCTTGCGATCGTCCGGAACCCGCCCGGCGGTGACGCGATCGAATCCGACGAATGCCCCGCGCCTGGCGATCGCCTTGATCACCTCGGCTGTCGGATCGTCGAGACAGCAGGTGTGACCGATGACAATGCGCTCCGGTTTGACCCCGACCGACTCGAGCGTATCGAGTTGATGGAGCCCTGCCTCCCTGGGAACATTGGGGCCGGTGCCGTAAGCATTGTGGGTGAAGATCGGAAGATTCGTGCGGAGATGAGCCTTGCCGACGGCGCGGAACACTTTTCTCTCGAGCTCACTCATCGGCGCGTCGGCGTTTTCGCCGATTTCGCCGAATGCCCCGAGTCGCTGCGCCACCGCTTCGCTGGCGAGTCCATCGGCGATCGCATCTTCGCCCTTCCCCGCCAGATCCGAGGGGTAGGTGCGCTCCATGTAGAAGCCGCCGCTGGCGACAATCGGCACGCCGGTGCGCGTCGCAATCGCCCTTAAGCTGTCGAGATTCCGGCGCATGTCGGGATGCCCGCCATCGACGATGCAGGTGACGCCCTGCTGGGCGGCGGCCTTCACCTCGTCGACGATCAGATCGAGGTTCAAGGTCGGCGATGGTTGCGGCGGGGGTGCGGGCGGTGCGTCGGCCGGGCGGGGGTTCAGGTTCGGTGGCAGGTCGATCGACAGGTGCTCGTGAAAGAGGATCGGACCGGTAAACGACTCCGGTGGCAGATCCTTCAGCAGGGTCCGGATAATAGCGCCCCGGGGAAACGTGATGGTCCCACGGCTTTGCGCGAGCAGGTCGGGAAACAGAGCGAAGCCGGCCCCGGCACCGATCAGCCCGAGCGCTTCACGGCGGCCGAGACCGGTTGAGTGGCGAGCAGGTCTGGCCATCGATACCTCCTGGGATCTGGAGCGCTTCTTTTTCGATGCAGGACGGACCTTCCGGCCCGCCGCAGAGCCGGACCTGAAGAGCCTGTGCAGAAATACGACTTTAACCACAAAGTTCACAGAGATCACTGAGAAATCATTGGCATTTCTCTCTGCGGGCTTTGCGGTCTCTGCGTTCAACGCGATTTGTTCACACTCTCTGAAGCTCCGGCCTACGACGCGCGACACCGACGTGGAAACCGCAGTAGCAGCCCGGTTTCTCTACCAGTCGATCTGCGTCCCGAACTTGAACATCCGACCCTGCAGCGTCGCGGTTGCGTTCAGATAAGTCGCGCCATATGTGTTGTTGACGGCGAGCACTGGACCGGCGTTGAGCAGGTTGTAGGCGTTCAGCTGTCCCTGGATCCGGGTCCGGCGGACCTTCCAGGTCTTCGACAGCCGACCGTCGACCTGATTCACCCGATCGCCGTAGAGCGTTCCGGGCGCAATCAATTGCACCGTCGCGGGCGATCCGGACGATGGCGGCCGGCCGAGAGCCTGCTGCAAGGTGGCCGTCGGCACCGAGTAGCTGGCCGTGATCTGCGTTCCCGGCACGCTCTGGAACGCGGCGCTCACCGCCAGGTTCCACCACGGCAGCGGGTACGAT
>JBBRCX010000209.1:0-2025 GCA_038204465.1 Tepidisphaerales bacterium | reverse complement strand
GCATCGAGATCGGTCTCACGTATATCTTCGGCATCGGGCGGGTCCGCTCGGTCGGCATCCTCCAGGAGGCCGGCGTCAGCCGCGACATCCGGATCAAGGATCTGTCCGAAGACGATGTCCGGAAGATCAGCCGGGTGATCGAAGAGCAGGGAGGGGTCGAAGGCGATCTCCGGAAGGAGATCTCGATCAACATCAAGAGGCTGATGGAGATCGGCAGCTACCGGGGGCTGCGCCATCGCCGCAACCTCCCCGTGCGCGGTCAGCGCACCAAGACGAATGCACGCACGCGGAAAGGTCCGCGCAAGGGCGCGGTGGCAAAGAAGAAAACGGTCTAGTCTCTGAGCTAGCGGGTAGCTGAATCTTATGGCAAAAATCGAAACAGTCGACGCGTCAGCACCGCCCGAGGGCGGCAAGCCATCCGCGGGCCGGCCCGTCAAGAAGAAGGCGTTCAAGAAGCGGGGCGAGAAGCGGATCGTGCATCACGGGTTCGCGCACATCCAGGCCTCCTTCAACAACACCATCATCACGATTACGGATCCCGACGGGGCCGTCGTCGCGTGGTCGAGTGCTGGCGGGATCGGCTTCAAGGGCTCGCGCAAGGGGACCCCGTTCGCAGCGACCCAGGCCGCCATTGCGGCCGGCAACGCCGCAAAGGCGTTCGGCATGCGCAGTGTCGAGGTGCGCGTGAAGGGCCCCGGCGCAGGCCGCGAGTCGGCCATTCGCGCCCTCCAGACGATCGGGATCGACGTGAAGTCGATCCGGGACGTGACGCCGATTCCGCATAACGGGTGCCGCCCGGCGAAACGGAGACGAGTGTAAGACTTCAGCTCCCCGTTTCCTGCGTCCCGCTCCCCGCCGAGGACACGAAAGAGAGCGGGTGGATATGGCAGCTGCAGGAGGTTGGACACCGCAAGTCGGACCAGGCTGGCAGCGGGAAACTGGAAAAGTAAGCTGGAAGCCGGAAGCTGGTAGCTGGAAGCGGAAACTGGTAGCTGGAAGCGGAAACTGAAATCTGGAAGCGACAAGGATCAATAAGAATGGCCCGTTATATCGGTCCCGTCTGCCGGCTCTGCCGGCGCGAAGGCATGAAGCTCTTCCTGAAGGGGGAGCGTTGCTACACGGAGAAGTGTGCGATTGAGAAGCGCAACCTGCCGCCAGGGCAGCACGGCAAGCTTCGCAAGGCAAAGCTCGTCGGCTATGGTCTGCAGTTGCGCGAGAAGCAGAAGGTCAAGCGCATCTATGGGGTGCTGGAGAACCAGTTTCGCCGCTACTTCGAGATGGCGGATCGGACGCGCGGCATCACCGGCGAGACGCTGCTTCAGCTGCTCGAGCGGCGATTCGACAACATCATTTACCGGCTCGGCCTCGCCACCTCCCGCGCGCAGGCGCGCCAACTCGTGCGCCATGGCCACTTCATGGTGAACGGCCGCAAGGTCGACGTGCCGTCCTACTCGTTGAGGGCGGGTGACCTCGTGTCCGTTCGTGGAACCAGCGCGCAGAACACCGCGATCGTGCACGCGATGGAAGAAGTCAAGGGGCGCGGCATCCCCGAGTGGCTGCTGTTCGACGCCGGCCAGCTGACCGGCCGCGTCGCGTCGCTGCCGACGCGCGAGCAGATCAACCTGCCCGTGCAGGAGCAGCTGATCGTCGAGCTTTACAGCAAGTAGCACGTGGCACGTTGACCGTTCCTGGCCCGCAGCCCATTCCAGACCTGCGGTGGGAGGCCAGGGACGTATCGGCAGGTCTGGCGTGGCCCCCAGGTTCGGGAGCCCGATTGAAAGGACAGATAGCGACATGCTCTGGAAAGGTTTTCAGCGACCCAAGCGGCTGGAGCTCGAGCGCGAGACGCTCACCGATCGATTCGGCCGGTTCTACGCCCAGCCATTCGAGCGCGGGTTCGGGACGACGGTCGGCAACGCCCTGCGTCGGGTGCTGCTGTCGTCGATTGAAGGGGCGGCGGTGACGGCCGTCAAGATCGGCGGTGTGCTGCACGAGTTCTCTCCGATCCCCGGGGTGACCGAGGAT
>JBBRCX010000208.1:0-2189 GCA_038204465.1 Tepidisphaerales bacterium | reverse complement strand
CTGCTATCCTGCGGGGGCATGTCGGTCACTCTTGAAACGATTCGAGCGGCGCGGGAGCGGATTCGGGAGGTGATTTATCACAGTCCGTGTCCGTACTCGCTGTCGTTGAGCAAGCTGTGCGGGTGCGAGATTTACTGCAAGCTCGATCACCTGCAGATGACCGGGAGCTTCAAGGAGCGGGGGGCGCGGAACAAGCTGATGCTGCTCGGCGAGGAAGAGCGCAAGCGCGGCGTGATCGCGGCGTCGGCGGGGAATCATGCGCTGGCGCTGGCGTATCACGGGCAGGACCTGGGGATCGGCGTCACCGTGGTGATGCCGAAGTGGGCACCGATGATCAAGCTGAGCAACTGCCGCAGCTTTGGTGCGGAGATCATCCTGCATGGCGAGGCGTATGAGGAGGCGAAGCATCATGCAATAAACCTCGCAAAGGAGCGCGGGAAAGTGTTCGTTCACGGCTTCGACGACCCCGACATCATCGCGGGGCAGGGGACGATGGGGCTGGAGATCCTGGAGGATGTGCCGGACGTGGACGCGGTGATTGTGCCGGTCGGCGGCGGGGGGCTGATCGCGGGCGTGGGGCTGGCGGTGAAGTCGCTGCGTCCCGCGGCCCGGGTGATCGGCGTCGAGGCGCACAACGCATCGACGCTCAAGGCATCACTGGAGGCGGGGAAAGTGACGAAGGTCGCAACCCAGCCGACGCTGGCGGACGGGCTCGCGATTGCGGAGGTGGGGAAGCTCTGCTTCGAGTTGGTGCGCAAGGTTGTGGACGACCTGGTGATGGTGGATGAGGCACAGATCGCGACGGCGGTGCTGCGACTGCTCGAACTGGAGAAGACGGTGGTTGAAGGGGCCGGCGCGGTCCCGCTGGCGGCGGCGATGACCCGCTCACTCGGCTTGGAGGGGAAGAAGGTGGTGCTTTGCCTGTGCGGCGGGAACATCGACGTGAGCCTCATCTCGCGCGTGATCGAGCGCGGCCTGGCCGCCGACGGAAGGCTGTGCCGCGTGCGGGCCTCGATCAGCGACCGCCCCGGTTCGCTGGCGAACCTCCTGGCGCTGGTCGCGTCGACGGGGGCGAGCATCAAGGAGGTCGAGCACGACCGGAATTTCGCGCCCGCGGATGTCGCGCGCGTCGCCGTCCGGCTGGTTCTGGAGACGCGCGACTTCGAGCATATTCAGCAGATCCACGAGGCGCTGTGTGCGGCGAAGATCGAGCTGGCCGCGGTCGAAGGGTAGATTCTTCTACGCATATCCTCGTGCGGCCCATGCGGGGTGATGGTGGCGCAAGCTTCGACAGAAGAATCCGGACCGAAGCCCGCGATCGCGCCGGGCGAGCGAGAGGTTTCGTCTTCGCGGCGCCGGGGCTTCGTGCGAGCGTGTGTCCTGCTGGCGGGGCTGATCCTTGGGCAGGTGATGTTGTACGCGCCGTCGCTGGCGGGGCGGAAGATCCTGCTTCCGCTGGACCTGCTGGCGGCGCCCGACATTTATCTTCCGCGCGACGTCGCGGCGCAGGTGCGGATCCACGATCCACTGTTGTTTGACTTGGTGCTGCAGACGGAGATCAACCGGCGGTTCGCGGTGTCGGAGGTGCGCGCGGGGCGGCTGCCGCTGTGGAACCCTCTCAACTACTGCGGGGCGCCGTTCCTCGCGGCGAATCAGCCGGCGGTCTTTTCCGTGTTTCGGCTGCTGGACTACGCGTGGCCCGGCCCGATCGCGATCGCGTGGGGGCAACTGCTTCGCAGCGTGGCGGCGGGAATCGGCGCTTATCTGTTCTTTCGGCAATCACTGCGGGTCGACTTTGCGCCGAGCACAGTCGGCGCGTGGTGTTACGCGCTGGGCGGCACGCAAATCCTGGCGGCGGGATATAGCCATTCGGCGACCGCGCTGTGGCTGGCCTGGGCGCTGTGGGCGGTGGATCGCGCGGCGCGCCGTCCCGACGGGGTTGCGATAGCGCGGGTGGCGCTGGTGACCGCGGCGATGCTTTTGAGCGGTCACCTCGCGACGGCGCTACAGGTGCTGCTGGCGGCGGGGGCGTACTTCGTCTGGCGGCTGATCGATCAATATGGCTGGCGCATCCGGCTCGGCGGTGGGGCGGCGGCAGCGCTGATCACCGGGGCGGCGGGAGTGCTGCTGGGACTTGCGCTGTCGGCGCCGCAGACGCTGCCGACGCTGGAGTACCTTCAGAGCAGCGC
>JBBRCX010000207.1:0-2580 GCA_038204465.1 Tepidisphaerales bacterium | reverse complement strand
GGTGGATCGCCTCACCGAGCAGTTCCGCGACGCTGAGCACTTCCAGCCGGTCCTTGATCCCCTCGCAACGATTGGCGATGGGAATCGTGTCGGTGACGGCGATCTTCGTGAAGTCACACTTGGCCAGCCGTTCCATCGCGGGCGGAGCGAAGACAGCGTGGGTGGCGGCAATATAAATGTCGAGCGCGCCATGATCGCGCAGGATCCGGCATCCCTCGGTCATCGTGCCAGCGGTGGTGATCATGTCATCCACCATCAGGACGTTCTTGCCTTCCACGTCGCCGATGATGTGAGCCGCCGTGGCCTCTGAGCCGCTCTTGCGCCGCTTGTCGATGATGCATATCTCGCCGCCCAGCTTGTTCGCATAGACCTGCGCGCGTTTGACATTGCCGACGTCGGGCGAGACGAAGACGCGGTTGGTCAGCTTGAGCCCCTTGATCCACTTGCTCAGGACCGGAAAGGCGCTGAGGTGGTCGACCGGGATATCGAAGAAGCCCTGCACCTGGGCGGCGTGAAGATCAACCGAAACCACTCGATCCGCGCCGGCGGTCTGCAGGAGGTTGGCCACGAGCTTGGCGGTGATCGGCGTACGGCCCTCATCCTTGCGGTCCTGGCGGGCGTAGCCGAAATAGGGGATGACGGCGGTGACCGCTTCGGCGCTGGCGCGCTTCAGCGTGTCGATCCAGATCATCAGCTCCATCAGGTGCGCATTGACCGGATGGCTGGTGGGCTGGACGACGTAGCAGTCGCGGCCGCGGACGTCCTCATCGACTTTTACGATCAGCTCCCCGTCCGGGAAGAGCTCGGTACGGCCCCGGCCGATGGGAATCTGCAGGTAGTCGCAGACGCGCTGGGCCAGTTGCGGGTTGGCCCGCCCGGCGAAGAGTTTCAGCTTGTCCGAGTCCAGGCTGGACATTCGCTCTAGTCTCCCGCCGGGTTCAAGAGGACCGATTCACTCGAGACGTTGCCCGCGACGACCGCTCCCTCGGGCAGCAGGGTCTCGCGCGGAATGACCGCGAAGGGCCCCAGCGTACACTCCGCGCCGATGCTGGAATCGCGGCCGATAAACGTGAAGGCGCGAATGACGGTATCGGGGCCGATGGATGCCCCGGCCTCGATGTAGGTGTTGATTCCGGAAACGATGCTCACTCCCGCATCGCGCATCTGCCGCTGAATCCGCTCCTGGAGGATCGCATCCACCTGCGCGAGCTGATCGCGCGTGTTGACGGAGAGCGTCTCCTCGGGCGTGACCGCCTGCACCGCGACGACCTTGCGGCCGGCGTTGCGAAGAATGGCGTAAATGTCGGTCAGGTAGTATTCGCCCTTCTTGTTCTCGTTCTTCAGCCTGCTCAGCGCGAAGAGCAGCTCTTCACTGCGGACGCAGTAGTAGCTGGGGAAGACCTCCTGGATTTCGCGCTGCTCGGGGGTGCAGTCGATCTGCTCGACGATCTCGATGAACTGTCCCTCAGCGTCCCGGATGATGCGCCCGTAGCCGGTGGGATCATCGAGGACCGCGGTGGCCATGCTGGCGGCGGCTTTTTCTTCGCGGTGCACCTGCAGGAGGGTGCGGAGCACGTCGCCGCGGATCAGTGGGCCGTCACCGGTCAGGATGAAAACATTGCCGCGCTGGTCCTGCAGGTACGGCTCGCACATGCGGGCGGCATGGCCGGTGCCGAGCTGCTCGGTCTGCTCGACCCATTGGATTCGATCGTCATTGGCAAAGCGGGCCATCACTTCGTCCTTGCCATAGCCGACGACGACCATCACGCGCTCGCAGCCCGCCGCGTAGCAGGCCTGGAGGACGTGGTCGAGCATGGGCTTGCCGCACACTTCGTGCAGCACCTTGGGCAGGCGCGATTTCATTCGCGTGCTCTTGCCGGCGGCGAGGATGATGGCGCTCTGGCTCATGCGTTCCACCGAAAGCGACAGCTACCCGGCTAGGATTCGAACCTAGACAAAGAGAACCAAAATCTCTTGTGCTACCGTTACACTACCGGGTAGTGGACGGGCCTGCGTTAAACTATAGCGAAGAGCGACACGCCGGGGGGGCATTCGTCCCTTGCCCGGCAGGGGAAGTGCGACCGTTCGCGGAGATAACTTCCCGGGGCCCGCGTCGGTTCAAACCGCGTTCCGACCCGGCTCGTCTACCCATCCGGCCACGCACCGGACATCTCGACAACCGCCCCATCAAGGGAAAGCGAGCACATCATAGGGTGGGGGAGGGGGTTGTCAAGGTTTGCGGTGCGCCTGGTTGAACCCGACTGATCGTGACAAGTCTTGGTTCGGAGTTGCTTTTCTAAAGATTCAACCGCCAAGCAGATGTTGGAGGGAAACATCGCGCGCCTGGCGGTTTCTGCGGATGGAGGTGAGTCGGCGGGTTGGGTCATGACGGGTACGTTGATTCAGGAGGGTCTTGCTTTGATTGGATTTGCTGTTCGTTGAAATGCGAATGTGGAGGGGGCTCCCTCCACGCCACCCCGAAGGCGGCTCCGGCAAAAGGAAGCGTGCGGGAGCATCCCTCGCGCCATGCTCGCCTGAGTACAGGCTGCGCGTGTCACGAGGGATGCTGCCGCCCGGCGG
>JBBRCX010000206.1:0-2614 GCA_038204465.1 Tepidisphaerales bacterium | reverse complement strand
GCCACCGTACGGCTTACTAACAGGTACGTGAGGGGTCAAACTGCGGCTGCACGCGCGTCCAGCCGGTTTCGTGTGTGCAGCTCGACCGCACGGTCCAAGAAATCGACCACGCGCCGTTCATATTCTCGCGGCGCTACCATGAAGGCGAATGTATGAGGAGCGTAGGGGACGTCCCAGCGCTCCTTTGGCGCATGAGCGGCGCAGAATAAACGGTCTGTCTCGGCGCGTGTACAGAGCACGTCGAGATTGTCATGGATTATTAGTAGGGGACGGCCACTTATTCGCGCGATGTCGCGTTCAGGAGACACGTCGGCAATGTCGATGTCGTACCGTTCTGCGCTGATTCGCTCACAGTGGCGGGCGATTTGCGGCGCGAAGGGGCCGGTCACCTTCAACCGCTGCCGCAAGGCGTCGCTAAGTGTAGCGTAGGTTGACTCGGACACCAGCGCGGAGATCCGCTCCGATTCGGCTGCGGCCCGAATTACGGCCGATCCGCCCATGCTCTCGCCGATTGCGAATACCGGCAGGTTTCGCAGCTCCTCGGCGCTTTCAAGGTACGCGATTGCGCCGAGCACGTCCTCGGCTTCCCGATACCCGAGGGTGACGAAATCGCCGGTGCTGCGCCCTGTACCACGGAAATCGAACAACAGGCTGCTGTACCCATGACGCCGAAGCATCGCCGCCTTTGGCAGCATGGCGTGTGCCGCACTGTCGATACCGTGGCACAACAGCACCAGCCCTTTGGGTCGGTCGGCGGGAACGACCCAACCAAATATCTGTGTGGACGGCCCGCTGGCGGACGGGAAAATAACTTCGGTGAATGGCAGACTGTAAGTCGCCGGCGTCCGGCCGCGATTAGTCCCACGCCGATGGGTGCCGTACCACACCATGAGGCTAGCGATGACTCGATCCATAGCAAGAACTCTCGGTTTTCTGGCGCCGCGCCGACGCACCTTTAAGTTTGCCCGATCTCATTGCACCGGGCTGTGGCGCGGATGACTGCTGCGGGAGCGGAAATCGAAAAGGAGCGTGGTAAAATGATACAGATTGAATGTCACCGCAGTGTTCAACGTGCCTCCGCGCGAACCGCCATGGCAACGGCACACAATCCCTACACCTCTGGGTTTGTTAGCCAGCGCGATCCAATCCGTTAATCGCACGTTGTCCTCATGGGCCGTCGGACAGATCGCGTCCTTATCGGGTAGTCTGAAGTCGATTGCAATCCGCCGCGCTGCCGCGTTCGGAGCCAAGTCGTTTGTTGTGCTACCGATGGGTTCGTACTACTTTACTATAGCAAACGCAGCCCATACTTACAATAGGTCCATCGGCCCATTTTGCGCAACGATGCGTATAAGATTGAGCAGACTCGTGCTGCTGTTACACCGGTTTGGCACGCGCCGGACCAGCGCAAGACATGGCAGACGGGCTGCGTTGTCCTCAGTTCGTGAAGGGAATCATAACGGATGTCGGAAGTTATGGACGGCCGCAGGATGCTTGTTACAGGCGCTCGGAACAAATGGAGCATCGCCTGGCATTCCGCGCTGGCTCTACATCGAGAGGGCGCCAGGTTGGCGTTCTCGGTTTATGGCGACCGGGAAGAATCCGGAGTTGCAAAACTCCTCGCAGAAGCTGGAATCGTCGCGCCGATCTTTCAGTGTAACGCCACCGTCGACGAAGAAGTGGAGCGCCTTTTTGCTGGCGTAGGAAGCCATTTCGGCGGCAAACTGGATGGCTTGATTCATTCGATAGCTTTTGCCAACAAGGACGAGCTCGCCGGCGAATACATCGCGACATCAAAAGCAGGATTTTCCCTGGCCCTTGAGAGCAGCGCCTACACGTTGGTGTCGCTGGCTCGCTCTGCGCGGCCCCTTCTTCAGGCATCGGGCGGCGGCGGAATTGTGACGCTGACGTACATTGGCGCCGAGCGCGCCGTGCCAAATTACAACGTCATGGGTGTTGCGAAAGCTGCGCTTGAGGCGTCCGTGCGCTATCTGGCGCAAGACCTTGGAAAGGATAATATCCGCGTCAACGCCGTTTCGGCAGGCCCGATCAAGACGCTCGCGGCTGCCGGCATCACTGGCTTCGATGCTATGCGCAAGCAGGTGGCGGAAGTCTCACCGCTCAGGCGAACCATCGAGGCGGATGAAGTGGGAGACACGGTCTTATTCCTTCTCAGCCCGTGGTCTCGCGGCATCACGGGCGAAACGATTTATGTAGATGCGGGCTACCACATTGTGGGAATGCCCTGAGAGGCTGACGTCCAGGCGAAGCGCGGCCTGTGACATTCAGTCGGAGATTGCCAGCTTATGAAGACACCGCTTCCGTCACCGCGGATTCTGTTAGGACCTGGACCGAGCAGTATTTCGTCCCGCGTCCTGGGCGCCCTTGGGCAGGCGCCAATCGGTTACCTCGATCCTGAGTTGTTCGAGCAGCTCGACGACCTCCGCGCGAACCTCCGCACCGTCTTCGGCACGAGAAACGCCTTCACAATCCCACTGACGGGCACGGGGATGGCAGGCATGGAGTGCTGCCTCGCAAACCTGCTCGAGCCGGGCGACCATGCCGTCATCGGCGTGAATGGCTTCTTCGGCGGAAGAATGGTGGAGATCGCGCG
>JBBRCX010000205.1:0-2650 GCA_038204465.1 Tepidisphaerales bacterium | reverse complement strand
CATGGTCATCGGCCTGCAGACCACTTTCGCCGAGAACTGGCTCGAGTCGTCCGAGGAAATCCTCACCGGCGAGGAGTACTTCCCCGGCTGCCATCCAACCAGCGACGGGCCCGTGGAAAGCGGCACGAGCGGCATCGTCGTGATCAGCGCCCCCTCGGCCGGCCGCGCGACGCGGGCGCGGATCTTGTTTCAGACCCTCCTCGCCAGCGCGAAGCAGAGCATTCACATCACGACGCCGTACTTTCTCCCCGACCGCAGCGCCCGCGACGAGATGATCCGCGCCGTCAAAGAGCGCGGCGTGAAGCTCAGGATCCTCACGCCGGGCGACCACAGCGACCACGTCATGACCCGCCGCTCGAGCCGCCGCCGCTACGGCGTGCTGCTCAAGGCCGGGGCCGAGATTCACGAGTACCAGCCCTCCATGATCCATGCCAAGGTGATGGTGATCGACGGGACGTGGAATGTCGTCGGCACCACCAACTTCGATAGCCGATCCTTCGGCCTGAACGACGAAGTCAACGTCGCCGCCTGCGAGCAGCGCCTCGCCGCGAGGCTCGACGAAGACTTCAACAAAGACCTCGCCAAGAGCGAGCGCATCACCTACGAGAAGTGGGTCCGCCGCCCGTTTCACGAAAAGATCGTCGAAGCGCTGACCTGGGTGCTGGAGAGACAGTCGTAGGATCTTCGATTTCTGATGTGCGATTTTCGATTGAAGGACCCGCCGGACACCGTATCCCAGACGCTGGGTCCGGCGTTTGGTCAGCGGAGCGACGCCACGGCCGGGCTCGCGCTGAAACAGACCAACCCAACGTGCCTCAGCTCATGCCCGCCATCGCTCCGCGACCGCCGAACGCCTCTGGGGCCTCCGAAATCCATCCCTCCTCCATCAGCAAACCATCCCATCGCCATCGGCGAGCCATCCCACCGCCATCGACGAGCCATCCCATCGCCATCGGCCAGCCTTCCCACCGCCATCGGCAGCCCACCCCAATGCCAGCCGGCTCCCGCCGCATCTCCAAACATCCCCCGGCGCCCCACCATCCCCCGCCCAGTCCCAGCCCAAACCCCCGCCGTGCCCTCCCCGTCCTCTGACCGGTAAATCAGCGTGAAAATTGCCCGGACGCCACCCCGAACATACCCCAGTCGCCGCGTGCTGCGTTTGGTTTTTAGATCGAGCGGGTCAACGCCCCTTTCCCGCGCGGAATCGCGCTGCCACATTCCGGGCAGCGCTCGCTCAGCGCCGCCCGCAAGTCGTAGCCGCAAGCTTTACATCGGCCGGCTCGTCGCCAGGCGCGGGAGCGGTATCGAGTAAGAGGCCGCCAGATGGCCCTTTGATTTACTCGTCCAGGATGTCCACCGTGCCAACGTCGGTGGAAACCGTCTCGGCGGAACAGAGGGGACAGATAAGAATCGCCGCGATGCTGAAGAATCGCCACATGGACTCGTTAGATCGTGCAGCCGCCTGATAGTTCCCGCCGATGCGGGAGTTCGACTGCTCCGTCCATATAGTGTTGCCGCTGATGGGATCGTATGTTGCGGCCATGCAAGTCGATCCGCTCGACAGCAATCGCGTCATCATCGCCGGGGGGAGCGGATTTGTTGGCTCGGCACTGGCCAAAGTTCTCGTCGCCAAAGGCTATCAGGTAATCGTGCTGAGTCGCTCGGCCGATCGGCACAACGCTCTGATTGGGGCCGCCGACCACATTGGCTTTGTCCAATGGGACGGGAAAACGCCGGGCGACTGGGCGCACCATCTGGAAGGCGCTCGCGCGGTGATTAATCTTGCGGGCAAGAACGTCAACTGCCGGTACACGCCTGGCGCCCTTCGCGAGATCGATGAGTCGCGCGTCAACGCCGTCCGGGCGATCGGCGCGGCGATCAACTCATGCCGGGTTCCGCCGCGCGTGCTGGTGCAGGCGGCGACGATGGCCATCTATGGCGATGCGGGCGATCAACCGCTGGACGAAAGCGCGCCGCTGGGCCAGGGCGTTCCGCCGGCGACAGCCAAGAAGTGGGAGCAGGCATTCGATTCGCTCCCGACCCCCGCCACGCGTCGCGTACTGCTTCGCATCAGCTTTGCGTTGGCGCGGGATGGCGGAGCATTGCGCATGCTGTCCGCGCTGACGCGCTGCTTCTTAGGCGGGGCCGTCGGAAGCGGGCGCCAGTACATAAGCTGGATCCACATCGACGACCTGTGCCGGCTGTTCGTGTGGTGCATTGAGAACGAAACTGCCCAGGGCCTGTACAACGCCACCGCTCCGAAGCCGGTCACCAACGCGCAGTTCATGGCCGAGCTGCGACGGGCGTTGCACCGCCCCTGGTCCCCGCGCGCACCGGGCTGGCTGGTGCATATCGGATGCTTCCTCATGCGCACCGAGCCCGTCCTGGCGCTGACAGGTCGCCGCGGCATCCCCACCCGCCTGCTGGCCGAGGGCTTCACGTTCGAGCACCCGTCGCTTCCCGAAACACTGCGCAATCTGCTCGCGTAAAGTCGCCCTTTTAATTCTGGACGCTTCATACTTCGCGTGCTTCGTTTCTTCGCGGTAAATGTTTCCTGTCTTTGTCTTGTATGTTCAAAATACCATCAAAACGTTCTACTACGCCTCGTCGTGTTCGTGTGACGACGAGCGCAGCGAGGAGTCATGCGAAC
>JBBRCX010000204.1:0-3107 GCA_038204465.1 Tepidisphaerales bacterium | reverse complement strand
CGGGTGACGTGCTACCACAAGAGGCCCGCCGGAGAGGTCGCCATCCACAACAATTTCAAAGATGTCGTTGTGGCGGCTATGATCATCGAAGTCCCAGTAATTATCATCGGCCTCGTAAAGGAAGTAGAGACGGTTGAGGCCTTTGACCCATCCGACCTTAACTTTAACGTCGAGATCCTTCTTGTCGTAATTGAAGTCTCGTCCCTTGGTCGTCTCCTTCAGCTGGTCGATACCGATCGAGTAAGTTTCAGGCACAATGGACCAGTCGGAAGGGTCGCCGTCAATGCGTGGAATCTTGTCGGAGGGAAACTGAAAAATCTTGTATTCGACGCTCGGCCGTTCGAGTGCGATACCGGAAACGTATACCGCGAGCAACAACAGAAGCGTCACCAGGCCGGAGACGGCTCTTCCTTTCATGGCTGAAGCCGCCAAGGCGGCGCACGGCGGACGTGATGGGCAAGAGACCGATGTGATGTTCAAGTGGCGCCGATTATCGCCCACCCACGAATCGTGTCAAGCGAGCGGATCATCGGGTGTAGGGAGTACATGATCTGACCGCTCCCGAGAGCAAGTGATCTGTCCGCTGTGTGGAAAAGGTGCGTGCGGGAGAGGACAACGGCCCACGATGGTCGATGACGTATCCAGCGAGCGCCTGGGAGCGGGCGATGACGATCCAGGAAGTGATGTTGAAGGCGCTGAGCGGCGAGCTGCACTGGTTTCGCGCAGCAGAGATTCTGGGCTGGTCGCCCAGGACGCTGCGGCGCTGGCGAGAGCGCTACGAAGCGTTCGGACACAGCGGCTTGATCGATAAGCGATTGCACCGGCCCTCGATCCGCCGGGTGCCGGCCGGGGTGGTGGAGCAGGTCCTGCGGCTGTACCGCGAGCGCTACGCGGGGTTCAATGTGCGGCACTTTCATCAAATTGCACGGCGGGAGCACGGGGTGACGGTGTCCTACAGTTTCGTGAAACAGGTGCTGCAGGCCGCGCGGCTGGTCAAGAAGCACCGCCCGCGGGGCCGGCATCGTCTCCGTCGGGAGCCGCGCGCCTGTTTCGGCGAAATGCTGCACCTCGACGGCAGTGTGCATGCGTGGTTCACGGGTGCCGACGTGCGCCCCTGCCTCATCGCGGTGTCCGACGATGC
The DNA here is from genome assembly GCA_038204465.1 of Tepidisphaerales bacterium. Lineage (GTDB taxonomy): Bacteria > Planctomycetota > Phycisphaerae > Tepidisphaerales > Tepidisphaeraceae > JBBRCX01. The sequence continues at coordinate 1,966 of JBBRCX010000204.1, read as the reverse complement.
GACCAAGCGCGTCCTCCACGCCGCGCTGTATCCGAGCGAAAGCACCTGGGCGGTGAGGACGAGTCTCGCGGGCGTCCTCCGCACCGAGGGGCTCCCGATGGCGCTCTACACGGACCGGGCCCACTGGGCGTTTCATACGCCGAAGGCGAAGGGGCCAGTCGATAAGGCGCGGCTCACGCAGGTCGGCCGGGCGTTGGCGCGCTTGGGCATCGAGCACATTCCGTCCTATTCCCCGCAAGCGCGCGGGCGCAGTGAGCGGCTCAATCGGACGTTCCAGGATCGCCTCGTCAACGAGCTGCGCGTCGCGGGGATCACCACGCTGGCCGCGGCGAACCGGTATCTCAGCGACCAGTTCGTGCCCCAGCACAACGCCACGTTCGCGCGCGCGCCGCGCGATTCGGCCAGTGCGTTCGTGCCGCTGGGCGCGGCCGATCTCGAGATCATTCTCTGTCATGAAGAGCAGCGCGTGGTGGGCCGCGACAACACCGTGACGATCAGCGGGCAGGTGCTGCAGATCGCCGCGCAGCCCGGCCGCCGGAGTTGTGTGGGCTTGACCGTCACGGTCCGCCAGCACTTGGACAGTCGCTACACCATCACGCGCGGCGCCCAGCGGCTGGGGACGTTCCGCCCGGATGGGCGGCCTATGGACCCTGCCGCCGCCGTGGACGCCAAAAACGCGCCCACCGCGGCGTGGAAAACGCCCAGAACGCGTTTCCCACAGCGCCCACAGGCATCACTCTAACGAAAAGCGGTCAGATCACTTGTCAAACAGGAGCGGACAGATCACTTGTCAACAACACCACCGGGTCGCAGCATTTGCTACGAGAGCGTCGTGGCGAAGGTCGCCCCAGCCTGCGCCACGATGCCATCTTTGTCGGACGGCATGCCGCTGACGCCGATCGCGCCGATGATTTGCCCCTCGACGATGAGCGGAAGTCCGCCCTCGACAGGTACGGCGCCCGGCAAAAACGCCATGTGCGGCTTGTCGCCGGTCACCATGTCCTGGAACAGCTTCGTGGAGCGCTTGAACTTCAACGCGGCGAGCCCCTTCAACTGCGCGACATTGATGCTTCCCGTCTGCGTCCCATCCATCGTCACCTGATAAATAAGGTTGCCCCCGTCGTCGAAGATGGCAATGCTGTTCGTGAAGTTGTTCTTGCGCGCTTCGGCTTCCGCGGCGGCGCCGATTTCCTTAGCGGCGGCGAGCGTTAGCGATTTTTTTGTGGTCAGCAGGCCCATGAGTCCTTCCGTGTTTTGTCACGCCCTTCGGCAAGCTCGTCGTGGGCTTGCTGCGTAGCGCAATCATGTTGAGTGCATGTTCTGTGGCTTGAATGGCCGCGGCCAGCTGATCGCTGTGCACGCCGCGAGTCTTCATGCCGCCTTCCCATTTGATCGTGGTCTCGACCAAGGCGTCGGTCTTGCCGCCCGGTGGAATTCTCACCTCGTAATCGAGCAACTTGGGCAGCGTGAAGCCCAACTGCTTCTCCATGGTCTTCAGCGCCTGCATGAAGGCGTCGTATCCGCCGTCGCCCGAGCCGGTCGCCTGAAATTCCTTGTCGCGGAAGCGGATCAGCACTGTAGCGGTCGGACGCAGCCCGCGATTGCTGACGACCGAGTAGTCCTTCACCTCGAACACGCGCAGCTCGCGGTTCTGCAGCACTTCGGAAATCAGGAACGGCAGATCTGAGGTCGTCACGCTCTTTTTCTGATCGCCAAGTTCGATAATGCGCGCCAGCAGCTGCTGTTTCTGCTCGGGGCTCAGCGAGATATTGAGCCGTTCGAGATTGAAGTCGAGGCTCGCCTTCCCCATCAGCTTGCCCATGGCGTACGTGCGATGCTGGCCGAAGCGCGCCGGCGTCAGCCGGCTCTCGTACAGATTGCCCTTCATGTCGCCGTCGGCATGAATACCGGCGGTTTGCGTGAACACGTTCTCGCCGACAATCGGTTTGTTCGCCGGCACGCGCCG
>JBBRCX010000203.1:0-3185 GCA_038204465.1 Tepidisphaerales bacterium | reverse complement strand
GGTCATCACAACCTGAAGCTGCTTAGGATCTGCTTCATTCAACAGCCGGCGCAGCTTGCCCAGCCCATTATGCGGAAACACCCGGAAGGGCGCGCCCGAAGCGCGCACCGCGTCGATGAGCGACGCGTGAACGAGCTTGTCTAGTAGAAACCGCGCCCCACCGCACGGAGCCGCCGTTGTCGCAAGCGTCTGAACGGCCGCGTGGTTTGCCTGATAGCCGCTCGGCAGCAGAAGTGCCGCCTCAACACCCTTCCAGCGCGCCACGCTCTGCTCGGCGGACGCGTGCCGCGGACCATAGCCGGTGATCAGCCCCGCCGCCCCGCTGCCCGCGCCATCAGCCGCCGCCGCTTCGCGGACTGCTTCAATCACGCGCTGATGATGCGTGAGCCCAAGGTAATTGTTTGAAGAGAAATTAACGTACGTCCGGCCGTCAAGCTCGACATGCGCCGCGTCAACGACTCGAAGAACGCGACGCTGGCGGTAATGATTTGCTGTCTTCGCGCGATCGAGCTCGCCTCCGACATCCGCCTCCCACTCCCCCGGCGTCATGACGCAATGCCCGGTGAAACACTCTTAGAAATGATCGAGCCCCTCGCGTAGCACGGGCGTCCCGCGCGTCCCGCCCGTGCCGAAACCTCCCCCCGCCGCCTCGCCCTCAGCACCCGCGCAACACCCGTCGCCGCGCAGAACCAATCCTCCGCTCGTTCAATTCGCCGCCTGTTCACCGGGTTCTTCCTCGTCGCCCCCCGCCTCGGCCATCTCGTCAATATCCGGCGCCTCATCATGGATCGCGGTGCCGGTCAGGTCCCCCAGCCGCTGCTTCATCAGCCGCCCCACCTTGAACTTCACCGTCCGCTTTTCCGGCACCGCCACCGGCTCCAGTGTCTTGGGATTCTGGGCCTTGCGCGCCTTGCGAAGCTTCGTTTCAAACACGCCGAAGTCCCGAAACTCCAGCCGGTTCCCCTTCCCCAGCTCGTTGACGATCTCATCCAGAAACTGCTGAACCACTTTCTTGACCTGCACGCGGCGGCTGCCCGAACTCTCCGCGATGCGGTCGATCAGCTCTTTCTTCGTGATGGTGGCCATAGGAAGTCCTTGAGCGTCTCTAAAATGCGATGGGAAACAGACTTACTCAATATGACCACCCTGCCTGGGAAATTCAACTGCAAATTTCGCCCGCCGGTTATGCCGAAGGAATCGTTTATTCCGGCAGGAGCGCTTCAGCGGTAGCGGACGCCCACTTTTTCGGTCACCGCCCGCCTTTCATAGCGGTCGCGGCGTGCGTCCTGCGTCTGGCGGTCATCCGTCCGGACGGAGTAATACTCCGTGATCGACTCGTCCTATCCCATGAATGCCGACTGCTGCCGGCCGGATCGATCCAGAGCCGACGGCTCCTCCCCGGCTATCACCGGCGGGTCAAACACCAGCGCAGAAGTTGTCCGCGCCTGATAATCGACCGGTTCGACGCCGCTAGCGGGATGCTGGCGGGGCGCTGTGGCACAACCCCCAAGAGACAGGCTCACGATCACCAGCGGCCGCCAAAGCATATTCATGTACTGACAAACGCTGTGCCACCTGCTGAGCGCGACGCGTAGCGCCAATGCCGCCCCGCGTTGACCGCAAGCGCCCGCGTCGTCGGCCCGGCATGCAGAATGATTCCCCCACGCCACGCTCGCTGTTGCCGTACACAGTCCCATCTCTCGCCGGCGCGTTTCGAACGGCGTCAAATCTGGAAGTCCGGCACAAATCCGCTCTTCGGGCCCCGAGAGCGCCGCTCGCGATACGTCAGCTTCGGCGGCTCGGCGATGACCCGCGTCAACGGCGGAACGCTCGAGGTAATGAACACGTTGCCGCCAATCACCGCTCCCTGCCCGATCACCGTTTCACCACCAAGAATCGTCGCACCTGCGTAAATCGTCACGTCGTTCTCGATCGTCGGGTGCCGCTTGCGCCCGCGCAGAAGCTGGCCATAATCCGGCGCCACCGCTCCCAGCGTCACGCCCTGGTAGAGCTTCACGTTGTCGCCGATCTCCGTGGTCTCTCCGATCACCACGCCCGTGCCGTGATCGATGAAGAAGCTGTGACCCAGCTTCGCGCCCGGATGAATATCGATCCCGGTAACGCTGTGCGCGTGCTCCGTCATGATCCGCGGCAGCAGCGGCACATCGAGCTTGTAAAACTCATGTGCCATTCGCTGCACAAAGATCGAGAACAGACCCGGGTAGCAGAAGATCGTCTCATCGGTGCTCTGCGCCGCAGGATCGCTGTCGAACGCCGCCTGCACGTCGCCAGCCAGAAGCGCTCGAATCGCCGGGATGCGATCGAGAAACTTCACCACGATCTCCCGCGCGCTCGAGTCGCATTCCCCGCACGCGTCGCCGTTGCCGTTCGGCTCCGGCAGTTGCTTGCGGTAGCGCAGGCAGCAGCGCACCTGCTCGTACAGCATGTCCTGCAACTCGATCAGCAACTCGCCGATCCGAAACGTCACGTTCTCGCTGGTCAGTCCCTGCTTCCCGAAATACCCCGGAAAGATCAGCTGCCGCAGCCGCGTGATGCACTCGATGATCGTGTCGCGGTCCGGCAGCAGCACACGATTCAAATGCTGCATCCGCGGCTCGGCCAGCACGCTCTTCACCAGCGCGTCGACAACTTCCGGGAGGCGATGATGCAGGTCCTGACGGCCCATGATTCGACCGGGTGCAAACCCGTCCTCAACTGTAGCGCACTTGGATGGAGAAAGGGAAACGATGCGTCGCGGCCGCCTAAAGGCGACCGCCCGTACAGGCGCATCGAAGGCGGTATGAGCCGGCGGGCATGGCACAACTATAATCCTTGCCAGCATTGCCGGCAAACCAATAATGGCCCCGCCCGCATCGCACAGCGGAGTTGCCGCGCCAGTTGCTTGCCCGCGGGCCCGTCGCACGACCAGAAACCGCCAGAGGACCTGCATGGAAGCATTGATGATCGGCGTCTCCGGGATGCGCGGCACCATTGGCGGCACCCTCACGCCCGCCGTTGTCCAGCGCATGGCCGCCGCCTTCGCCGCCTGGCTCAAGAACGCGCAGCCCGCGCCCACCGGCCGCCCGCTTCGCGTCATCTTTGGCCGCGACTCCCGTCCCAGCGGCTTCTGGGTGCGCGATGCCGCCCTCAGCGCCCTCGTCGCCAGCGGGATCGAAGTGATCGAT
>JBBRCX010000202.1:0-3210 GCA_038204465.1 Tepidisphaerales bacterium | reverse complement strand
CATCGTGCACAAGAACACCGCCTCGCGCAAGGTTTCCCGCCAGCAGTTCTCAATGCGAATGAATCTCGATCGCAAGCTCGGTGGGAGGAAAGGCGCGGTGGGTTGAGGGGAGCGCCGTACGGACGATGGCGGGTGTGAGGTGCGGTATTTTGACTCGACCGACAGAAAGCGGATTCACAAAAGGCGACGAATCTGACTCGATGGCGGCGTGCACCCCTTGGCGCGTCTTCTCGGCTCATTGCGAGGATGCCTCGACCGGTTCCCGGACAAGCGTCGCGGGTTGAACACGCGCTATGGGATGGGCGACATCGGGATGGCGGCATTCTCGGTGTTCTTCATGCAGAGCCCGTCGTTTCTGGCCCATCAGCAGCGGCTGGAGCAGGGCCATGGGCGTTCGAACTGCCAAAGCCTGTTCGCGATCAGCAAGATCCCCAGCGATAACCACATTCGCGACATGCTGGACGCGGCCGAGCCGGCTCTGCTTCATCCGGTGTTCGCCGAAACGATGGCGGTGCTGGAAGAGATGCCGGACGGCTTGGCGAACTTCCGCCGCTTGGGAAGCCACGTGCTGATCGCCCTGGATGGCACCGAATATTTCTGCTCCAAGGCCGTCCATTGCCAACACTGCTCGACGCGCCTGCGCAGCAAGGAAGGCAAGGAGTATTTCCACGCCATGCTCGGGGCGACGCTGGTCGCTCCCGGGCACGACAAGGTCATCCCGCTGCCGCCGGAGTTCATTGCGCCGCAGGACGGCGCCGAAAAGCAGGACTGCGAGAACACCGCCGCCAAGCGATGGCTGGCCACCCATGGCGCCGGCTACGCCAGGCTCGACCCGATCTATCTCGGCGACGACCTCTTCTCCCGCCAGCCCCTGTGCGAGGCCGTGCGCGAGGTCGGCGGGCACTTCCTCTTCGTCTGCAAGCCCTCCTCCCACCCGCTCATCCAGGAATACATCACCGGGGTCGACCTCCACACCCACCAGGAGACGCTCAAACGCGGCAAACAGCGCAGCACCTTCCGCTACCGCTGGATCAACGACGTCCCCCTGCGCAATGGCAAGGATGCCCTCCTCGTCAACTGGTTCGAGATCGAGATCCTCAATGCCGCCGGCAAAGTCACCTATCGCAACAGCTTCGTCACCGACCTCCCGGTCGGCCCCGACAACGTCGCCGAACTCGCCGCCTGTGGCCGCGCCCGTTGGAAAATCGAGAACGAAACCTTCAATGTTCTCAAAACCAAGGGCTACAACATCGAGCACAATTTCGGCCACGGCAAGCTCAACCTCGCCGCCGTCCTGGCGACCTTGAACCTGCTCGCCTTCGCCTTTCACACCGTCTGCGACATCGCCGACCCCCTCTGGCGCGACGCCAGGCAAAAGCTCGCCACCCGCCGGCACTTCTTCAGCAATCTCGAAGCCATCACCAACTTTCTCATCTTCCCGTCCTGGCAGGATCTCCTCCAGACCCTCGCCTTCGCAAAGCCCCCGCCAGTCCCTCCCTGACTGGCCGCGCCCCCAACTCCCCCAAAATCACCGCAAATCGCCAAACTCAAAATGACTTAAATCGTAACTGCCCAGGTTCCGGGGCGTGGATCAGGCGAGCTGTAGGCTTGCGATGAGGCAGTTTGGATTTGCGGTCAGGGTCTCCAGGATATTCCAACGCTGCTTTTTCGCGGTTGAGAGAAGCGAGCGGATGACGCCGAAATCGGTTGCTCCCTCGTGGGAACGGAAGCCACCGGAGATCTTCTGGCGCAGTTTCATCATGCGGCCGTCGCGTTCGGCCAGATTGTTGGTGAATGGCACAGCGGGATCAAACAAGAAGCGGAGCACGTCCGGCTTACGGGTGCTCAGGCGCAGCAAGAGGTTGTGGCCGACCCGGCGCGGCTTGCGACCGCGGCATTTCGCTTTGCCCGAAACGCGGACCAGAACGGGTTGGGCTTCATGGAACGCGAAACCTTCCGCCAGAATGGCGTCATAGCATCGTTCGATCAACCCGATCAGACAGGGTGACAACGACACGCCCTGCTCGCGTGCGAGGTTCGCCACATGACAGGCCCGGCGCAACAAGCGCTGCATCCTTCGTGCCCAATCTTCTTTCTCGATCTCGATCAGTGCCTGGAGTTCACGCAGATGGTGAGCGTTGCATAACGCGTGCAATACGCCTTTCAGAGTGTAATACGGTTTCCAGTGGTCGTGCACGACAACGCCCGTGACGTTCTCCGGCAAGCTGCCCCGCTTCGGGGAGATGCGGTAAAATGTCAGCAGGATGGTAGACGCGATATGCAGCCATTGGGTTTTGCCGCCAATCCGGAAGCCGGTCTCATCCAGGTGTTTCACCGGCGCCGCCGCCACATGATCGCGCACCGCGGCGGCGAAACCCTGGAACTGCGTGGCACAGCTCCGGCTCATGCTGGCGATGGTTGCCGTCACCAGGTTCACACCGAACAAATCCGTCATCAACTCGGCCAGGCGCTTCTCGGGCAGCAACTGATAGTGCAGGAGGTAGATCACGAAAGCCGCGATCCGCGCGCCGTATTGCACCGGCGCGGTCACATCTTCGGGAAACGCCGCGCGCGTCTCGCTGCCACAGGCAGCGCAGCGGCACAGATGGGCGCGGTGTTCGGTGACGATCAAAGGCTGAGGTTCGGGTAGATCGAACACCTGGCGGGCGCTGTGACCATTGGCCGTTGCCTCGCTCAGGGGTGCACCACACCCTGCGCAGACTTTGGGGAAATGGTCGATCGTGGCATCGGGTGTTGCGGTCCGGCTCAGCGTCTTGCCGGGATGACCTTTCTGTCCGCCGGTCTTCTTGCCGGACCGTTCGCGAAGGCTGCTCACGCGCGCCGGCTTCTTCTTCAGACCGTCGCTGGACGGGGGCTTGCCGCTGTTGCCGCTATTCAGCCCGAGCAGGCGTTCCAGCTCGGCTATACGCGCCCGCAACTCGGCGATCATTCCCTGCTGCGCCGCGATCACCGCCTCCGGCGACAAAGGACCGGACGGCACAGCGGCGGCGGCTTCGCCCGAATCCGAATCCGTTGGCGGCGACATGGAGAGCTTGACTCATGCCCCGACTCGCGTGTCAAGCGTCGGTCAACGTTCGGCTACCTGGGCAGTTACAAAAGGTCTCCAAATACTAAGCACTTTAATACGACTCCGCCAAATGAGGCGAGAGTTGTGCCTAAATACATTGATGGAAACTTAATCGGCCATGC
>JBBRCX010000201.1:0-3213 GCA_038204465.1 Tepidisphaerales bacterium | reverse complement strand
CGAAGGCAGTGGCGAGGAGCCGACGCCCGGCTCGGGCGCGCCGCTGAAGGCGGGCGAATTCATCCTCGGCTATCCAGACGAGTATGGAGTGACCGCCGATCGTCCGCAGCCTGACATACTTGCCCGCAATGGCAGCTACATCGCGTATCGCCGGTTGCAGGAACATGTCGGCCGTTTTCGCGATTTTCTTCGGCAGAACGGTCAGACCCGCGACGAACAAGAGCTCATCGCCGCGAAGCTTATGGGTCGCTGGCGGAGCGGCGCGCCGCTGGTACTGTCGCCGGACAATGACGATCCCGCGCTCGGAGCCGATCCGCAACGCAACAATGACTTCAATTACAGGGAGATGGACCCGCATGGCTACGCGGTTCCGCTGGGCTCGCACGCGCGCCGGATGAACCCCCGCGACACTACGGTGAACATAAACCGCCGCCGCATGATCCGTCGCGGCGCGACTTACGGTCCCCACTTTCCAGAAGGCGCGCCGGAGGACGGCGTTGAGCGCGGCATCGCGGCCTTCGTGATCTGCGCGAGCCTCATTCGACAATTCGAGTTCGCGCAGAACGTCTGGGCAAACGATCGAAATTTTCACGAACTCGGCAACGAACGCGACCCGATCATCGGAAACCAAGACGGCACGCTGGAATTCAAAATCCCCAAGCGTCCGATCCGCAAGAAAATTGTCGGTTTGCCGGCCTTCACCACGGTCAGAGGGGGCGCGTACTTTTTTCTGCCGGGCATCAAGGCCCTTCGATACCTTGCGACATTGGATGGAGTCCGCTGAAGGGGAACAGGTCTCGATTATCGTCGGGAAGCCAGAGATGATCGACGTCATCGTTATTGGCGCTGGACCGGCAGGTGTACTCGCCGCCATCCGCGCTGCCGACTTGGGCGCACACACAGTGCTGGTGACCCGCGCCGAGTTCGGCGGCATGGCAGCCAATGACGGACCGGTTCCGGTGCGGACTCTGGCCCATGCAGCCCGGCTGATCCGCGAAGCTCGGCAGCTGGGTCAATATGGTATCGGTGTCAGCGAGCCGGTGCTGGATTATCCCCGGCTGCTTACGCGCGTGCGCGAGGTCGTCGACGACGTGTGTGCGCATTCTTCTTTGCGCGCGCAGAGCGATTCTTTGGGAGTGACGGTCCGCGAGCACGCTGGCGTTGCGCGCTTCGTCGACGAACACACCATCGAAAGCGAGGGCGGGCTTCGGCTTCAGGCTGAAAAGATCATCGTTTGCACCGGCGGCGCAAGCCGCCGGCTCCCGGTCCCTGGCTTCGAGTTGACAAAAACCCATAGCGACGCCTGGGGGCTGACTTCAGTCCCGCCGTCAATGCTGGTCGTTGGCGCTGCGGCAACGGGAGTGCAGGTCGCCTCGATTTTCAACGCATTTGGCTCGCGAGTTCGACTCTTCCAGAGCGGCCCACGCATCCTGCCGACCGAGGATGAGGACGTATCGGCTGCGGTTGCGGCGGCTTTCCGCGAGGCGGGTATCGAGGTGCATACGAACATCCGCACCATCGAGTCTTTCGAGAAGACGCAGACCGGGGTGAGAATGATCTTTTCCCGGGACGACGTCCGGGACAGCGCCGAGGCCGCGCTTGCAGTCGTGGCGGTGGGGTGGGCTGCCAATACCGACGGGCTGAGCCTTGCCGCGGCGGGCATCGAGACCGATCATCGGGGGTTCGTGAAGGTGGATGAGTATTTGCGGACCTCCACGCCCCATATCTTTGCCGCTGGGGACATTACCGGTCGCCTCATGCTGGTTCCGCAGGCGATACAAGACGGCTTCGTGGCTGCTACCAACGCTGTGCGAGGCCCGACGATGACGACGGGGGACCCAGTGAGTCCGATCGGCAGCTTCACGAACCCGGAGTATGCCCAGGTGGGCCTCACCGAAGCGAAGGCCCGCCAAACACACCATGTGGCGGTTGCGGTTGTGCGCTTCGACTCGACCACGCGTACGATCGTTGATGGGCGCAAGGTGGGCTTCTGCAAACTGATCGTCGACCGTAAGACTTGTAGGATGTTGGGCTGCCACGTTGTTGGAGAGCGGGCAGTAGAGATAACTCAGGTGGCGGCGATAGCCATCACAGCAAGGATGCGGGTGGACGACTTGGCTAATATTCCGCTCTCGTTTCCTACCTACGCTGGCATACTGGCTCGCGTAGCGGCCAAGGCGGCGCGAGAGCTCAATCTGAAAGTGAGTTGGCAAGCACACCAGGCAGAAAGCACTGGGTACATTCTGAGAGAACGAAAGAACCAGTAAGGAAACAGCCATGAGCACACAAACAGCGGCACGCACGTACAATTAAAATCACATACCGCGCAAATATACGCTGGGCAAACGCCGCATGAGCATCTACTGGACGTGGAGCTACCCCTGGGAGTCTCAGCGCGATCCGGCAGCGATGGAAAATCGGTTTTCGACGATGACCGAAGTCCGCACGACGCTGTGGCCGGTCTACGAGACGCCGGAATGGAGTGCGGCGCAATTCCTTCAGGGGATCGCAGGGACTCTGGAGCTGTTTCACCGCTCGACGCTTAGCTTCCAGCGAATTGCCGGCGAGGCGAGCGGCCATCCGGTGCCGTGTTCCAGCGCATCGACCAGGCGGGGTTCAAGCAGCCGATAGATGAACGCGTACTCGCGGACGCCGACACGTTAATGGTGTTCGGACTCGACCATATTCTCTCCGAGCAAGAGGCGGCTCCGGAGGAAATTGCGGCGATCCGCGAATAGCTGAAGCGAGAAGGCACCTGCTTGCTGTTGGCGCCCCACCATGACGTCGGCTTCACCGGTGATATGAAGCAGCGCCAGATCGAATACCTGCATCACGGCGACCCGCTGGTGCCACGCCAGCAGCGCTTCGGTCAGTACACGCGCTCATTGATGAAGGGGCTCGACGTTCCCGTGCACAACACCTACGGCCTTCGGCCTGCGCTGGTCGAAGGCACGAACGAAATCGCGCCGCTCACGTCCTTCCGAGACCTCGACAGTCTGGGGCTGCTGAAGAACGTTCCGACGCTCAATTTCCATCCACATTTGCCTCACTACGAATTGACGGCGCCGGACGCCAAGTCGGTTCAAGTTCTGGCGCGTCAGCCTATCGACCTCGATCATCCGCATCCATTCACTGCGGCAGGCAACACGGAGTTCAACTGCCTCCTTTGGATGGCGCCGAATGAGCAACGAGCCGGAGATATCGTTTTGGTCG
>JBBRCX010000200.1:0-3373 GCA_038204465.1 Tepidisphaerales bacterium | reverse complement strand
AACGTCCTGCCGGAGGGTCCGCTTTCGCCGCGGCTTGCAGCGCTCGAGTCGGGCGATGCAGTATGGTTGCTCGAGCGCGCGAACGGGTTTTTCAGTATTCCCGAGGTGCCATCTGCGGCGGCGCTGTGGTGCCTCGCCACCGGAACCGGCCTCGGTCCCTTCCTGTCGATCTTGCACACGCCCGATCCGTGGGAAAAATTCGAGCGTGTCATTCTCATCCATGCGGTGAGATACGCACGGGATCTTTCCTACGCCGAGCAGATCGCGGGGGTGGCCGCCGCGCAAAGCGGTCGCTTCAGCTTTATCCCCTTCGTCAGTCGCGAGTCGCATGCCGGTGCACTACGGGGACGCATTCCAGATGCAATCAAGGACGGTCGCCTGGAAGCGCGGGCTGGCGTGCCTCTTACGGCAGAAAATGCCCACGCGATGCTCTGCGGCAACCCGGAGATGGTGCGCGACACGCAGACCGTGCTCGAGGGGCGGGGCATGCGCCGCCACCGGCGGCGCGAGCCCGGCCACTACACCCTGGAGACGTACTGGTAGCGGCGTCTCCGCGTGGTCGGGGAAACTCTTCCGCGATCAATGAAGTAAGCGTTCGCGTTGTTAGCGGACGAACCCGAGGTGCTTCTAGAAAAGCCTCTTTGCGACACTTCAGCTTTTGACTTCGAGCAACTCGACGTCGAAGATCAGCGTTGCATTGGGAGGTATCACGCCCCCCGCGCCCCGTTCGCCGTAGCCCATCTCCGGCGGGATGATCAAGGTTCGCTGGCCGCCAACTTTCATGCCCTGAACACCTTCTTCCCAGCCGCGGATCACCCGCCCTTCGCCGAGGAAGAAGCCAAACGGAACATTGCGGTCGCGGGAGGAGTCGAATTTGGCCCCTTTTTGACTCGTTGCCGGGTCGTAGAGCCAGCCCGTGTAGTGAACAACCACCGCCTTGCCTTTAACTGCTTCGGTACCCGAACCTAGCTTAACATCGATCTTTTGCAATTCTTTCCCCTTGGCATCCAACTTGCTTGATGAGGCTGCGGAAGGAGTTCCCGACGGCTGAGCGTACGCCGGATAGGCGAGTCCAAGGTAAGCGATGGTGCTGAAAAGCGCCACCAGGCACGCCCGGCCGGAAATTAAACGGATCGTCATTTCAAACCTCACGCGACGACGCCGCGGCGGCGGAGCGCGCGGGTCTGGTTTCAAGAGAGGCGAATGTTAACCTAATCCGAGGAGGGTTTTGCGCTGCGGGCAGTTTTGGGCTATAAGTTTGTGGTCGTCCGGGTCCGGGCGATTCTGTGTTTCATGGGGCCGCTAAGACTTGGTTTTCGGCGCGCGCCATGGGCCCCACCACCGACAGGCAGCACCAATGAAAGCGATGTTCGGATTTCTGACACCGCAGGCGAAGGAATTTTCCGATCCGCTGCAGAGCGCCAAGGCAGCGGCGGCATGGTTGCGCCAGTTGCCGTCGCTCGACGTGATCGGCAGGCAGCAGCAGGTCATCGCGGTGCTCGACACCATGCGCAAGACGCAGCGTGTCCCCGACCTGAATCGCATCAACGCCATCCAGTTCGTTGACGCGGCGCTTGGCGCCGACCGGCGCCAGCTCATCAAGCAGTACATCGAGAACTCGGAGAGCGCGCCCAAGCTGGCGGACCGCATCTGGCAGGCGCTGTGGGAAATGAGCATGGCCTTCACGACGGCTTACCAGTCCGCGCTCGAGACCGCGGTGCACGAGGCGGACAACGCGCGCTGGAAAGCCGCGCTACCGTTGCTTTTCGTGCGGCTGGTCCATTTTCAAGGCACCGACGCCAAACTTCGCGTCTTCAAGTACGAGCGCTGGATCCCCGCCAAATGGATCGAGATGCACGGAACCTACCTGCGCTCGTGCGAGATGCAATGCGACCGTCATCCGATGGCGCTTCCCGCCGCGGGCGCAACGGCGCAGCCTTGGTCAGTCGAGCAGGAATACCTTTACGTCCTACTGGTTCACCAGCTCAACACCGGAAACTTGAGCCCGACCGAGATTGATTGGGCGAGCTCGCAACTGCGTGCCTGGAGCCGGCGTCTTTCACTGGAGCAAATTCCCAAATCGATGGAAGGTTTCTTCGTTGACCTTGCCGGCCGCGAGGGAATCGTGCGTCGAACCGGCAATGACCGGGGCTCGATGCTGCGCTACCTGGACACGACGCCACTGGCCGAAGGCATGGATCGCGCGATCAATGCGCTGCGCGACGCGGAAATGACCGATCAGGGCCCCATCGCGGCGATCAACCAGCAGCGCCTGGGCGTGCTGCGCAAGATTCAACCCGCCCTCGCGCCCGCGTTTCACAGCGAGTTGCGCCGGGATCCGCGAACCGCGGTCGCGGTGTCGGCCCGGGTGCGCATCGGACTTTCGCGGATCTGCGTCGATATCGGCGCCAAGGCGGGCGAAGCGTCGGTGGAGACGAGCACCGAGCAGATCGAAGTCTATCCGGTTGCCGGCGCGCCGCGTCCCAAGCGCAAGGCGGTGGTCGAGGATGATTCGCTTGCGGCCAGCCTTTCGTCGTGGAGCGATCCGATGTGGGAAGTCAAGGATCGCAGCGTCGCGGGATTGAGAATTGCGGCGACGGGAGGCATTGGCCAGAGCCTGACGCTCGGCGCGCTGGTGGCGGTGAGACAGTCCGATGTCGAGGGTTGGCTGCTCGGCGTGGTGCGACGACTGAACAAGGTATCGAACGAGGAAGTCGAAGCCGGCGTCAATATCATCGCCGAGCGCATGGTGGCGGTGACGCTGTCGGCGAAGCGCCGGCCCAACGAAGAGATGGGCTACGTCGTCAACGGCCTGGACATGTCGACCATGGGCGAGCGCTTCGAAGGGCTGTATCTTCCGCCGCCTTCGCGCCCGGACAAGCCGCTGGCGATGAAAACGGTCATTGTGCCGACGGCCGAATATGCCGAAGGCCGCAACGTGATTCTGACCACCACGCATTCGGTCTACACGGTCTCGCTGAAGCATCTGGTCGAGCAGCGTCCTGACTGGAGCTGGGCGACGATTCAGATCATCGAGAAGAAGTCGCGCGAAGGCTAGTCGCACCGCATGACGGCCGCGGCGCTCACGACGGACTAGTCGAGGGGGCGGAACCTGAGCGTCAGGTTGCGCTGCCAGAGATCAGGCGTTTCCGGCCGCGGCAGCGGCGAGGATTTGATGATCGCGCGCTGCACCGCGTCGTCGTAGGCGCGCACGCCGCTGGATTTCTTGAGTTGCGTGTCGATGATCTCCCCGGTGGGTAACTGCACGACCTCGAAGATCGCTTCGGGATTGCCGACAATCTCCGCAGGCACCAGCACATTGCCCTTGATCTTGGCCTGGATGCTTCGTATGTAGGAATCGTTGGCCTTGCTG
>JBBRCX010000199.1:0-3482 GCA_038204465.1 Tepidisphaerales bacterium | reverse complement strand
TCTTTTTTCGTGAGCGACGCGGGCACCTGCTCGTAAGAATGATCGATCATCCGCCGCAGCTCCGCGGTCGGCACGCCACCGCTGAGCGCGACGGTATTCCAATGCTTCTTGTTCATGTGATAACCCGCGCGCACTTCCTCGCCTAAAGCTGGCCAGTTCTTATTCAGCTCCGCTTGATCTCCGTGATCGCTCAGCGGCTGGCGGGAAAGCTGAGCGCCCCCCGAAGGTCAATTTCGCGCTCGATCCTTCCGCTTTCGCGCTGCGTGCTTCCCGATGCTCATTGAGGAACCAGCCTCGTCTCAGCATTCCGACCCTCTTGCCAACCAAGAACCGCGCTCAATACCCGCGCGACCGGTGCCGCCTGCATCGTCGGAGGCCGGGTTAAGCGTCGCGTGCCCGGGCCCTCGCGAACCAACTCCTCCGGCCGCCGGCGCCCAACTCTTCAAGCTACCGGTTACAGATGATGCGGTTTTTTCTTCGCGTCCTCTGGATTCACCGTGTCCACACCCTGCTGCGTAGTCGGGGTCACGTTTGTCCCGTCGATATGACGGAAGGGCACCGTGTCGGCAAAGGTCGGTAGATTGTGGGCGCGCACCTGCGTCGCAGCCTCAAATCCCGAAGCGAGCCTAATTAAGGTAGGCTCGCTGAAGGCCGTGCCGTAGAAGCTGATGCCGAGCGGTGCACCGTGGACCATCCCCGCTGGCACCTGCACAATCGGATAACCCGGCCCCGCGGCGAGCCCCGAGGTTCCGAAGATGAAGCGGTCGCCGTAGATCAGGTCGGTGGACCACGCAGGGTTATCGGTGGCCGACACCACTGCGTCGAGGTGGAATTGACTGAGGGCCGCGTCGATGCCCTTAGCCCCCGCCTTGTGATCGATGGCCAGCGCCTGGTTGTAGGTCATACCCCCGAAGATTGGCTGCGGGGTATCCGGTCCTGTCGCAAGCGCCGCGGTAAGTATGAAGATGTCCTGGTTGAAGAATGGCATCTCGATCGCGGCATGGGCCTTGTTGAAATCAATGGCGGTTTGAAGAGTCCCACCTGCCACCGGCACACCGACGCGGGTTTCGAAATACGCCCTCACGTCCTGGCGGAACTCGTAGAGCAGCACGAGGAATTCGCCATCAGCCGGCGCAAAGGTGAAGCCAGCCGCATCGAGGTCGACCACGGTGGCACCTGCCGCTCTGAGTGCTTTCACCGCCGCCTCGAACTCATCGAGCACCGCTTGGGGCGTCCGCACGTTTTTGTATCCGTTCAACCCTACCCTCGTTAGGCCCAGTCTCGCGCCTTGGAGACCATTCGGATCCACAAACTGGGTGTAGTCGTTTGGAATATGCTGGGGACGAGTCTTACCTGTTCCCTGCCAACCCAGCGGGACACCGCCGGTCGCGGGATCGCGTCCATCGAAGGTGCGGCTTTGCATGACACCGAGGGCTGCTGCTGCGTCGGCCACTGTGCGTCCATGAGGACCGATTGTATCCTGAGTGTGCGAGATCGGCACCACCCCGGCGCGGCTGGTTAGACCTACCGTCGGCTTGATCGCGGCGACGCCGTTGGCGTTGCCGGGACAGACGATGCTGCCGTCGGTCTCAGTGCCAATCGAGACTGCAGCAAAATTTGCGGAGGCGGCCGCGCCGGAGCCGGCACTTGAGCCACACGGGTTGCGATCGAGCCCGTACGGGTTGTTCGTTTGCCCGCCACGACCCGACCAGCCACTGGTCGATCCAAAGGAGCGAAAGTTTGCCCATTCCGAAAGATTGGTTTTGCCGAGGATGACCGCCCCGCCTGCGCGAAAATTGGCGGCAACAGTGGAGTCCTGCCTGGCGGGCGTGCCGACAAGCGCGAACGATCCGGCGCTCGTCTGCATCTGGTCGCCCGTATCGATGTTATCCTTGAGCAAGACAGGAATTCCGTGGAGCGGGCCGAGGACTTTGCCGTGACTGCGCATCCTGTCCGCCTGGGCGGCGAGTTGGAGCGCGTCCGGGTTTAGCTCGATGATTGAGTTGACCCCTTCCGAGCCCTCGTCGAGAGCCTTGATGCGGGCGAGATAGAATTTGGTCAGCTCAACCGAGGTGAGCTTTCCGGAAGCCATCTGCGCCTGAAGTTGTGCGACCGTCGCTTCGTTAAACTGCTTCGTGACGCCGTCTTCCTTGCCGGCCTGAGCGGCAAGGGTCCCTGCGGCAGTGATTCCGATGAGAAGTATTTTGGCAATTTTTTTCATAATGCGGTTTGTGGTCTTTCACGGTTCAATCAACTGCAACAGGAGTCAAGCGAGCTTCGCGCGCGTGCGACGCCAATGCCGAAAAATCCCCGCTCCAAGCTGCGCCTGCATGCTAAAATCGATGGTTAAGCGCGCCGAGGAACGGCACCAAAAAGCCCTTCCCATTCGCGGAGGTCACCGCAAAACGTTAGACCGAAAGTGCTCGAACAGCGCGTTCTGTTAGCCCCATGCAGCAGTGGCAGCCGGCATGGTAAATTTGGGGCAACAGCCGGCCGAACTACGCCGCTTTAAACGTTAGTTCGCCGAGATGGATCGCCTGCTCGATAGCCTCGGCCGTTTGATGAAACCGACCGACGTCGATCGCTGGCTAAAGGAGCCGAACCCGGCGTTCGATGGCTCCAGCCCGGTGCAGGTGATCGAGCGCGGCCAGACCGAGTCGAATCTGGCGGATGCTCTATTTCCTCGAATCAGGTGAGCCGGGCCAAAACCCCGGCCTCGCCAGGTCCACGATTGAGTTCGTGCCCGGAATAACCGACGCTCTGGGCATCTCGCAGGTTACGAATGATGCGAACCATTCGGCCTGCTCCATCCGAATCACGATTATGAACGATCACTCCCACACGCCACACGGCAAAATTACGGTGCACGGAAACGGTCTCGGAGTTCCTTCGCCCGAGCAGGTGGAAAAACGCGCGCGCGAAATCGCCATGATCGATGAGCGCGAGGCGGATGAATTTACCGATGGCGACTGGGAACAAGCGAAGAACGAACTCACTGGCGTGGATACTTCGCATTCCCCTGAAACCGACAGCGAGGCCGCGGATGAAATGACCAGCCGCTTTGATGTTCCCGGCGCCTCCGGACATCAGACGCCCAACAACGGCTTCGACGAGGACGTAAACGTCGGTGAGGAACTCGTGACCGGCGGAGTCGAAGAAGCGGCGCACGATCAGATGGTTGAAGCGCGCCGTGAGGAGCTGGAAGAGGAGCGCAAAGAACAATGACGAACGCTGTCGTCGACGAGCTTCCGCCCGCGGCCACGGTCCGGCCGGTCTCAGGAAAACCAGGACGCGCCGCGCAATTGCTCGAGCGCTACCGCCAAGTCCGAGGCTTTTCCGAACGCCTCTGCGAGACGCTGGAACCGGAGGACTACGTCGTGCAATCAATGCCCGACGTCAGTCCGACGAAGTGGCATCTCGCGCACACCAGTTGGTTCTTCGAGACCTTCGTCTTGAAAGTCTGGCAGCCCGATTACCGCACG
>JBBRCX010000198.1:0-3544 GCA_038204465.1 Tepidisphaerales bacterium | reverse complement strand
GACCAGCTGATGGACATGTTCAAGGACTGGGCCTCGCAGTCCAAGGCCGACACCAAAGCGTGGGAGGCACAGCGCAACGCCCAGACCAGGGACACGGTATCGGCCGATTTCGACATGCTGGTGAAGATGCGGGACGAGATGGCCGCCGGCAACAAGCAAGCCGTGCTCGACCAGATGGCCAAACTCAGCAAAGAACAGAAGGCCGTGCTCACCGCCTTTCTGCATTCCGGTGGCAAGGATCCGGTGGGCGCGGTTGCGGTCGGTCTGATCGAACGGCTCAAGGCCCGCCGCGTGCCGGAGATCTCGAAGGCGCTCGAGGAAGAGGCGATCAACAGCCTCGGTTGGGAAGACCTCAACGCGCTGGGGCGCGCCCAGAATCCGGGATTCGATGCCGGCGTCATCGTGCGGGACGTGCGCGGCTCGGTGAAGGGCTGGGGTACCGACGAGAAGAGGCTCTTCAAGGCCCTTCAGGGTCGCACCCCGTTGCAGATCGCCGCAATGAAAAAGGCGTATGCCGCGACATATCCCGGGCGAAACATGGAGGAGGACGTCAACGACGACGTTTCTGGATCCGAGGCGGAACGCGCACAGGCGTTGATGACTGGCGATCCCACGGCCGGCGCGGTGGCCACTCTCAACGATGCGATGTCCGGTGCCGGCACCGACGAAGCGTTGATCATGCAAACTCTGCGTGGAAAGACCCCGGCCGAGCGCGACGCCATCATGGACAAATATCAGGAGACCTACGGAGTCGACCTGCGTTCCCGTATGGCCGACGATATGGATGGCAACGATCTCGATCAGGCAAATGCCCTCTTGGCCGGGGATACCGCCAAGGCCGATGCGATCGCCCTGAACGAGGCCATGTCCGGTGTCGGCACCGACGAGGACGCCATCCACGCGGTCTACAGCCAGGTGCGCGACGAAGTCGAGAGCCAGGCCCGGGCCAAAGGCATGACGACCGCCGAGGTCGAAGCCGAAATCAAACGACGCACCGCGGCCATCAAAGAGCGTTACGGGAATAAGTACGCAGGGGGCGATCAGGGCAAACTTGAGGCGGATTTCCAGGACGAGCTCTCCGGCGGAGAGCTCAAACTCGCAATTGCCGAACAGAGTGTCGACCAGTCCGGCATGGACGCGGCGAAGATCCAGATCGAACACGAAGGCTTCTACGCCGACGACGACAAGATCAACGCCGTGCTCCGAAACCAGTACGACAGGGCCAAGAAGGACGAGATCCGAGACCTGCAGGTCAAGTTCGACGAGGACCCGGCCAATCGCACCCTCTCTGCCGCCGATCGCAAGGCCAAGTGGAAGAAGATTCAGTCCGACGCCGAGACGACCATCGCGGAAAAAGCCAAGAAGAACATGGCCGGCCTCGAATCCCGTTACGACGCAGAGAATCCGGAGTGGGGGCCCGGCGCGTTCCAGTCGGTGATCAGCTTGGAGATGTCCGGATACTCCCAGGAGGAGGCCAGGACGCTGATCTCGCAGGGCGGCAAACTCTCCGATGCCCAGGAGATCAAATATGCGGTCTTCGGTGCCGGCACGGACGAGGAGACCATCAAGAAGACGCTCAAGGGAAAATCGAAGGAAGAGATCGAACAGCTCAAGCGGGACTACAAGGCACTGACCGGTAACGACCTGAAGGAAGACCTCGAGGGCGACCTTTCCGGTCGGGACAAGGCCGACGCGAATTTGATGCTCCAGGGCACCGGCACACCGGAAGAGCAACTTGCCTACCTGCGCGCTCGCAAGGACTGGGAGCTCAACAAGGGCACGGGAATTGTCGGCGGACTTTTCGACGACGAGGAATCGGACGTCCTTGAATCGACCACTGTCAAGGCCGGTAGTGCGTACGACGACTATCAGAAGCTTCGCTCCCAGTACGGCGAGGAGGATCCGCGCACCCAGGCCGCCAAGGAGCGATTCGAACGCTTCAGCGAGTACGGCGACAAGGATGTCGAAGAGCATCGAGCGGCCCTGGACAGTATCACCGACACCATCGCCACCGGGGCGGCCATCGTCGCTGGGATTGCCGTGACAGCCCTGACCGCGGGAGCGGCCGGTCCCGCGGTGATCGCCGCGGCGGCGGCCCTCGGCACCACAACGACAGTGGTCGGCGCGATAGCTGGGGCGGTCGCCGCGACCGCCGCGAGCATGTTGACCAAGCAGTTGATGAAGGGTGAGGCCTATGGCGGCGAGGACATCGTGGTAGATCTTGCCAACGGAGCCGTCAATGTCATTGTGGCCGGCGCGACGGCCGGCCTGGGCGAGATCGCGCTGCAAGCGATTCTCAAGACCCCGGCGTTCGCGATCATCGCCGAGGCGGCGGAAAGCGGTGTGCTGGGCCGCGTCACCTCCAAGGCCGTGGCCAGCGGAATTGAGGGCGCGATTGCCGGTCTGCCATCTGGCATGGCCGCAGCGATCATGGACGAGAACACCTGGAAGAGTGGCAATCCGCTCGGAGTGATCCTGGAAGCGGGAGCCTCCGGAGCGGCCGAAGGCGCCAAGATGGGCGCTGCCATGGGTGGTGTCATGCACGGCGCGACCGAGGCCTACGGCGCCGTCCACGGTCCGAATGCCCCGGAAGGCGCACCGTCCGGGAGCAAGAGCGGGACAACAGAAGGCTCGATCACCGAACCGATCGCACATGGCGACACCGATGTCGGGACCGGCACCACCGATGCGGGAGCAGGCCCCGGATCTCACGAAGCACCGGCTGGCGCCGCGGAGATCGAACCACGTCCCACGGGAAACGAGGCTTCCGCTGGTCACGGGGATGTGGACGTGGCCACAGGAGCGCCCGCGTCCGAACCGACGCCAGGTCAGCACGAGTCAGGACCAGGCCCCGCCGATCCGCTGGAAAGCAAAGCGGCAGCAACAGAACCGGACCGGGTGCCGTCGGCGGCCACCGAGGCAACGCAGCCGTCCGGCTCAACCACGCAGGACGCCGAAATAATGCTGATGCCGGAGGAAACCGTCATGCAGGCGCCGGATCCCAAAGATCCGGCAGGCACCCAGGAGATGTACCGGAACTCTATTGCCGAAGATCCATTGCGCGAGGTGGCGGTCTACCGAAACACTGAGACCGGCGAGTACATCGTCATTCAGGGCAACGAATCCACGGTGCAGGTCGCCTCGGGTGAGGCACCCCGCGACGGCGGCAATGTGCAGCGCTGGAAGGAAATCCTCGACGGTCGACCAGATGTCGGCCGCTGGGAATTGGATGCGCACTCGCACCCGTCGAATCCGGCGACCGGGGTAGTCGAACCCGTCAACCAATGGCCCAGTGGCGGGAACGGAGACATGGGCGCGATTGCCAACGAAGCCCAGGCATCCGGAAAACCGCGATCCTCGCGAATTGACTACACGACCACCGAAGGCGCCGGCCATACGGATTTCGGCTTCGACCCGACGCAGGAGAAGCCGTATTGGGTCGATCGCCCGGACGGGAATGGCGGCCGTGTGGTCGATCGATTCAAAACCATGGAGTCTTATCACGACTTCATGGAGAACACCCTCGGTGCGCCGCAGGGCGATG
>JBBRCX010000197.1:0-3584 GCA_038204465.1 Tepidisphaerales bacterium | reverse complement strand
TTCATAGCACTCGGCTGCATATGATCGTAAACGCCGATGTGGCGTTCACGTGCAAGGAATCAAGCCCGACATCGCCGGGCGCACCGACTTTCGAGAAAGAGGGTTATTCACGGGCTTTTTGAGCGTCATGAATAATCCGGGCTAACTCGGAGGCAGCGCCACCGCCGCCGGCGCATCCAGGCTGCGCTTGCGCGCCGTCGGGCCGGTGCTGGGCGCGGTCTCGCGCGATGATTGCATCCCGCGCGCCATCGCGATCACGCCCGTGCGCGCCAGTTCCTTGATCCCGTAGGGCCGG
The DNA here is from genome assembly GCA_038204465.1 of Tepidisphaerales bacterium. Taxonomy (GTDB): domain Bacteria; phylum Planctomycetota; class Phycisphaerae; order Tepidisphaerales; family Tepidisphaeraceae; genus JBBRCX01. The sequence continues at coordinate 3,289 of JBBRCX010000197.1, read as the reverse complement.
ATCAACTCGATGAACGCCTCGATTTTCTCTTCCGTCCCCGCCAATTCGACGATCAGGCTCTCGGGTGACACGTCGACCACTTTCCCCCGGAACAGGGTCACGATCTCGATCACCTCGCCGCGCTGCTCGGGCAGGACCCCCACGGTGATCAGCGCCAGGTCGCGCTCGAGGTAGGCGCTCTCCTTAAAGTCGCGCACTTTCGCCACCGGAACGAGCTTGGCGAGCTGCTTGCGCACCTGCTCGAAGGTGTTGTCGTCGGCGTTGACGACGATCGTCATCCTCGACAGCTCGGGGTTCTCGGTGCGGCCGACAACCAGCGAATCGATGTTGAATCCGCGGGCGGAAAACATGTTGGCCACGCCGGCCAGCACGCCCGGCTCGTTGATCACCAGCGCGGAAATCACATGACGCATGAGAGCTCCACCAGGGGAAAGGGAAATTGTAAGCAATTTCATTGAAGCCGACAAGCACGCCGCGGCTCGGCTTCAGCAAGCACCAGATCAAGCGCTGGCCGCTCGCCTGACTGCAGCGGTAAGTTTCGAAAACCTGAATTCCCCCGGAAAGGGTTGACTCCATGAAGAAAGAAGGTATAATGAATCATGCCTCGGCGCAACGGCTGGGGCCGTGTCGGAACGCTCTTTGACAAATGAATCGGTGAAACCGCGGGCCGCGCCGAATCGGCGTTTGCGGCTGGGGCCGTTCGGGTCGGCAGGGAGGTGTGTGGCGCGCGGTTGAGGTCTTCCTGGTCCACGATAACCCCACATAACCCCACCAAAGCCCTGCATCGGATCGCCAAAGCCGGCGAAAGCCTGCAAGGTCGCCTGGGCTGGCGGCGAAAAGCTTGACCCGCACGCGGCGCGGCCTCGGGACCGACTCGATCCGGCTGCGGATCGATGGGGCGGATTCGTCGTGAGTTTGAGGAAACCGGGGATGAGTCAGCGCCGCGGCGGCGCGGTATATTCCCCTCCTCGTGATGCGCGGCGGGCGCTCCGGGGCAACGGCCCCCTCACACCTTCGACCCGCTGTCCATCACCTTTCGGGAAGGAGTCGGCCATGTCGATGCAGGTCACCAAGGTGCAAGTCTGGGCGGGCGAAATTGAGAATCGGCCGGGCGGGCTCGCGGATATTTTGGACGAGCTGGCGGCAGCCGGTGCAAACCTCCAATGCGTCATCGCGCGGCGCGAGCCCCACAAGCCCGAAGCCGGAATGCTTTACGTCACGCCCATTCGCGGCAAGCTCGTCGAGCGCGCTGCCGGCGCGGTCGGGCTCAAGCCGGCCCAGGACGTGCCGACGCTGCGTGTGGAAGGCCAGGACCGGCCCGGGCTCGGCAGCCGCCTGACCCGCGCGGTTGCCGACACGCACGTCAGCATGCGCGGCGTCTCGGCCGCCGTAATGGGCAATCGTTTCGTCGGTTATCTGGGCTTCGATCGCGAAGAAGACGCGGACCTGGCCGCCCGCGCTATTCGCGCGATGGACCCCGCGCCCGCGCGCGGCAGAAAAACCGCCTCACGCAAGTCCACCGGCGCGCGATCGGGCAAGCGCGCAACCCGCAGGAGAAAGACCGCGTAAGAATCTCCCGGGAATGTGCTTCGAACAGGGACAGGTGGGATCGCTGTGAGGAACGCAGATCGTGGCGCGCCGCGCGCCGATCTCGGTCAGGCCGCCTCAGCGCGGACGTCGATGACCAGGTCGCGGCCTGCGCGGACCCGGTTCATTCCATCCAGCGCCGCCACCTTGTAGCACTCGGCGAGCGCGGGCTGATGAAGCATGTGGCACGAAGCGAGCCGGCCCTTGCTCCACGCTGGTCGCGGCCATCGCGGGGAAGCCGATCACATCACCCGCGGCATAGATGTGCGGCATAGTGGGCGTGTTGCGACATACTCTTATACCGTCTGTATCGGATTCAGCGGGTGGCTCATTCACCAGCCCTCCGGCAAAGAAACTTCATTTTCTCCCAGACGCGCAGATCGCACGAGCGCGGTTGAGGACAACGATCTTCTCGGACCCTGCGTCAATTGGACCGCCCCAGCGGCGCGGGAGTCTGAACCGTGCGCGCGGCTATGCCGATGAGTGTGTGAAGGTACAGACGCGATGACTTCAATCGAGCGCGAGAAACAAAAAGTCGCCAAGGTCTGCGCGGGCCCCGGGCTCGCGCGGCTGGGCGGACAGGCGCTGACTATCCTGCTGACGGCGACCGCGTTCGCATGGATGCTGCGCCTTTTGATCGCCCGCGACCCAATCCGCGGCGCGTGGACACTGCAGGTGATGCTGGCCGTTGGCGCGCTGCTGGCAAGCTGCTGGGGCACGGTCGACCGCCGCCGCTTCTGGTTCTCACCGATCAAGCAACTCAAGGCGCTTGTTCCGCAGGCGCGGCGCGGGCAAATCCCCATCGACGAGCTCTCGCAGGTAAGCGGCGGCATAGCGCCGCTGATCCCGATGATCCAGGGCCTGCTGCGCGACCTCCGCCAGCAGAAGGCCGCCATCGCCAAGCTCGAGGCGGAAATCCGGCAGCGCGTCGCGAAGCGCACCGACGCGCTGGAGCGCACGATCGACTCCCTGCGTCACCAGGCGACGCGCGATGCGCTGACGGGCCTGTTCAACCGGCGCTTCCTCGACCAATACCTCCCCCAGGCGACGCAGCGCTGCCAGCAGGATCGCATAGAATTGTGCCTGCTGATGATCGACGTGGACAACTTTAAGCCGCTGAACGATACGCTTGGCCACGCCGCCGGCGACGAATTGCTCAAGGCGATCGGCCAACTGATCCGTTCCGCTGTCCGCGGCGATGACGTCGCCTTCCGCTGTGGAGGCGACGAGTTCGTCGTCCTCCTGCCCGGCTGCAGCGTGGAAGCCGGCAAGTCCCTGGCCGGCCGTCTCACCTCCCTGGTAGACGCCTTGGTCAAGACCCTTCGCGTCGCCAAGCCGCCCCGGCTCTCGATTGGCCTCTCCAACCTGACTTCGCTGCAGACTCCCACCGCGGAGAACCTGCTGGCCGAGGCCGACCGCGATCTCTACGCCATCAAAGCCATCCGCCACGCCCCCGACCCGCGCCCCACCGCCGCCAAGGCCGTTGCTACCAGCACATGAGCGTCGCTCCTCCGGGACATCAATCTTTTGCGTCGCATACGTTGCCTGAATCGAGCCCAAATCCAGGGCAACCGCATTCTCCATTTGAAGGCAAAACTTGCCGAATCGTCGGTAAGCCCAGACCGCGATGCTGACTGAAAATCAATCGTTGCCGCAGGACCGACGACGACGCGGCGTCACGCTTTCCCTAGAATGCGGTTGC
>JBBRCX010000196.1:0-3762 GCA_038204465.1 Tepidisphaerales bacterium | reverse complement strand
GGGCCTTGGAAACAAGTCCGGCGTTGATTGTACCTCACTCATTGTACGTGCCTTAGCACGTTCGTGTCCTACTTTTCAGCAATGCCGGCAGCAAGCGGGAAACGCCGCCCCGATCCGTTGGGATCGCATGGCGTTCATTCTCCCCCCGAGCCGGCTGGTTCTCGCGCGTCCCTTTGAGTTTTCCGCGACACGATTACGTGCCTTCACGCCCCCCGTCTTTCGGCTGCTGCATCCCCTGAAGCTCCTCAAGGAACCCCCCAGTGCTGGTGACGAGGCCCAACGCGACTTCAAAGAATCTTCTTCGCGTTCATGAAGCCCCGCCCCCGCCGCCCGGCATCTGCGCCAGCAGCCGGCCCGAGATGCTCATGGCCGATTCCTGATCCCCCTTCGCCAGCGCATCCGCCAACTGCGCGATCTGCTCCCGGCAGTTCCCCAGCCGCCGCTCCAGCTCCTTTCGCCGCGGATCCCTGGCCGCCGTCTCCGCCAACTCCTTCTCCCGCTCGCCCAGTTCCTTGCGTGCCGCGTCGATCGTCTGCCGCAGGTAAGTATCAGGCACCTCGAGCCTCCCCCACTGCTCCGCCGCCATCCCCAGCGTCCCGCACCACGAGCGCAGCGCCTTCTCCGTTTGCTCGAACGTGTCAGAAGGATCCCGGCTGCAGTACATGCGACCGCCGCGCAAAGGCGTGACTGAAATCGGTTCTGAAGCCGGCCGCAGTTCAGCATGCTCCGCCGGATTATGCCCGCCGAGCGATTACAGGGGGAGCGGCGAAATCGGCGGAAAGGGCTGGCGGCAGCGCCGGTGTCTGCTCACGGGTGGCGGCAGAAGCAAAGGACGCAGGATCGGTACCGCCACCTGCCGCAGCCGTCATGCGTGATGAATCCGGACCGCTGTGCCGTGACGGCCGACTATGCCTCCATCAAATCTTCAGATACGACACGAACCGTCGCGTGGTGCCGTCTTTTGGCGGGGCGGATGACGATAAAAACGTCATGGTCAAGTGCGAGGAGGAACGTGAGCAGCCGCTCAGCTGAGAATTGATCCAGCTTGCCTCTACGAAGGTCAGATACCCGCGGTTGATCAATTCTTAGCCGCGCACCTGCCTCAGTCTGAGTCAACCGCAGCGCGGCAATCCGCGAACAAATCTGATGTGCAAGCTCGGCCTTGGCAAGGCGGTCTTCGGGAGAGGAAAGCCCGAGGTCCTCAAATACGTTCTCGCTGCCGACGTGAACGGCCGTGGTCGCATCACTTCTGCGCTTCTTTTTCTTCCGGGTTTTCACGACACCATTCCTTGTAATGTTTGGCTGCATCTTTTAACCGCTGCTTGATCAGATCAAGGTCTTCTCTCGACTCTCGGAGTCTTGATTCCGTTCCTGGACTTTTTCGGGAACACGTGGATAATATAGAGCAGGCGTGGGAATTTGACCGTGTAAACACACCGATGGGTGCCATCCGCATCGTCTTCAACCGCCTCTAAGACACTTGCGCCGCCAAATCCCTTCATGGCCGTCGCGGATACATGCCTGGCGCCCAACTGCGCCTGATAGAGCGCGAACCCGAATATCTCACGCACGCCCTCCGAGCACTTACGGATATCACGGTGCGTCGACCCCATCCAGTGCATGGGCCTTCGGATGGTCCCCGTGCGCCATTATGCCAGTTTTAACATGATATCTGACGGATGGCAAGTCGCGTTACCGGTTCATTCGGTGGCAGACAACAGCAGGATATGATCCGGGAGGGGATGAGACGTCGCCTCTTCAATCTCGCGGTCGCGCTCTCGCTGGCATTCGCGCTCGCGTCCGTCGTGCTCTGGGTGGACAGCTATCGAACGATGACGACCATCTGTCGCGTAGACGGGGCGACGCCCGACCGGCCTCGCCCGGACTGGAACTTGACGAGCATCGGCTTAGGCTGGGGCATGCTGGCCCTCCAGCGGACCGTCACGCGTGCCGACGCGACAGAGGAGCTCTTCGGGGTCAAGCCAACCGTCGCCGACGGGTGGACTTTTAGCCGAGTGCGGATTCCTCCCGAGTGGCCGAAGCGGTCGATTGGGACCGGTACGTTCTGGAACCGGCTCGGCTTCGGCCACTGGGGAACCCGGGGCGTAGTGACCGTCGTTGGGCGTCCGTCAACTGCTGGGTTCTGGCAGAGCAGCTCGATGTACGTGTTGCCGCTGTGGCTTCCAGCGCTCCTCGCGGCGGTGCCGTCGATCGCTTTCGCGTCGGCTTTCGTCCGGCGCCGAAGGCGCGCGGCCAGAGGCCTGTGCCCCATTTGCGGCTACGACCTTCGCGCCACCGCCGACCGCTGTCCGGAGTGCGGGACTGTGGTCAAGCCTGCACCAGCTGCATGAAACACAAGCTCCTTAGCTTCGCCGCCGCGCTGTCGCTGCTGCTATCCGTGGCGGTGTGCGTGCTGTGGGTGCGGAGCTACGGCTTGTCGGACCAGCTCGACTGGCGATGCGACGGCGGCTGGCGATCCGTTCGCTCGGCGCAGGGGCGCGTCGCGGTTGGACTGCTCCTGGCCGATTGGTCGGGCCAGCCCGCGGACTTCTACGGGCTGAAGTACGAGCGCGGCAAGCCCCGCCCCCCGTTCAACCACCGGATTTTTCTGGGTCCCGATGAGGGCGACACGTGGTTCGGTTGGGAACGGGGCGGCTTCGCGTGGTACGGGAAGCGGAACGCGCGCAGAGGCATCTTGGACGCCCAAGGGGTCGCCCCCTTCTGGTGCATTGCGGCCGCCACGGCGGTGTTGCCGCTGGGGTGGACGACCTTCGCTTTAGCACGGACCGCTGCCCCGAGTGCGGCACGCCAATCATGGTGAACGGGCGGTCCGCGTGAGACGCCACGTTCTCAATCTCGTAGCCGCCCTGAGCTGCGACGGGGCCACTCGTCTCCATTACGCCGCTTCGGGAACAATCCTTCACGGTGCCTGTTATCTCAGCGAGCCTCTCCCCGCACGGCGCTTTGCTACCCGCGCGGTCCTCTTTCGCGAAATTCCCGCTTGCCCGTGTAGCCCTGGCCGCGCCTCCTAAGCACCGACGCCAGGAATTGCCGCAGCCGCTTTGACGGAGGGCCGCAGCGCATTAGCATGCGCTGAGGTCACCTGAAGGAGGAGGCTCATGTTCACTATTCGTGCTCTGGTGATTCTCACGATTGCTTCAACCTCTCTGGCTGCGGACCGTCCAGCCGTCAATGCCGGGCCCGCGCCAGCGCGCGCGCCCGTAAATGCCCAGGCAACGCCACCAGCGCAGGGAACGCTGAAGTTCACGAAGCTCTCGGTGAAAGATCCAGGCATCAACAACATCGAGGCGGTGACGTTCCTTGTCCCCGTCGGGTGGAAGCCTGAGGGCGGCGTGCAGTGGATGCCTGACTATTCGGTCCTCGCGAACCTGCTGATGAAGATCACCGACCCGCAGACCGGTGCGCAGATCGAGTTCCTTCCCATCCAGAAATTCACTCACCTGACGAACCCAACGTTCCCCATGAAGCCCTTCAGCAATTACATGGGCCAGGTTGTTCACGAGCCCATCAAGGACCTGCCGACGTTCGTTCAGACGATGTACGCGCCGCGTGCGCTGCCGCATTTGCAGAATGCGAAAGTCGTCGAGCAGGAGAACCTGCCGAAGGTTGCCGAGCAGGTGGCGAAAAACTATGGCGAAAAATCGCAGGTGCTCTCATCGCGCCTCCGCTACGCGTATGAGATAAAAGGGCAGCCCTGGGAAGAGGACATTTATCTCACGCTCGTATATACGCCGTGGGAGC
>JBBRCX010000195.1:0-4158 GCA_038204465.1 Tepidisphaerales bacterium | reverse complement strand
GGCCTGCTGGTAGTTGTTCGTCACGGCCACGGAATAGAACTCGCCCACGGAGTCGTCTCCGAGCAGGATGCAGCTCGGGTACTTCCACGTAATGGCCGAGCCCGTCTCCACCTGCGTCCAGGAAATCTTCGAGCGCTTGCCGCGGCAGTCGCCTCGCTTGGTGACGAAGTTGTAGATGCCGCCCTTGCCGTTCTTGTCGCCCGGATACCAATTCTGCACCGTCGAGTACTTGATCTCGGCGTCGTCGAGCGCGACGAGCTCGACCACCGCCGCATGCAGCTGGTTCTCATCGCGCATCGGCGCGGTGCAGCCTTCAAGATAACTCACCGAGGCGCCCTCGTCCGCGATGATCAGCGTCCGCTCGAACTGCCCCGTGCTCTTGGCGTTGATGCGGAAATATGTCGACAGTTCCATCGGGCAGCGCACGCCCTTGGGGATGTAGCAGAACGATCCATCCGTGAAAACCGCCGAGTTCAGCGTCGCGAAGAAGTTGTCCGAGTACGGCACCACCGAGCCCATGTACTTCTTCACCAGCTCAGGATGCTCCTGCACCGCCTCGCTGAACGAGCAGAAGATGATCCCCTTCTCCGCCAGCGTCTTCTTGAATGTCGTCGCGACCGACACGCTGTCGAACACCGCGTCCACCGCGATGCCGCCTTCGACGCCTGCAAGCAGCGACTGCTCGGAGAGCGGGATCCCCAGCTTCGTGTACGTCGCCAGCAACTCCGGATCGACTTCATCCAGGCTCTTCGGCCCGTTCTTCGCCTTGGGCGCGGAGTAATAAATCGTCGCCTGGTAATCGATCGGCGAGTAGTGCACGCTCGCCCACGTCGGCTCCTTCATCGTCAGCCAGTGCCGATACGCCTTCAGCCGCCACTCGAGCATCCAGTGCGGCTCATTCTTTTTCTTGGAAATGAACCGGATGATCTCTTCGTTCAAACCCGGCGGCGCCGCGTCCGCTTCGATGTCGGTGACGAACCCCCACTTGTACTCCCGGTTCGCCAGTGACTCGATCTCGGTTGTTTCAGTGGGCATGTCACATCTCCAGGCGACTCAGCTTCCGCTGAGATTTAGTCTCAACCGATTCAACGAACGCGCCGGATCGAAGCTCATCTTCAGAGCTTGCAACCGCGACCCAGCGATTCAAGCGGAGCCCTACGCCGAGAAGCTGCTGCCGCAGCCGCACGAACTGGTTGCGTTCGGGTTCTTGAAGACGAAGCCCCTGCCCATCACCTCGTCCTTGAAGTCGATCTCAGTGCCGTTGAGGTACAGGTAGCTCTTGTTGTCGATGAGGATCTTCACGCCGTTGCTGTCCATCTCCTCATCGTTCTCGCCCGCCGGCTCCTCGACCAGGTCCAGCAGATAAGAGAACCCGCTGCACCCTCCCCCCTTCACGCCAACGCGCAGCCGCGTCTGCTCCGCGGGCAGCCCTTGCTGCTGAATGATGCTCTTGATTTCCTTCGCAGCCGATTCCGTCAAATTGATAGGCATGTCAACGTCTCCTCAATGGGTTCGTTTCCGTTCCCTCGTTCTAAGAAACCTGCATTTCCACGGCGCTAACGCCGTTTTTTTGCTTCGTTCTGCGTACTACGTGTTCCACCGGAACATCGATTCTCCGCCCCGGAACTACCAGGTCCGACAGCTTCGCCTCCTGCAAAAACCGCCGGAGCCGCGAATGGAACGCGTGCACCGGCCCATGCATCGGGCTGGCGTCGATCTTATACCGTCCACAACACTCCGGCTCCCCCTCGCCTCGATCAGATGCACGTTCCGCTCCCTCCAGCGCCAGCGTCAGATCGTACAGCGACACCCGATCCAGCGCCGCCCCCAGCTGATACCCCCCTCGCACCCCCCGCGTGCTGCGAACGATCCCCCGGCTATTCAGGCTCTTAAGGATGTTCATCAACAGCGGCAACGGCAACGCGTGGGCCACCGCGATCTCCCGCGCCGAAGCAAACTGCCCCCCCCGATCCGCCAGATAAGCCAACGCGATCAAGGCATAGTCAGTCTTGCGGTTCAATGAAAGCATATGCCGTCCACCCTTACATCTGCTTTAATATAGGACCGATTTAGTACGATATCAAATTTTGTGGTGGCTTTGCACGAAAACCGCGACAGGGTGGCCGTTTGCACAAAATGGGTGAGGGCTGCACAAGAAGTCGGAAGTGTCCTACTTTGAAGCTTTGAAGTTGAAGTAGCGGGTCGCGTAGTGGACTTCGGACCCCACACCATGTGATTTAGGTTCCAATTAAAAGTAACGCACACACCCGTTAGCATACTGACGATTGCCAAGCAGATGAGGAGTATTGCCCACCGTGGCAAAAGCCAAAGTGGTGGTGGTAATGGTGTACGTCCGTAGTTGAGCGGCTCGCTCATGCCCCCTCATCGTAACCTGCACAGACTCGCAGCGCCGCCAGAAGATTGTAAGAAACGCTTTTTCCCTCCCGCGATGCGTCGATCGTCCTCGTCACCGGCGCGACGACCGCGCCTCTAATTCGCCCGCGCCTCGTTCCTATCCGCATGTCCCTGACGGAAAGCGTGCGCTGAGGCGCGCCCCTCCGCCGGCTTCAACAGCGAAATGCATCCGCCGCCCAACTCCGAGATATAAATGAACCCGCTCGTCGTGTCTTCCACCAGATCCACCGGGTCGTGCAGCCGGCTCATCCCTTCGACGCCGCTGACGCAATCGAGGATTTCGCCGCCCGCTCCCAGCGAGATGATGACCACGTCTTTCCCGCCGCTGTAGCGGGTGACGAGTAGCTTCCCCTGCAGCGCGCCGCCGAATGCGCGCGACTTGTACTCGATGATTCCCGTCGGCGCCAGGTCCTTCCCAAATTCAAAACTGGGACGATGATAATTTCGATCCGGCAGCGTGCCGACTGGATATTGCAAAACTTCCTGCGGGTCCGGCCCGCTCGTCGGGTTCCCGCCAAACAAAACATACTCGCCGCGCGCCGGATTCGGGTGTCCGTAGTAGGCGTCCTTCTCCACCGTCAGCAGCGTGTCGTCCATCGTCTGCGTCACCTTCGCGATCCCCGGCACCGCCGGCCCTTCGTACCGCACATGCCCCTGCAACACGAGGTGTGATGCCGGCGCCGCGCCCCCCGCCGCGGAACCGTTGACCGGGGCATAGAGCTTGCCGTTGCTGTGCCACACGAGGTCGTAAGCGTTGCGCACGCCCGTGGCGTAGATCGTCAACGGCGCGCCCGGCGCGCTCGGGTCATACGTGCCCCCCTCTTCGGTCTTCGCGTCCAGCGGCGGCGACGCGATCCCCTTCGTGTCCAGCCGCAGGATCGCCGCCGTGAGCAATCGCTCCGGACGGTAGCCCCACTCTGAATCCCGCGCACCCATTGCCGTGTTGCTCGCATGGGCGAAATACATCGCGCCGTCCGGGCCGAAGTCCATCTGATTATTCAAGTGGTTCTGGGTGCTGCGCGGCAGGTTGATCACGAAGTCCTGATACTCCGTCAGGTCGGCGCCGCTGAGCCGGCTGATCTTGCCGGTCCACTCCTGCGCGTTCTTCATCTCCATCTGCCCGTGGCTGATCCACAGCACGAGATTGCTCGAAGTGCTGGAAGGGTCGAACCGCAGGCCCGTCACCAGCCGCGGACCGTGGTTCTTCGCCAGCATCGTCGTGATGGTCTGCGGCTTCTGCAGCGTCCCGTCAGCATTGATCTCATAACGGGCGATCGCGCCGCCAAACGCCGCCGCGTACAGGCGATGGTCCGGGCCGATCGTAATCGCGGGCGCCATCTGCCCCGCGGTCACCGGCAACTCCACGCGGGTGAACGCGAGCGGATAGGTGAAGTCTGACTTCCCGGCTGCGGTCGTGAAAGTCGACTGGTAGTAGGTGAAACCCGCGCCCCCGTCATCCTGCACCGCGGGGACGATCTCAAAGGTGTATTGCGTGTTCGCCTCGAGCAGATCCAGCGGCTTGAGCACGATGATGTCCCCGCCGCCCGAGGTGTTCACGCGCGACGGGACCGGATGATGGTCGCTCGTGCGAAACAACCGGACGTTTGCGGGAGTGACCGTCGCGGGGTTGATCGAGCGCCCGCGGTTCGGAAGGCTGACCTCCGCGTTGATCGCCGCGTTGATCCCCACGCCGCTCTGGCGATCCGCCGGCCGGGCGCCGGTAACGCTCGGGTGAAGCAGCAG
>JBBRCX010000194.1:0-4169 GCA_038204465.1 Tepidisphaerales bacterium | reverse complement strand
TTGCTCTGATCTAACGTCTCGTCTGTGGCCGCGCGGGTGCTGTCCAGTGGGCGCGCCGCTCAGAAAGTAGGCCAATCGCCGCTCGGAAAGTAGACCACCTGAGGGCCTGATTGCGGGCTTGCCGGATCGCGGGATCCGGGGTTCGCTGGAGGATGCTCAGGATGGACCAAGTGCATGTCGTTCGACACAAAGTGCTCGTGGAGGGACGGACGCAACGGGCCGTCGCCCGCGAGTTGGGGATCGCCAGGGTCACTGTTCGCAAGTACTTAGAGCAGACAGCGCCGGGGCGCACGGAGACGACGGCTCGGCCGCGGCCTGTCTGGGACGCGGTCGCGGAGCGGGTGCAGGCGGTGCTCGCCGATTCGGTCCAGTGGACCGCCGGCAAACAGCGGTTAACCGCCACGCGGTTGCACGCACTGCTGGTGGCCGAAGGGGCGCGGGTGGGCGTGACCGTCGTCAAAGAGGCGGTCGCGGAGTGGAAGCGGCAGCGCCGCGAGGTGTTCGTGCCGCTGACGTATCGCCCAGGCGATCTCGCCGAGGTCGACTTCTTCGAGGTCTTCGTCGATGTCGACGGGACCCGTCGGAAGGCGTGGCTCTTCCTGATGCGGCTGATGTACTCCGGTCGCGACTTCGCCTGGATCTACGAGGTAGTGTCTTGAGTCTGGTGGAAAAGTAGAAAGCGCGTCATCATCCGGCGCAGTTGTTAACCAGCAGCTGCGCCCGCTTGCAGGCGGGTGCCGGAGGATGACGCTATGGCGAAGGATAACAGGAACGAATCGGGCAGCGAAACCCCGGGCACGGATGAAGCGACGAGCTTGGAGACCCTCATTCGGCGCCGGGCGCGCGGGTTGATCGACGCGATCGTGGAAGAGGAATTGGAGGCCGCACTGGGCGCGGCTTCGTCGGCGCGAGTTGGTGAAGCCCGCCAGGGCTATCGGCATGGAACGCGAGAGCGGACATTGACGACGAGTCTCGGGCCGACGACGTTTGCGATGCCTCGGGCCCGGGTGACGACGCCGGTAGGCGCGAGCGCGGAGTGGCGCAGTCAGTTGGTGCCGCGCTACCAACGCCGCAGTGCGCAGGTGGACGCCGCGATTCTGGGCGTCTATTTGAGCGGCACGAACACCCGACGGATTAGAGGCGCGCTGGCGCCGTTGCTGCGCGGCGGGCCGCTGTCGAAGGATGCGGTGTCGCGGTTGGTCGGCCGGCTCACCGAGGATTTCGAGACCTGGCGCGGCCGCGATCTCGCGGACGACCAGATTCAGTCCCTGATCATGGACGGCTGGTATCCGAAGGTCCGCATTGGCAAGCGGCGCGAGCGAGTCCCGGTCCTCGTCACGCTGGGTGTCCGTGGCGATGGCGAGCGCGTGGTCGTGGACGTGCGTCTGGCCGGCGATGAAAGCACGGCCGCCTGGCGCGACGTGATTCGCAGCCTCGTCGATCGTCACGTGGGCGTGCCGCGGCTCGCGATGATCGACGGCAGCGCGGGGTTGGCGGCGGCGCTGCGCGAACAGTGGCCGTCGCTGGCGATTCAACGCTGCACGGCGCACAAGCTGCGGAACCTCGAGGCCAAGGCGCCGATGCGTCTGCGCGAGGAGCTCGCGGAGGATTACCGGCGCATGATCTACGCGGAGACCCGCGCGCTCGTGGATCAGGCGCGCGGTCGCTTTACGAAGAAGTGGCGGCTGCGCTGTCCCGCCGTTGTCGAGTGCCTCCAGGAAGCCGGCGATGATCTCTTCACCTTCTTAAGCTTTCCCACAGCGCAATGGAAAGCGCTGAGAACCACGAATGCGCTTGAGCGGATCAACGGGGAATTCCGCCGTCGCACAAAAACACAGGCCACCCTGCCCAGCCAGGACGCGGTGCTCTTGCTGCTCTTTGGCTTGCTGCGCAGCGGCCAAGTGAAGATGCGAAAGATCGACGGCTGGCAAGAGATGGAGCGCACGAAACAGGCGGCGTGACGACTATATTCCGATCAGAGGCTGGCTGATGACCCGCTCAGACTTTTCCACCAGTTGACAGACACGACCCCCACCGAACTTGCTCCGCCAGAGGTAGTAGCTCGCGCCGGAGAACCCGTGCTTTCGGCAGAGATCCTTGACCGGGATCCCCGCATCGGCCTCCCGCAGGAACCCCACAATCTGTGCTTCCGTGAATCGCTTCTTCATCATCCGACCCTTTCGCTGGGCCGGACTCTAAACCAAAACGCTACTCAGAACCGGGGGGACGTCAGCAACGAAGGCCGAGCGCCATGCGCGCTGGTTCACCTGTTGGGGCCAAATTCGCCGCCATGTTGTTCTGCCAGCGATTGAGAAGGGTGCCCACCTACTGGCGTCGTGAGGTTGCACGACCTCGAGGATGAAGCTGTCGACCGAATGGTTATTCGGGAGCAGGTCGGTAGAACAGTCCGTCCGCCTGCAACAAGCGACCTGTCTTTTCGTCGACAAATCCAGGCTCGAGACCCATCAACGCGAACCCCAGTTCCTTCATGTACCCGATCGTGTTCTCGAGAAGAAGTTCGCCTTCGTACAAAGAAACCAACGACATTTCCAGCTGTACGCCGACGATCCGAGAGAGAACACCTTTCGCCCCTTCCAAGACGAAGCGTTCATAACCCTGAGTATCAATCTTGAGATACAGATTCTGCTGCGAGGGTAAACCGAGTTCTTCAGAGAACGAATCGAGGCGCCGCACGATTACGCGCTCGGTGCCAATATAACGCGATTCAGGAGCCGCCAAACTGTGGGCTGAGAGCATAGGCAGGAGAGAACTACTCATCGAATTCCCAGCGATGTTTATTTCCGCCGTCCCACTGCGTTCTCCGAGGGCCACGTTAAAGCCGCGCCATCTGCGATCAGCCGCGCACGATCGCAGTAGCTGTGCATAAGCGGAGGTCAGCGGTTCGAACGAAATTATGTCGCCCCGGAACCCAGCGCTCCGTAACTCGAGGGCGTAGTGGCCAGTGTTGGCACCAGCATCGAGAACCGTCGCGATGCCGTAATGGTCCATTAAGCGCATCCGCCTCGCCAAATGGTGGGTCGTCGGTCTGAATCCTGATATCTCGATGCCGTGACGTCGGAGCGACGCTCTCACAGATCTCTTAAGTGATGAAAGAATCCGCATTCGACCCCTCGCTACTGTCAGCAATCGAGCTACACACGGTACAACGACGCCGGATCCGCACGCCTTGGTTGCACGTGCTAATGAGAGTATCCGTGCAAACTGACGCCGGTCGCGGAGTTCGCGAAAATTGGCATTGAACAACCGCGAGTCGCGCATCGCCAAATGGCGCACGGCATCCATCAGGCCCGTGCCGGCTGTTGGCGAGTGGCTCAACAAAAAAGGGTCCTCTCAGGGCGTGCGCTCGTCGGTGAGTAGCATTGTCCCGAACGTGATAAGTCCTCGGTGATTATCGCTCAACCGAGGAGCCAAGCAAGCGGTGACACTCGAAAATGTCGTAAGTGTGGGTGCAAGCGCATGAGCGGTCCCATCTGGGCGAAGCGACACCAGCGGGTGTAATTCCTTCAGCGATGGCCCTCTCAGCGCGCCCGCCATGCGTCGGGTCCAACTGCGCGTGAAGACGCTCACCCCACGGGGCGTGTGTCATCGGCCGGTGCGCGAGACCATCGCGCGCCTGAACCCGGTGCTCCGCGGCTGGGGCACGTACTTCCGCACGGGCAATGCCGCGGTGAAATTCGGGCAGGTCGATGACTACGTGACGTGGCGGCTCCGTCGCTTACTCCTTAAGCGGCATGCCCGTCAGCTGCGCGCGGGGCGGGCCGCTCGATGGACGCCGGATTTCTTTCACGCCCTCGGTCTCCATCGCCTGCGCGGAACCATTCACTACCCGGTGCCGCGTAATGTCACACGCTGAATGCCCCTTGGTAAGCCGTGTGCGGGAAATCCGCACGCACGGTTCGAACGGGGGTCGTACTTCCCACTCCGCGCTCGCGCGTGTGAACAGTAGGATCTACCAATGCATATCAATATTGGACCGGAGTGGACCTGACGATCAGGGAGCTCGCTGACGGTCATGTCTGTCAACTGGTAGAAAAGTCTGAGCGCGTCATCAGCCGGCGTGTGATCGCGGCTTGACCTACGCGGCCTCCTTCACGCGTTCCATCTCGTGCCAGCCGTCGATCTTTCGGAGCGTCACCTGGCCGCTGCGG
>JBBRCX010000193.1:0-4448 GCA_038204465.1 Tepidisphaerales bacterium | reverse complement strand
TCGAAAGCCCACCAAAGCCCACCAAGGGTCGCTTGGGCTGGCGACGAGGAGCGTGAGGCGAGGTGCGTCGAACTCTTGATCGGCTCCAAATGTGGGGGATGAGGGGATGAGCTACACAGGCTGATGGATTGAAATCATATCGTGATTGGGCGACAATGCTGATGCACTCGAACTGTTGTACGAGCCACAGAACGCCAATGACCACGAAGACGACTGGGAAAACGCTCACGAGGTGAAGGAGCCTGCGGGCTGCTTTACTCAGTGAGCGTTTTACCGTCCCGTGTGTCGGGCAGCTCTGTGGCGGTTTTATTTGGAGTCCTGGTCATGTCGATGAACATCGCGATCGTCGGGGCGACCGGCGCGGTGGGGCAGGAGTTTCTTACCGTGCTGGCGGAGCGGAAGTTTCCGATCCGGGAGCTGCGGCTGCTCGCCAGCGCGCGCAGCGCGGGGAAGCGGGTGGAGTTTGCGGGGGAGTCTTACACGATCGAGGAGCTGACGAAGGACAGTTTCGCCGGCGTGCAGATCGCGTTCTTCAGCGCTGGCGGGAGCATCAGCAAGGAGTTTGCGCCGGCGGCGGTGAGCGCGGGGGCGGTGGTGGTGGACAACACCAGCGCGTTCCGGATGAAGGACGGCGTTCCGCTGGTGGTGCCGGAGGTGAACCCGGAGCAGATTCACAAGCACAACGGGCTGATCGCCAACCCCAACTGCAGCACCATCATCATGAATGTTCCGGTGTGGCCGCTGCACAAGGCCAACCGCGTGAAGCGAATCATCATCAGCACTTACCAGGCGGTGAGCGGCGCGGGAGCGCAAGGGTTGTATGAGCTCGAGCAGCAGCAGAAGGCGTACGCGGGCGGGCAGCCGATCGAGAAGAAGCTGTTTCCGCACCAGATCGTGAACAACCTCTTCAGCCACAACACCCGGATCGCTGAGAACGGGTACAACGAAGAGGAGAACAAGATGGTGAACGAAACGCGGAAGATCTTCGGCGACGCGAGGATGATGGTGACGGCGACATGCGTGCGCGTGCCGATCCCGCGGGCGCACTGCGAGTCGATCAACCTGGAGTTCGAGCGTCCGATGACGCCGCAGCAGGTGCGCGAGATCCTCTCGCGAGCGCCGGGGGTGAGCATCGTGGACAACGTCGAGAAGAACCACTTTCCGATGCCGCTGGAGGCATCCCACCAGGATGACGTGCTGGTGGGTCGAATTCGGCAGGACATCAGCCGGGAGGACGGCCGGGGGATCGAGCTGTTCGTGAGCGGCGACCAGATTCGCAAAGGGGCGGCGACCAACGCCATTCAGATCGCCGAGCGGTTGATCTAGCGGCACTCGCCGCGACGGATGCGCGCCTTTACGGCCCATTATTAATAGCCGGGCCTATCATCCGGGATAACCAAAGGAGATCGGCTATGATCCTTGTCACCGGCGCGACGGGCACCAACGGAGTTGAAGTGATCAATCAGCTATCGGCGCGCGCCGAGCGGGTGCGGGCGCTGGTGCGGAATCCGGAGAAGGCGGCGAAGGTGTTGCCGCCGGAGACAGACATCGCGCGGGGAGACCTGGATGATCCCCGGTCGCTCGAGGAGGCGATGAGCGGCGTCGATTCGGTGTTCCTGCTCTGTCCTGTCGATCAGCGTCAGCCGCTGCTGGAAGCGAATGCGATCGATGCGGCGCGGAAGGCGGGGGTGCGGAGGATCGTGAAGCTGTCGGTGATCAACGCTTCGCCGGAATCGACCGTGACGCTGGAGCGCTGGCATGGTCAGACGGAGAAGCGCATCCGGGAGTCGGGGCTGGGCTATACCTTCCTGCGTCCGAACATGTTCATGCAGGAGTTGCTGCGGCAGAAGGATTCGATGTGCAACCAGGGGGAATTCTACTTTCCCTTTGGCGATGCGAAGGTGAGCCTCACCGACGTGCGCGACATTGCAGCGGCGGCCACGGAGGCGCTGACGAGTGCGAAGCACGAGGGGAAGACGTATGAGACCACCGGGCCGGAGTCGCTGTCGATGAGCGAGGTCGCGGTGAAGGTTTCCGCGCTGGCACATCGGCCGGTCCGCTATGTGCCGGTGACGATCGAGGTGTTCAAGTCGAGCTTTCTGGGCGGCGGGATACCGCAATGGATGGCCGACGTGCTGGGAGAGTTGTTCGAGTCGATCGCGGCGGGGAACAACGCGCGGGTTGGGGACGGCGTGGAAAAAGCGACTGGACGAGCGGCGCGGGATCTGGATCAGTTTGTCCGGGACCAGAGCAAAGAGTCGGGCTGAGGAATGCGCGCGTCAAATCCAACGCGGCACTTTCCTGCCCACACTGCGGGCAGGGTCTTCCCTCGTGAAATCTTTGCCGCCGGTCAGCAGGCGTTATTATACGGCCGCGCGTTACGTCGCGCGTCCGAATGACGACGCAACGATACAAGCTGACGATCGCCTACCGGGGCACACGTTATCACGGTTGGCAGCAGCAGCCGGCGCTGGAGTCTTACAAGGGCGCGCCGCCGCCGGAGGGGCAGGGCGTTCCGACGATCCAGGAGGCGCTGAGCCGGGCGATCGTGGAGGTGGTGGGGCACTCGATCAACCTGTGCGGCTCGTCGCGGACCGACGCGGGGGTTCATGCGAAGGGGCAGGTCGCGCATTTCGACACCGACAAAGTGCAGATACCGATTGAAGGACTTCGGCGGGCGGTGAATCACCGGCTGCCGAGCGACATTCTGATCCGGGCAATCGAGCCGGTGGAAGAATGTTTCAACGCGGTGACCTGGACGGCGTCGAAGCGTTACCAGTATTTCATCTGGAACGCGATGGACCGGCCGCTGTTCTTTTGCGACCTCGCGTGGCACCGCTGGCAGCGGCTGGATGTTGAGGCGATGGCCCGCGCGGGGGCGCTGCTGGTGGGGGAACATGATTTTGCGAGCTTTGCGCGGCCGGGTCACGGGCGGCAACATACAGTGCGGACGATCCACGCCTGTGAAGTGACGGCGCGGGGCCCGAAGCTGATCATCGGCATCGAAGGAAGCGGGTTTCTCTGGAACATGGTACGGATCATCGTGGGCACGCTGGTGCAGGTGGGGCTGGATACGTATCCGGCGGAGATCATGAGTGAGATGCTCGGTGCGCGCGATCGCGAAGCCGCGGGGCCGACGGCGCCGCCGCATGGTTTGTATCTGCAATGGATCCGGACGAAGGCAACGCCGGAGCCGGCGCAGCCGATTGCGCAGCCGGAAGGGGACGCGTGCGCGAGTTGAAGGAACTGTTTTCTGCGCTGGGGCGGTCGGGCTTCCGCGCCCGCTTTCGATTGGGGGATGGGTGTATCCGCCTTTTCGTCCCTGGCCGAACTTGTTCTACAATTGCGGGCGATGTGGGATCCGATCGACGGCGAGATGCCGCGGTTCTGGCCTCCGAAGCCCAATGCTTTCTGGGGGCTGGCCCTGGGGCCGCTGCGCCGTTTTTACCTGCGGCGTTTCTACGGCATCCGGGAGATCCGCATCGAGGGGAGGGAGAACCTGGAGTGCGTCCAGCCGAGCGATGGCGTTCTCATCGCTCCGAACCACAGCCATGACAGCGATCCGCACGTAATGATGGAAGTGGGGCGGCGGATGGGGCGCTGCTTCTATTTCATGGCGGCGTGGCAGATTTTTCGGACGCACAAGGGGATCGACGGGTTCGTGATGCAGCGGATGGGCGCGTTCAGCGTCGATCGCGAAGGGTGCGACCGCCGGGCGGTGCGCAAGGCGGTGGAGTTGCTCAGCAGCGGGTGCTCGCTGGTGGTGTTTCCCGAAGGGGAGGTGTATCGGCTGAACAGCCGGCTGACGCCATTGCTCGAAGGGGTCTCGTTCATTGGCCCTCAACGCGCAGCGCGATCTGGATAAGGGTGGCGCGCCGGGGCGGGTTTGGATCGTGCCGACGGCGATTTGTTACCGGTATATCGAGGACATCCGCGCGCAGCTGGCGGAGTCGATGACGCGGCTGGAGACGCGGGTGATGCTGAAGCCGGCTCCGGACGTGCCGCTTCACGAGCGGATCGTGCGCTTCGGCGAAGTGATGCTGACGCTGATGGAGAAGCAGAAGACGGGGCATTCCGGGGAAACAGAGAGCGACCTGCCCAAGCGGGTGGCGCGGCTGATCAACCTGCTGCTGGAGCGCCGGGAGAAGGAGCACCTGAAAGAATCGCCCTCGGCACAGACGGTCCCGCTGCGCGTCAAAGCGTTGCGGCGGCATCTGATCGAGACGTGGACGGATGAATCGGCCGACGCGGAGAAGCGGCGGGTTGCCCGGCAGGCGCTGGATGACGTGCAGCTGGCGCTGCAGCTTTACAGCTATCCCGGGGATTACGTTACGGAGGAGCCGAGCGTCGAGCGGATGGCGGAGACGGTGGAAAAGTTTGAGGAGGACGTGGAGGGGCATGCGCGGCCAAAGGGGCGGCGGGACGCTTACGTGCTTTTTGGGAAGCCG
>JBBRCX010000192.1:0-4475 GCA_038204465.1 Tepidisphaerales bacterium | reverse complement strand
GCGCAGCTCAAAGGTGATGACCGGCACGGATGCCTTCGGCCGCCCCCGCGTGCCCCGCCGCCGCGCCGCCAAGAGCGCGTGAGTTTTTGCAAGATTGGGTCGTATGCTCGAGTGTCTCTTCGCCGTTCTATCCTAGAATCGTGGTGTGGAGTCGCGGCTACCGGAATCCCCTTCGCAAATCCCGCCCGCCGTCCTGCAATACCAGAAACGTGCCCGTTTCACCGTGCCGGTAACTCTGATTGCGGTCGTGGCGACCGTCCTCTGCCCCACCTACGTCCTCTACCTGGTTTTGCATCCATATTGGGGCTTCGACTCTCGTGAAAACCTGTTCTACACGATCTTGATCATCGCGCTTGTTTTTGGCGCGTGGTCAGCTTTCCGAGCGCAGGCGCGTCGCAGTGGGCGGCCACTTGCGTACACAACGTTCTGTGTGGCATCCGCGGAGGGGATCATCGTGCTCGCATGGCTCTTCGTGATCTCAATGAGCCCGGGCATTGGGGAGTTGCGAGCGCGGGTCAAATGCCAGAGTAACATGAGGCAGATCTGGAATGGAATATTTATGTTTGCCAACGCGAACGAGGGTCAATTCCCCAAGCGGCTCGAAGATCTCCTTCCAGTCTGTGACCTGAGCAGCGAAGTGTTG
Organism: Tepidisphaerales bacterium; assembly: GCA_038204465.1. Taxonomy (GTDB): domain Bacteria; phylum Planctomycetota; class Phycisphaerae; order Tepidisphaerales; family Tepidisphaeraceae; genus JBBRCX01. Next base: position 3,832 of record JBBRCX010000192.1, on the reverse strand, counting down.
GTCTGCCCTGACGCGCTGACCGCGAATTACATTTATGTAGGCGCCGGATTGCGCTTCGAAACTGTCTTCAGTGGACACCCGAGCACGGTGGTGCTCTACGAGCCGTTCGACAACCACGATGGCGCAGGGACAAACGTGCTTCTGGCGGACGGTCGAGTTCTCCATGTTGACCGTGCTACCATGGAACGAGTTCTCCAACAGCTCCGAGTCGGGCACAATCCTCCTCACGGTGTTGATTTCACGACCATACGTGAATATTTCGCGTGGCCGTGATCCCAACACCCGTGACGTGGCTGCCTTCCACACCGCGGGTGAATGAGCGCGGAGACTGAATGTCGCTTCTGCTCAATTGTCAATCGCTGAGCAAGTCTTTCGGTACGCGCGTGCTGTTCCGCGGTATTTCCATCGCTTTTGATGACACGCAGCGCACGGGACTGATCGGCCCCAATGGGTCGGGCAAATCGACGCTGATGAAGATCCTCGCGGCGCTGGAGCCGCCGGACTCGGGGACGATCGTCGCGCGGCGGCAACTGCGGCTCGGATACCTCCCGCAGGAGGACCTGTTCCCGCAGGCCAAAACCGTGCTGCAGGTGGTGAGCGAAGCTGTCGCGCCCGGGCATGGCGACGAGCACGAGCGGGAGGTGCAGGCTTCGATCCTGCTCGGCAAGACCGGGTTCGAAGATTTCGCGCAGCAGGCCGGCAATCTTTCGGGCGGATGGCGCAAGCGGCTGGCAATCGCGCGCGAATTGATCCGCGAGCCCGACCTGCTGTTGCTCGACGAGCCGACCAATCACCTCGACCTGCACGGCATCCTGTGGCTCGAGAGGCTGCTGATGTCCGCGTCCTTCGCCTTCGTGCTGGTGAGCCACGACCGCTACTTCCTGGAGAATGCGACCAACCGCATCGTCGAGTTGAACCGCGCCTACGCTGACGGCTACCTCAGCGTGGACGGCAACTACAGCGAGTTCCTCGTGCGGCGCGAGGAGCATCTCAGCGCGCAGTCGACGCAGCAGCAGGCGCTGGCCAGCGCGGTGCGCCGCGAGATCGAGTGGCTCAAGCGCGGCGCGAAGGCGCGCACCACCAAGGCAAAGGGGCGCATCCAGCAGGCCGGACGCATGATGGAGGAATTGGGCGAGCTTCGCGCGCGCAACGCGGAATCCGGGACGGCCCAGATCGATTTCACCGCCAGGCAGCGTAGGACGCGCAAGCTGCTGGTTGCGAAGAATGTCTCCAAGCGGGTGGGCGGGCGAACGCTGATTGCCAATCTCGACGTGGTCCTCTCGCCCGGGATGAAGGTTGGGCTGCTCGGTCCCAACGGCAGCGGCAAGACCACGCTGATCCGCCTGCTATCGGCGGAAGTGCAGCCCGATTCAGGCGGAATCACCACCGCCGAAGGCTTGCGCATCGTGCGCTTCGATCAGGATCGGGGGCAACTCGACAAGAACATCACCCTCCGAAATGCACTGTCTCCCGGCAGCGAGACCGTCGTCTATCGCGGCAGCGCGATCCATATCTCTTCCTGGGCGAAGCGGTTTCTCTTTCGCGCCGAACAGCTCGACATGACGGTGGGCGACCTTTCCGGCGGCGAACAGGCTCGCGTGCTCATCGCGCAGCTGATGCTCCGCCCGGCCGATCTGCTGATCCTCGACGAGCCGACCAACGACCTCGACATTCCCTCGCTCGAGGTGCTTGAAGAGGGGCTCGCCGATTTCCCGGGCGCGCTAATTCTCGTGACACACGACCGTTTCATGCTCGACCGGCTCTGCACCGACCTGTTGGCGCTGGACGGCAAAGGTGCCGCGACGCCCTACGCGAGCTACGCGCAGTGGGAAGTTGCGCAGACAGCGCAGCAGCGCGATAAGCCGGCTGCCAAACCCGTCGCAAGCAAAGAAAAGTCCACGGAGGCCGTCGCGCCAAGGCGGCTGAGCTGGAACGAGCAGCGCGAGCTGGAAGGAATCGAACAGAAGATCCTTGCCGCCGAGGAGGAGCTTGCTTCGCTGCACAAGCAGATGGAGGAGCCGGCCACGTTGTCGGATCACCTGAAGCTGCGCGAGTGCTGCAACCGCCTGGATGCGGCGCAGATGCGCGTCGCGGATCTCTACGCGCGCTGGCAGGAGTTGGAGTCGCGGAAGTAGCGGCGGATCTCAGACCCGCCGAGCGCGATACGCATCCGTCGCCCTCGCTAACCCAGCATCCGGTTGGTGTGTCAGCCCGCAGCGACCGTTTCGCGGGCGCTGGTCGGTTCGCCCGAGGCGCGGAGAATCGCGTCGTCAGCGCTGACGGGACATGGAACTGAGCCCGCTGCGATGTCCAGGCCATGCTTGTCATCGTAACTGAGCTTCAGCTGCGGGTTCGTCAGCGCGTTGTAGCACATGATCACCGAGCGGCGATGCTTGTCGGACAGGTTGGGCCCCGACGCGTGCAGCAGGTTGCAGTGGAAGAAGAGGACCGCGCCCGGCTTCATCTCGCAGTACACTTTTTCGAACAACGGCTCCAGCGCTTTGACGCGCTGCGGGTCGATGCCGGTCTGCGTGCCGAACTGCCCGTGTTGCACCCTTCCCAGCCGTTGCGAGGCCCGCAGCACTTCGAGGCAGCCGTTTTCACGCGTGGCCGCGTCGAGCGCGATCGACGCGCTCATCAGGCGCGGGAACGCGAAGCCCTGGTTGTACCAGTAGCCGTAATCCTGGTGCCATTCCCACGCGCCGCCCTGGCGCGCTTCCTTGAGGATCACCTTCCCGTGGAAGAACGCCGTCTCTTCGCCCAGCAGGATGCGGATCGCGTTGACCAGCCGCGGGCTGGTGGAAACCGCCGACCAGATGTCGTCGCCAAGATCGAACCAGATCGCCAGCTTGGACATGCGCCCCTGGCTGTCCTTTGGATTGATGGTGGTCTGCGCGACGCGCTGGCCGGTCTCAACCGCCTCGAGCATGGCACCCACTTCGTCAGGACTGAAAACGTCCGGCACGATGAGGAAGCCATCACGTTGATATTGCGCGACCATCACGTCGTCGAGGAACATGGCGATCCCTTCCAGAGCGGCCCGGGGGTATGGAAAATGAGAGTCCGCCGCTTTATACCGCGCGGCTAAGCCGGCGGCGAAACCAAAGCCACCGCTTCGAAAACCATCGCTTTCCGACAAGCAACACGCTTCAGGGCTTCAAAATCCCACACGACCCCCATCCGCCTACCATCCCACCCCCATCCGCCAACCATTCCACCGCCATCCGCCGACCATCTCACCGCCATCCCTCGACCATCCCATCGCCATCGACCAACCATCTCACCGCCATCCCTCGACCATCCCATCGCCATCCGCCAACCATCCCACTGCCACCGCAACACCATCGCAACCCCGAATATCCTCCACCGGCCCGCCGCCGCTCCCCCAACCAAATCCGCCCGCTCACAAGTACCCCTCCAGCCTCTCACCACGAATCATTCCGAAATCGCCCGAACAGCCCCCCGAACATACCCCCTATCGCCGCAACTTTATTCATCCGCCGGAGCCGCAAGCCTCGGAGCGGAAGAAAAGGCTGCCCCGCCCCCTGAAATAGTTGCCTCGGAACGCCCGCCACCGGCCACTGGTTCGTCACCACCCCGCCCCGCATCAATCACCAGCCGTCCGTCAGATGCAAACCTGAGAGTGATGTTCGATGGAACCGTCACATCCTCGCGGACCTCCTGCGGCGACGCGATCACAAGCGTCCGAAATAGCGCGGCGCCGACCTGCGCAATGGCCTGCCCAATGGTCTCGAACGCGCGAACAGCAATCTCCTCTTCCTCGACGCAGCGCCCGACCAGGCTGCTCGCTCATGTGATCGCCGCCTCGCGA
>JBBRCX010000191.1:0-4638 GCA_038204465.1 Tepidisphaerales bacterium | reverse complement strand
ACGCAAGTGAATGACGAGCACGGCTACATGCCCTACAAGCGCGACGACAACCTCGCGCGCCCCTGGGCCATCCCCGGCACGCCGGGCCTCGAGCACCGCATCGGCGGGCTGGAGAAGCAGGACGTCACCGGCAACGTCAACTATGAGCCCGGCAACCACGAGCACATGGTCCGCAAGCGCGCCGCCAAGATCGCGGGCGTCAAGCCCGTCGGCCCGGATCTGCTCTGGACAGGGCCCGAGAAGGGCGATGTCCTGGTCGTCGGCTGGGGCAGCACCTTCGGCGCCATCAAGGCGGGCACGCTCGAGCTTCGAAAGCAGGGCGTGCAGGTCTCCGCCTGCCATGTCCGCTATATGAACCCGCTTCCCGAGCGCCTCGGTGAGCTGATGAAGGAGTTCGAGCACGTGCTCATCCCCGAGATGAACCTCGGCCAGTTCCGCATGCTCCTGCGCGACCGCTTCCTCGTCGACGCCAAGGGCCTCAACAAGATCAAGGGCCAACCGTTTACGATCCGCGAAATCGTCGAAGGTGTCCGCGCACTGATCGACGGCAACACCGGGCTCTATGAAGTGAACGTCGCCACCGACGAAGAAGCCGCCGATGTCAACATCAGCGGCGAACCGGGAGGTGGATGAACGTCCGCGACAAGCGACCAGGTCTCACTGAAGAACGAAGCAAACAACAGAACTCAGCACACAAACGAGCACTTTGAAAACATGAGCGTAGCACCCATCCAACCCCTGAGCGTTCTCAAGCCCGCCGACTTCGCATCCGACCAGGACGTGCGCTGGTGCCCGGGCTGTGGCGACTACTCCATCCTTGCGCAGACCAAGAAAGTCATGGCCAAGCTCGGCCTCGACCGCTCCAAGACCGTGTTCATCTCCGGCATCGGCTGCTCCAGCCGCTTCCCTTATTACATGAACACCTACGGCTTCCACAGCATCCACGGCCGCGCGCCCACCTTCGCGACCGGCCTGAAGCTCGCCCGCCCCGAGCTTTCCGTCTGGATGGTCACCGGCGACGGCGATGGCCTCTCCATCGGCGGCAACCACCTGATGCACATCATCCGCCGAAACGTCGACGTGAAGATCCTGCTGTTCAACAACCGCATTTACGGACTCACCAAAGGCCAGTATTCCCCAACGAGCGAGCAGGGGAAGAAGACCAAGAGCAGCCCGATGGGCTCCCCGGAATATCCCATCCGGCCGATCAGCATCGCCATCGGCGCCGAGGCGAGCTTCGCCGCCCGCGCGATCGATGTCGACGTAAAGCATCTGGAATACGTGCTCGAGCGCGCCGCCAGGCACGTCGGCACCGCCTTCGTCGAGATCTATCAGAACTGCAACATCTTCAACGACGGCGCCTTCAACTACGCCACCGACAAGGCCACCAAGGGCGACACCACCCTTTATCTCGAACATGGCAAGCCCCTCGTCTTCGGCAAGGACAACTCCAAGGGCATTCGCCTTCACGGCCTCAACCCCGAGATCGTCGACACCAAGACGGTGAAGCCCGACGATCTGCTCATCCACGATGAAAAAGCTGTCGAGCCCAGCCTGGCCTTTCTCCTCAGCCGCATGCGCTTCCCCGACTTCCCCGAGCCCCTCGGCGTCTTCCGCGCCGTCGAACAGGAACGCTACGGCGACCTCGTCCGCCACCAGAACCAGCAGGCCACCGCCAAACACGGCCCCGGCGACCTGCAAAAGCTCATCACCGGCAACGAGACCTGGACCGTCAGCTGAGCCTCGCCGCGCACAGCGGTGCGATATTCCACACCAACTGCAGAAGAAACCCATTTCCCACGCCAAAAACCCATCCGCACCCCATCCCCTCCCCATCCAGTGACCATCGGCAACCCATCGAACCACCATCGAACTTCCACCGTCCACCCACCGCGCCCCCGGCCCGCTCCCACCTCGCTTCCACCGCCCGCCCGACCCCCGACCAACGCGGTACCATTCGCTTCCCGCCCACTCCCCATCCATCCCCCGCCATAAAACCGCTTCGCTGCCAACCTCATTCCATTTCGCACCCGCTCGCGGGTACCTATCCTTCATATAAATGACTCCGATCTAATTCGAACACACTCCAAACGGCGAGGTCATCCGCGTCGCAAGCTGGTAGCGGGTCAGTTTGAAATCCGCGCCCCTTCCGCCCCTTCCTCTACGCGGCATCGTCGGTGGGCCAGCCGGCAGGTGCACCGATCTCAGCCAGAGGCGGAGCGGGCCGTGATGGAGCGGCAATCTTTTTTACTCGGTAGCTACTTCACGTTGACAAATACCTGGGTTATCTATTACTATCCAGGTAACATGCATGTTGGCTCATGAGTTTTACCCGATGGGGAACGCATGGATTTGTACGTCAGAAAGAATCAAACGGGACGGGTCCTAATGCCATCAACTTAGTTCATAACTCCGCGCCAGGGCGCGCGTTGTGAGAAGGCGCGATGCTACGAAGTATTCCTGACCCCCTTCGCGTCTCGCTGGCGTTGCGTGCACTGCGGGCCTCTGCCGCCGCGATTGTGTTCAAGCTTCCGATGACAGCTCAACCTTGATGCCACATTCAGCGAGGCTCGACCTGATTTGACTCGCTAATCCCGCGGACTCGTTCGAATAGCAGATATCGAGGTATCGGTGAGATTTCTGGATGTTCTGACTTTGTAAGTGCCACACCACCAGTGCATCGCGCCATTCAGGGACGTTGTCCGCGTTCCCAAATAGAGGCACTGTGTACACGGTCACCGGTTCCAATTCATGAAAGTTCGCGAAGCATTCTGATAATCGTTTTGGCGTTGGATTTCCCGGTGTCCTGCAGATCAGGTATGCGACAGAATCGTAGTAGCTCTGGTTTCTGCAATCAGCGATAAGCACGCTGCCGAGTTCGGTCGGGCTGGAGTGGGCCACTAGAGGCTCGCATCCGAAAATGTCGCTCGCGGCAGCGAGCCAGTTGGACGAAGTGTTCAGCGTAGTGGTGTTGGGTACCGCGAGGATGTTCCTCAACAATGCCGTACGCCGCGCCGGTTGTTGAACAGGGTCGCGCAATACGAACTGAATCGGTCCAGCCCAGATTCGTTTTCGTAGTGACCAGAAGACGTCATTGCATTCCTGCCACCCTATTCCGGCCTCTATGGCGGACATGATTACCCTCATACCAGCATACATTAACAGCGCATTCTTCGGCTCAATGCCGTTGTCGGCATGTTCGCAATGAAGAAGTGCACTGAGCGCCTGGGAGAAATCGTCCGTTACCATGAGAGTCTGTGGTCCTTTAATCTTGTTAATAGGCGACTGAACGCGCGGATGATCTAGCGACCCCAAAGCTGGATAGCTGGATCGATGCCACCATTTTCCGGTGCATATGCATTAGAATAACCAAACGTCGCCGTAGACGCCAGTTCTCGCATGCGCTTTACTTGATATGGCGGCGAAGACAGGCGCTTTCGCTGCGGATTCAGAAGTCGGCTTCCAACCTCGCGGGCCCCCGCCAGCCTGACGTGGTTCTGGAGTGATCCTTCCGCTACATTGAGTGGGGTTAACGCGACGGAAGCGTGCCCTGACCCGCGCAGCGCTGATCTGCATGCTCCCCCTTCTGGAACTTCGACGATCGCCGTGACGGATTTGCGCTGATATCCCGCACTTACCTCCCGGAGCCGCTGACATGCGCATCGCCCATTGCCAGTTCGAAGCCAGGAGCGGGGATCTTGATGCGAACCTGGCGAAGATGATCGGGGGGTTGGAGAGGGCGCAGGGAGAGGGGGCGGAGATCGTGTCGTTTCCGGAATGTTTCCTCACGGGTTATCAGGACGATGCGGAGCGCGCGAGAGCGCATGCTTTTTCGGTCGAGTCGCGGCAGATGGCGGGCGTGCTGGAGGAGACAAGCAGGTTTGATCCGACGGTCATTGTCGGCTTCAACGAGCGGCGCGGGGAGGACCTCTACAACACGGCGCTGATTGCCCATCGGGGGAAGCTCCTTGGCACGTACAGCAAGTGCTCGGCGTACATGCCGTTCCACAAGCAGGGGCGCGAGTTTCCCATCTTCGAGCGCGAGACGCGAAGCGACGGCCGGGTGAAGTTCGGAGTCGTGATCTGCTCTGACGGCGGCTACATCGAGCCGGCGCGGATCCTGGCGATCAAGGGGGCGCGGATTATCTTTTCGCCGCACTACAACTACATCGGGGCCGCGGACCTGATCTGTCACTTCATCAAGGTGCGGGCGGACCATATCGCCCGCGCGGTGGAGAACGGCGTCTTCTTCGTGCGCGGGAACAACGTCACGATCGGGAAGGAACAGAGTGTTCTCGGCTATGAAGGCGTCGGTTATGGGGACAGCTATGTCGTCGATCCCAGCGGGGAAATGCTCGTGCGCTCGCGCCGACACGTGGAGGATATCCTGCTGGCGGACATTGAACCGGATGATCCCCGGCACATCGACCGGAACTGGACGGTCGGGCGATCGCTATGGAGCGCGCGTGAGTTTGGCCGGCAGCTGGAGGAGGCGGTTCGCGAGGCGGCGATCACATGAGCGAGCAGCCTGGTCGGGCGCTGCGTCGAGGAAGAGGAGATTGCTGTTCGCGCGTTCGAGACCATTGGGCAGGCCATTGCGCAGGTCGGCGCCGCGCTATTTCGGACGCTTGTGATCGC
>JBBRCX010000190.1:0-4662 GCA_038204465.1 Tepidisphaerales bacterium | reverse complement strand
CGCGCTTCGCCTGCACGGCCTCGAACAGGTCGCGGCCGAGGATCGGCTCTTGCTCGCCGCGATGCACTTCACCCCGATAGGTGACCTCGCCGAGGTAGAACCGGTTCTTGAGCAGATGGGCGAGCGATCCCACGCCGAAGCAGATACCGCCGCTCCTGCCGCCATCGCGACGGCCATTGATCTTGGTCCGGATGCCCGTGATTTGAGCCGTCTCGCGGATGGACGTATCGTTTTTGCGAAGCATCACCTTCGCGCGGTCAACTCGGCAATGAAGAATGAATTGATGAAGCGGCATGCCCATTGTCTTCTTGAATGAGCGGGTGAAATGGAAGCGGCTCAACTGCACGAGGGCGGCAAGGTCGCTCAGCGAGATGTTCATGTGAAGGTTTTCCGAAATGTACTCTCCCACAAGTCGTTCCTGGGCGACCGACAGCCGGCCACTTTCTGGAGCCCTTAATGTTCCGACCCTCTGAAGACGGTCGATTTCGAGCGCGGCCAGCAGGCCAAGCGTTTCAGCGTACAAGGTATCGGCGTTCGGCGGGTCCTTCAACAACGCTTGAATCTTGGCGAGCGTCGATCGCAGACCGGGATCCTCGAAATAGACCAGGGGGCGGGCGTTGTCGGTCGAGGAACGCGGTCCAATTCCTCCGGAATCATCTTCGGATCGTAGTAGAGCGCCGTGAACGCATTGGCGCGGCCAGATAAGCGCGTCCAATCGGAGACGCCACAGCCGCTCGGAACAAACGTCATGCGGTCGCGTACATCCAGCGTGCGAACCGCCGACAGCCCGTCGACCACGGTCTCGCCTTCGAGCTTGCGTATATTGTGAAGCGCCAGATAGTGGGTGGTTCCGCTCCATTGGAAAGAGAACTCGGTCGGCCCGATAACATCAACATGCTGCGCGGAAAGGCCTTTCCAAGAAAACGCCAGAGGGCCCTCGGGCGGCGTGGCGCTTTCCCGAAACCTCAGTGCGAGCAACCGCTCCTGGTCCTCAATATTGCTTGCTCGAAGGGGCATATCACCGCCAAAAAAGCTCACTAAGTCCAAAAAATGCACCAACTCCAACGGCCATGCAAATAGCGGCTGTGCGACAGCCGGACATGCATTGTGTTAGCGCTCTCCCCTTGAAGTAGCGGGGCCTGCAAGGTATAACGCGCGGCAGCAATTTTCAAGAAATTGCAGCAATATTTGTGTGGAGTTTGCGGTATGGAGCGGTTGAATGCATCCGAGCCGTCCCCCTTGACCTCCTGCGAGAGCGAACCGATCCATCTCGTCTCCGCGATCCAGCCGTTCGGCTTTCTCCTGTCCGTGACTGCCGACTGGATCGTGGTGAGGGCGTCGGAGAATATCCAGTCCTACCTGGGCGTCCGGCACGAGCAGATCGTCGGTCAAAGGCTATCGGCCCACATGCCCTCCGAGCTGCTGCACGACATTCGCGGACGCCTGCAAATCACCGCTGGGCCGGGCATCGTCGAGCGCCTGTTCGGACGGCGCTGCGGGCCGAACGAAACTCTGTTCGATGTCGCGGTCCATCGCGCCGGCAACGAGATCGTCTTGGAGTTCGAGACGACGCATGAAGGCTCCGGCGCTTCTCTGGGGAGCTTGCGATCGATGCTCGCCCGCGTGGAGGCCCACCAGTCACCGCAGGCCCTATACCGGGAGGTGGCGCGGCAAGTTCGGGCCCTGACGGGATACGACCGCGTTATGGTCTACCGGTTCGATGATGACGGCGCCGGCGAGGTCGTGGCGGAATCCGCCCAAAGCGGGCTGTCTCCCTATCTCGGCCTGCACTATCCGGCGTCCGACATTCCGGCGCAGGCGCGCGCGTTGTACGAGCGCAATTTCATCCGCATCATCTGCGACGTCGATGCGGTTCCGGTGCGTGTCAGTCCGGTGCTGTCGCCCGAAGGCGTTGCGCTCGATCTGTCCATGAGCATCCTGCGCAGCGTGTCGCCAATCCACATCGAGTATCTGCGGAACATGGGCGTGCAGTCCTCCATGTCCATCTCGATCTTGCAGGCAGGCAGGCTGTGGGGCCTGATCGCCTGCCACCACGGCGCTCCTCGGCACGTCGGTTTTGAGAAGCGCTCGGCCGCCGAGCTGTTCGGGCAGATGTTTTCCTATCTCCTGGAGGTGCGGCAGCGCGCGGACGAAGCCGCCTATGAGACCCGCGCCCGCGCTATGCATGATCGGATCGCCGCCGCGTTCGCGGATCCCGAGGGAACCCTGAGAGATGTGCCGGAATTTCTCGCCAGCAGTTCCGACTATATCGCATCCGACGGCATCGGCGTCTACCACGCTGGCGAAGTCAGCCTGAACGGCCTCACCCCCACCCGCGCAGAATTTCTCCAACTGGTGAGTTTTTTGAACAAGACCGCGGCCGGCGGGGTATTTTCCACGCACCGCCTCAGCGAGGTGTTCCCGCCGGCCGCAGATTACGTGGTTCGCGCCGCCGGAATCCTTTCCATACCGATTTTGCGGACACCGCGCGATTACCTGATCTTCTTCCGACGGGAAATCGCCGAGACCATCACCTGGGCCGGGGAGCCCGCCAAGGTGGAGGCGGTGGGCCCCCACGGGGTTCGGCTCACGCCGCGGAAAAGCTTCGAAGCGTGGCAGGAGCTCGTGCGGAACCAATCGGCGCGCTGGGCCAAAGGCGAGCTGCGCGCCGCGGAAGCCTTGCGCGTCACGTTGGTCGAACTGCTGCTGCGCATGGCGGACTACGCTCAAGCCGACCGAACCGGCGCCGCGCAGCGCAAGGAAGTTCTGATCGCCGAATTGAACCACCGGGTGCGGAACATTCTTGGCCTGGTCCGCGGGCTGATCACCCAGACAGCCGCGTCGGCCGGTGATCTGCGGGTGTTCGTGGACGGGCTCGACGATCGGATTAGGTCCTTAGCAAGGGCACACGATCTCCTCACTGCCACCAACTTTGAGGCGGCATCGTTGCATGATCTGCTGCGGACCGAGGTCGACACCTACATTCAGGCAAAGGGGCGCCTCATCCTGCTCGGCCCGGACGTCATTCTGGTGCCCAAAGCATTCTCCACAATGGCGCTGGTTGTCCACGAGCTTGTGACCAACGCGCGAAAATATGGCGCCCTCGGGATTCCCAACGGCCAAGTCACGATCGCGAGCGCCGTGGACGAAATCGGTAGCGTTTCGGTGTCATGGCGCGAAACCGGCGGCCCCCGGGTCACGCCCCCGACCCGACGCGGCTTCGGCACCACGATCCTGGAACAGGCCGTTCCGTTCGAAGTGAACGGCACCAGCAGCGCAAAATACCTGCCGACCGGATTTGTGCTCGATCTGGTTCTCCCGGCCGCTGTCGCGGAAGCGGCTTATGCGCCTGCAACGGACGCTGTCCCGCGTCACAGCCGCGAAGCGGATATCGACCAGACTGCATTGGCGAATCTTCTGAACGCGTCCCTCGTGGTCGAAGACAATCTCTTCATTGCCCTCGACGTAGAGGACATGCTGCGCGCGCTGGGGGCGACCACGATCGAAGTCGTCAGATCGGTAGCGGAGGCGCTGGCGGCAATTGCGGAGCGCCCCTTCAGTTTCGCTCTCCTCGATGTGAACCTGGGGGACGAAACCAGTCTGCCGATCGCCCGGGCGCTCCAGATCGCCAAGATTCCTTTCGCGTTCGGAACCGGCTACGGCGAGGCCCTCGCGATGGCGGATATAGTGATGGATGTGCCGGTCCTCTCAAAGCCCTATCATCGTGCCGCGCTGACCGAGATCTTGATTCAGTTGCTGCCCGAACAGGGAACAGCGGCCGGGGGCGACCATGGAGCTTAGCCTTCCCCCGCCCAGGCCCGGCGGGTCCGCTTCATCAAGAGGTGCGTTGCGTGGCTGCGCGCATGCAGGTCTTCGCGAGGATACCAAGGCGCTGCACGACCGCCTGGACGCTCGCCTCGATGTGTCGAGCCTGGCGTCCCGCCTGGGGTACGTGCGCTATCTGCTGATGAATTGGTGCTGCGCCACGGTCGAGCCGGCCTTGAGCGAAGCAGGCATCCATCGGCTGTTGCCGGATTGGGAGCTGCGGCAACGCCGGTTCGCCCTCGCGGACGACCTCCTGGCGTTGGGGGTGAGCCCGGGGCCGCCGCGTCCCTGCGCGATCGAGCCAGACGCCGGCACCCTGCTGGGCTGGAGCTACGTCTTGGAAGGGAGCAGGTTGGGAGCCCGGCTGATCCTGCAAATCGTTGAGCGGAGCGAAGAGACGCAGGTACGGAGCGCCACACGGTTTCTTCGACATGGCGAAGGCGCCGACCTTTGGGGAACTTTTAAGACGGCGCTGTCGCGGATCGACCACGACACGGGCGCCATCGACAGAGCGTGCAGAGCTGCCAAACTAGCATTTCAGTACTTTGGCGCACCGACTTCACCGTGAAAAATTAGGCGGCGGCGGCCAGTCCAAGATTGCCGAAACGCTGCTTGAGGTCGGCGAGAAGGTCGGCGGATTTCGGTATAGCTTCTTCGGGATCGAACGGATTGGCAACGCCACGCTCATCAGCCGTCTTCGGCATGAATTGCGCAATGCCTTGCGCGCCGGCTGGACTGATCGTGTTGGGTCGAAAGCTGCTTTCCTGCCATATCAGCCGTGTCAGGAACGCGACCGGCAGACTCTGAGTTCGAGCCGACGATTCGATAAGGCGGCAG
>JBBRCX010000189.1:0-4665 GCA_038204465.1 Tepidisphaerales bacterium | reverse complement strand
ACATCCTGGTCGCCGGCTCCAGCGCCGGCAACTTCGCCCTCGCCCGCTACTCCAGCAGCGACGGCTCGCTCGACTCCACCTTCGGTACCAGCGGCAAGCTCACCACCGACTTCGGCGCCACCGACGCCGGCTACGCCCTGGGCCTCCAAACCGTCGGCAGCACCAACTACATCCTCGTCGGCGGCTCCACCGGCGCCGCCACCGGCGGCAACTTCGCCGTCGCCCGCTACCTCGCCTCCAACGGCGCGCTCGACACCACCTTCGGCACCAGCGGCAAGACCACAATCGACTTCGGCGGCACCGATCAGGGCCTCTCCCTGGGCGTGCAGTCCGATGGCAAGATCTATCTCGCCGGCTACACCTACACCAACACCAGCGCCCGCAACTTCGCCGTCGCCCGCCTCACCGCCGGCGGCGCACTCGACACCCTCTTCGGCACCGGCGGCAAGCTCACCACCGGCATCGGCGTCAACGCCGAGGCCCGCGGCATCGTCATCCGCCCCGACGGCCGCATCGTCGTCGTAGGCTTCGCCAACGGCGACTTCGCCGCCGTCAACTACAACTTCGCCGCCGCCAGCTATCACCCCGGCAACGCGGTGCTGATCGATGACGTCGCGCCGACGCTCGCGATCAGCGGGCCCTCGTCGTCGGTGCAGGGAACGCCGTACACACTCAATCTTTCATACAGCGATCCGGGAGACCCAGCGCAGCATTGGGACATCGATTGGGGCGACGGACAGACCCAGACCCTGAACGGCGGCCCCTCTTCCACGCAGCACACGTTCGCGGCGGGGTTCCCCACGGTATTTGTTAAGGCCAGCGCCACGAACCGTGCGCGCACCGACCCGTTCCTGGTCCGCGATGTGCTGCAGGTGGCCGTGGGGCCGGCGCTGGCGCCGCCGACCCGCGTCGAGGCGGATGTGATTGGCGACGATAAGCTGCGCGTGAACTGGGTCGATCAATCGGCATCGGAGAGCGGCTATCAGGTCGAAGTTGCCCCCGCGGGTAGCGACGAGTTCGCGGAAGTGGCTACCACCGGTCCCGACTCCAGCGCTGCGCTGCTCACCGAATTAGATCCTGCTACCACGTACACCCTGCGCGTGAGCGCCCTGGATGCATCGGGCGGTGTCGAATCAGCAACCGGCGTCGCCACCACCGCCGCAGCCTCGTCCATGAGTTGGTACAACGTCGCCTTCACGTCTCCCAGCAACGGTCGGGCGGGTCAGAAGGCAGAAACGGCTGCATCGTTTCTCGACACCGGTGACGACGCGCTCGCCCGCACCAATCAACTGACTTACGCGAACAGTTGGCAGGATGCTGTGTGGCAGGCGTTCACCGGCACCGCGGAGATCGGTGTTTCAACTGCCGACGGGTCACGGCGACTCGAGCGAAAGTACACGCTCTCGCACGACGCGGCATATGCCGGCGCCTGGAAAGTCGGAACCGTCGCGGAGATTCAGGCCGCGCCGGGGGCAGACGGAAACGACCTTCTCAACTTCGGCCTCTCCGCCAGTGACAAGGTGATCGTCCTGGAAGACACCTACGGCGAAGGCGGTGGCCCGCTGCACCCCTTTGACGATGACTTCGACGACTTCTTCTGGAAGGTTTCTGCTTCTGTTCAGCCCAACCTGCCTTCACTGTCGGTCACGGCCGCCGATCACAACCTCACCAACAACAGCGTGACCCTCTCTGGGGAAACGAATCTCGGCGACCTGTACCTCTCGCAAGGGGCAAACAATATCTCCAATCTCGACATTGCGGGCGAGACGACGGCCGGCTCTCAAATGCTCTGGACCCTCGCGAAGCAGGGGCAGCAATTGGCGAACGGCAACTTCCAAAGCGCCTCCTCGACTGCCCTCGCGGTTGGCATCGGAGCGCAACTAAAAGCAGGTTATGACGCCGACGGCAACGGAACGCTCGGAAGCAATGAGGTGATGAGGACCGTCCGCCTCCACGCTCCGCAAACGGTGCTTTCCGTCAGTGGCGCAACGGCCGCGCAGAAGGCGACCGGAATATACGTACCCCTTAATTCCGACCACAAGGAGAACAATCAGGACGCCAACGGCGCTCCGTTGGAGGATTTCAGGGCAAACCTGAATGCCGCCGCCGGTCCGCTGGGCGACCGAATCATCGCCGGCGATCAGGAGCTGCGAGCGTTCAGCATTTCCGTCAACGGACAGACGACCAGCGGCGCACTGACCCTTGTTTTCAACAATAAGATCAAGATCTGGAACGCCGTGCCGGACGCCAACGGCGTGTTCACGCAGATCCAGAGCAATGCCCCCACGGCCATCAACCCCTCCGCGGGCGCGATGCAGTTCTATATCGAGGGCATCGTCACAAGTGCCGGGATCAATGACATTACCTTGTTAGCGAAGTTTCAGCCCAATGGATCGTCGAACGTTCTTCCGGACCAGGTGAAGGTCACCGTGATCGCCCTCGATGCCGATGTCGACAGCGACAACAATAATAGCTTTGGCAGCCCTGATCGCAACCAGGTCGAAGGTGCTCTAGAGGAGGATCCGAGCTCCGCGGGCAAGGCACTGACCGTCAATGACAACGACGACGACCAAGACGGCATCCCTGACTTCGCGGATGGATTTAACCGCGACCAGGTGCCCGATACCGCTGGTGGATCGACCGACGCCACTACACTTGGGGAACGCTTCGTTCCGGTCGTAATCGAATTGCCTACGCCTATTCAGACGACCGCGGCGCGCCTTCGGCTTGACTACAGCGCCTCAGATCCGGGCGGAATCTCACTCTCGGACGGAACGTACGATGTACCAACCGGCGATCTGCGCCTCTGGAAGTTCAACGGCAATCACCCGCGCAATGCCAACACCGACTATGTCGCGCCACTGACCTACAACGCCAGTGCGCTGGGCTTCACAAGTTCGCATCGAATCATCACCTTGTGGGTGGAGGCAATCAGGCCGACGACTACGGATGCGAGTCGCACCATCACCATTCAGGTCGATCCCGACGGGGGCACGAATTTTGTCGCAGCGGATGAGGCGCGCATCAACGTCAGGGCGCTTGCAACTACCCGCTTATCCGCCGCAGAGAGCGGAATCGGCTCGGTTATGCTGAGTTGGTTTTCCGGGGGAGATGATAAGACCTACCGTCTTTATCGCAGCGTCGGTAGCGGTTCTAGTCCCTCGCCGACCACATTGATCACGCCCGCAGCGCTGCAGGGGCTTTCGTATGAGGACTACGGGTTACAGCCGGGAACATATTACTACTTCGTAACGGTGATGAACTCGGTAGGCAGCGAGTCCCGTCCCTCCAATCAATGCGTGGTGACGCTGCTGCGCCCCCTCGGAACCCCGCCCGATGCGCCCACCCTCCTGAACGCCCAGGGCACGGCCGGCGGCACGATTCATTTGAGCTGGACCGACAACCTGGCTCCGAAAGACGAATACCGCTTGTACCGAAGCCTCGACGGTATCAGCAACTGGGGGCTCATCGCCAAGCTTCCGCCCGAGTCAACGAGTTTCGACGATACACAACTCAAGGCGGACACCCGCTACTTCTACCGCCTTTCGGCGTTCAGCCACTCTGGCGAATCAGCGTTCGCGACCGCGGATGCATGGACGCCCTTCTCCGAAGCAGGGGACCCCAGCGCACTGTCGGCTGCCGCCAATAACGATGGCACCATTACCTTGAATTGGTCTAACAACGATGCCAATGTTCAGGAGAACCAGATCGAGCGATCGCTATTCGAAGCGGGCCCATTCACCCAGATCGATATCGTCGACGGCGTCATTTCCCAGTACGTCGACAGCAGCGGGCTATCCGCCGGCGCCACGTATTACTACCGCGTGCGCGCTGTGACCGACGACGGGCCGACCGGCTACACCAATGAGGCTTCCGCCACCACCGTAACGCCGGCCCCTCCGCCGCCGCCTCCTGGCCCGGGCGATCCGCCTCCGCCAGGCCCCACGCCGCCGCCCGGCTTCCCCGACAGCCCGCCGCCGGGCTACCCCGGAGGCCCTCCGGACACGAATCCTGCGCCGGCAGGTGGAAAACGTCCTTACAAGGTAACGTTGACCGTGACTCCGAGCGGCGATCAGACAGACGCGCAGAACAACCTGCAGGTCGACAGCAACTGGGTCCAGGCATCGTCGCCCCAGGATGCGTTACTGAAGGCGGTTACCGGCAACATCATCCTGCAGAACACTGGCGAGGCCTACCACGGAACAGCGCACGGTCCGGAGACTCATCCGTTCGGCGATCAGGCTTACCTCTTCAATGAACTGAAGTGGACGCCTGCGGGCAACGGGTCAGCATACCTTGGTACCGTCAAGGTGCGCTCCAATATTGACTCCAATGCCGGCGAAGGCTTCGATGACGTGATCATTAATGCTCGGATCGACGTCCCATGGGGGGACCTGAATGTCGACAGCAATAACGACAATGGGTTTGATGCGCCGAATGACTCAAATCATCCTTTCACGGAGGATTTTCAAGAAGCGGATACATCAAAGCCAGGGAAGATCCTCGCTGTTAACGACGGCGATCTAAGAGCTTCTAAAACTGGCCCTTGCGTTGCCTGAATGTTCCGGGCAGAATCCCGGCCATCGCTGTCAAGGAGGACACGATGAGCAAGCCGCTGGTGCCGGACGAACTGTGGGAACTGGTCGAACCGATTCTTCCCAAACA
>JBBRCX010000188.1:0-4703 GCA_038204465.1 Tepidisphaerales bacterium | reverse complement strand
GATTGACTCCGCCGGTATTTAATCTCTCAAACAACTCATAGCGAATCTCTAAATCACTTTTATCATTTAAGGTAGTTACACGAAGAGGTCGCAGCACAAACTGAGTCTGAACAGACCTCGGCAGATCACTGAAGGTAAGGCCATTGAAGGCGGGTAGCTTAGCTAGACTGGATAACCTCAAAGGACCCTTTCGACCAACCATTTTAATTAATCGTTCGTCGCCACAAAAATGGAGAAGAGTACTTAATCGCTGCACACCATCAACAACTTCCCAACTTCCATCTTTGTTAGTTGCCATAAATAGACTAGGGATGGGAATCCCGAGGAATATTGACTCGATTAGTCCCGACTCGCGGATGTCTTTCCATACAAAGTGCCGTTGATAGTCGGGAGCAATATTTATTTCATTGCTCGACGACATATCCACGAGCTGGCGAATCGTAATATCGTACGCATCATAGGAGACCGAGCGCTTTTCTCGGTCGAGCTGATCAACCAAGCCTTCTTGTTGCTCGGGTGAGGGCGACATCCGAACCAACCCCGCGACGCCAGAGATGCTATGGGGCGAGCGGCGAGGCGAAGGCACAATCGTCGCTGTGAAGATAACCGACGGAGTGCCCCATGCCGCAGCCGAATGACTTGAGCAGATCGCTCGCCGCTCTGGATCAGGATAGCACGTTGATCGCAGTCATCGAGATGAGCCAATCGAGCTGGCTCGTCGCAGGGATCGTGCCGGGGATTGAGCGCCATCCCGCGAAGAAGCTCGAGCCGGACGAGGTGATGCTGCTTGGAGTGCTGCATCGTTGGCACGAGGAGGCGAGGAAGGCCGGCCGCACCATCGCCCGCATCGCGGTTGCCTTCGAGGCGGGTCGCGATGGCTTCTGGCTGGCCCGCTGGCTGCGGGCGCGCGGCGTTGAAGCCCATGTCATTCACTCGACCAGCATCGCCGTATCGCGCGAGCATCGGCGGGCCAAGACCGACCGGCTCGACACCGCGCTGTTGAAGCGCGCCTTTCTCGGCTGGCTGCGCGGCGAACGGGACCACTGCAGCATGGCCCAGGTCCCGACCATTGAGGCGGAGGACGCCAGGCGGCCGAGCCGTGAGCGCGAAGCTCTGGTCGGTGAACGCACCCGCATCGGCAACCGGCTGAAGAGCACGTTCGCGCGCTTGGGCATCCGTGGCTTCAAGCCGACCTTGCGCAAGGCGCCGGAGCGACTGGAGCAGCTGCTCACGCCCGAGGGTAGGCCCCTGCCGCCGAACACGCTTGGCGAAGTGCGGCGCGACATGGCGCGGCTGCGCTTCATCAACGATCAGATCGGCGAGATCGAAGCCGCGCGCCTCGAACGGCTGGCGCAGGGCCCTGACGAAGGTGCCCATCCGATGGTCCGGCTGCTGGCACGGGTTATCGGCGTCGGCATCGAGACCGCGGACATGCTTGTGCAGGAGGTGCTGTCGCGCAACCTGCGCGACCGCAGGGCTGTGGCGCGGTATGGCGGGCTCACCGGATCGCCCGACGAGAGCGGCGCGCGTCGTCGGGAGAAGGGGTTGGCCAGGGCCGGCAATGCTCGCGTGCGCCGCGGTATGATCCAACTGGC
The DNA here is from genome assembly GCA_038204465.1 of Tepidisphaerales bacterium. GTDB lineage: Bacteria > Planctomycetota > Phycisphaerae > Tepidisphaerales > Tepidisphaeraceae > JBBRCX01. The sequence goes on along the minus strand of JBBRCX010000188.1, from coordinate 3,108 downwards.
GTGGCGCTTTCTGATGTTCCAAAAGGACAGCGCGCTCGCGCAATGGTACCGGGCGCGAACAGCAGACACCCGCGGCGCCACCCGCAAGACGATGATCGTCGCGTTGGCGCGCAAGCTGCTCGTCGCGCTTTGGCAGCTGGTGACCACCGGCGAGGTTCCGCACGGCGTCGTCCTGCGTCCGGCAGCGTGAGAGGCCAGACGGAAAGAGACCACAAACCGAGATTGGGGGCCCCGTCGCGTTCACGGGTGGCTACCCATAACGATCCGAGGCGGCGGTGACCCGAGGCAGGCATGGCTTGCACGCCGTCCTAGAGAATGGGCCTGCCGCCCCGGAGCTTTGCCGCTGATGCGTATCACTGCATCATGGTCCAGGTCCTCGACGGACCTACCGAATACAAGGGTGTAGCGCGATGTTCCGCGCCCGATGGCGAGCTCCCCTCGGATCGTTCGACACCGAGCTTCGGCCTGTCCACAGGCCGTCGCCGCCTGACTCATGACGGTCGATCGGCGCCGGCCTGTGGACAGGCTGCCGACCCCGAGAGGACGACAGGAGGAAGCGGAGCGAGGAACAAAAGGCTTGACACCCAACGGCCCCATACAAGCCTGCCCCGGCGAAGGCCGGGGTGCGGATGCGCCGCTCCAGCGTGCGGCGGATGCCGGCGCCGATGTCGGCATGGCGCCGCCGGATCTCATCGAAAATGGCGATCGGTCGCAGGCCCGGGGTGCTCTTGAGCAGCGGCACCACCTCGCTGTCCCAAACCGCCGCCAGCGGATCTCGCCGCCGGCGCTCGCGCGGTGCTTTCCTTTGCGAAGGGAGCCGGGGGTCCTGCTCGATGCGATAGGCGGTGGCGGCGCTGAACCCGGCTTTGGCCGCGGCAATGACCGGCGGCTCCGTCGGACGGAAACTCATGAACAACCTCATCTGGCAATCGGTGATGTGGCGACCGGGCAAGGGGCGGTTCCTCATCGGTATGAAGAACCCGCTTCCTATCCGGTCGGCCGCGACCGACAGACAACGCGCCCCTTGCAGGGTCGCGCCGTTCGCTGGATTCGCAACGTCAGTCGGGCTACGCCCTCCTGCCGTCACGCATCCGGCGACACTTTCTCATCCAGATCGACGGCCTCTCACCCTGTTTGCCGCGCCGCAGTCTGCAGCCGGGTCAGCAATTCCAGAAGGAGGTGCGCCACTCGTTCCTGTGCCGTTTTCCTGCCGACCGTGATCAGATGCTCGGCGGAGATCGCCGCGTCGCAAGCAAACCCCCAGAACAATTTCGCCGCCAGCTGCGGATTAGTATCGAAAAGCCCAATGAGCCTGGGCAGCGGTATTGGCGAAATCGTCGCCTGCGTCAGCGTCTTGATCGAGTAGAGGGCGATGTCGAAGCGGCAGTTGGTGATGCCCGCGAAATCCCCCGGAAACAGGAAGTTGAGGATTTGCCGCTGCCCGTCGCGCAGGATGCGGTAGCGAATGGCGATCCCATCGGTGATCAGGAAGATGCTGCTGCAGCGTTTCCCTTCGCTGACGATCTCCTGCCCGGCGCGAACGGCCCGGCTGACCGATTTGAGGTCGAGAAGCGCGGCCAGTCCTCCGCGACGAGCGGCGGTGATACGAATATCTTCTGGTTGAGAAACGCTTTTTTCCGCGGCGGTTCCTCACGCGTGCGCGGAGCGTGGCTACCCGGCGGGCCGGTCATAAGCGATCAGGACCACGCTGAGTGGCGGACTTGGCGCGCCAACGCATTCTGAGCCTGCAACGCGAGCGCCGGAAAGGGCTACGACGCATCGATTATTACCCGTCGGAAACCGCCGCTGCCGTGATCGAGAAGTTGCGGATGCCTCGCGCCGGCGGCGACGCCAGTTCGATCCTGAACCGCATTGTTTCCGAATGGGCCGCCATCGTTCCGGAATTAAATAGGCGCAAGTAGAACGGCAAAGTGCCGTTAGTGCCATTCCATCGCAAGTCGGGCCGTGCCCCCTGGCAGGAGTTTCTTCCCATGGCGCAATCGCATTCCGGAATTATTCCAGCCCGGTGCGCGCACGCGCGCGAACTCGCTTCAGTTTTCGTGCACGGTACGCGCGCGCGAACGGCGGACAGCAATACCTCCAACGCGATTGTTCCGGAATTCCGTGACCAACGCGCACGCACGCGCGCAAGGCTTGGATTCGGTGCACGGTACGCGCGGGCGCGAGCGACCGTCCCGCAATTCCGGGAAACGAAAGCGCGCCCGCACCACCGGCATGTTTTAGAGGGTGGAACTGTCATCTTGCTCCTACCTCAGCCCTGATCCGACGTCACCGCGCGTCGGGCGGGCTCGCCGCAAGTATTCTGCCGCTCTAGCTGTCGCACAACTTTTCATGCCGCCGGCCGCCGGTGGGCCGAGCGCGCCGTCGCGGCGGGCGTGCTGACGGTGGCCGAGCTACAGAATGTCCGTGCCGACGCATGCGCGCCTGCCAGACAGCAGGTAGGATATCCCACGATTGTTGGCGGGTAGTCTTGCGAGTGGTTGAGCCGTTTTCCGGGTTTTGGTCTTGCCCCTTGCCGAGACGACCGGCGCGGCGAACCGCGAGGCCGAAGGCTTTGGCCCTGCCCTGATGGGCTTGACGTTGACGTGCGGGTGTGCGGGCGCGCAGTACAAGGGCGACCACTATTCAAGCGAGGAGCGTACGTGCCAAGGGATCGAGAATTCCGTCAGCACCGGCGACGCGGCTTTGACGATGACAGCTCCGCACCACCGCGCGATTTGGGATTTGCGCCACGCGACAGCGGCCCCCGGCTTGACGCATCGCCCGCCGGCCCGACAGTCCGGGCCACGGTCAAGTGGTACAATCCCGAAAAAGGGTTCGGCTTCGTACAGGTCGGCGATGGCGGCGATGCCTTCCTGCATGTGAGCGTCGTCGAGCGCAGCGGCAACAGCACCGTGCCGCCGGGCGCCACCCTTGAAGTCCGCGTCGGACCAGGGCAGAAGGGCATGCAGGTGACCGAGCTTGTGAGCGTTGACACCAACACCGCGCTCTCAGAGCAGCCCCGGCGCGCTCGGCCTGAGCAATATCCGCCGCCGCCCGATCAAGCCGTGGTCGAGGAACTCGGCACGGTCAAGTGGTACAACCCCG
>JBBRCX010000187.1:0-4908 GCA_038204465.1 Tepidisphaerales bacterium | reverse complement strand
GAGAGGTGGGATCATTTGGATCGAAATTCGGATTGTCCACTAGAGGTCCGCCAGTGGGTGTCAGCCGAACAATCGAGCCGGAGTCATCGGTGATCGTTGCGGTGGCGCCAATGTCGAACGTAACGGTTTCCGGCGTGCCGCCGCCGAAGGCCGGGTCCCGGTGAATCGACCCGCCTACTTTCATGTAGCGCACATTGCCGCGCAGCCCGGTCGTAATCGGCGGTCCGCCGGTGTTGAGCGTGCCCAGGCTATTCTTGACGTCGATCAAGTCGATGAACCCGTCATCGCCGCTGTTATCCGCGTCAACGCTGAAGAAGCTGACGGGAATGGTCATCTCCGCGGCGCGGATCACTCCGATTGACTTATTGGCAATGAGCACGCCCGCGAAGTTCACGCTTGCGTCAATGAGCTGATAGTCGCCCCCGATGGCGGGGGTGCTTGACGGGCTTGCATAGTTGAAGAAGACGTCGCCCGACGTGGCGCGGACGAGACCGACGCTCCCGTTTGGAACCGTGATCTCCGGGTCTGATGTACCCGTGATGAAAATGTCAGTCGTCGGGTCCGCTGGCGCATTCGGGTCTGGAGCCGCCGAGGGATCGACGCCGGTCCCGCCCTTGCCGTCGGTACCGCCGCGCTTGTCCAGCTTCCCGATAGAAGCGGCCTCGATCGAACGGATGTTTCCATTGTCGATCACGATCGATCGATGATTACCGATGTCGGAAAAGTACTGGCCGGTGGTAACGAGCGCACCCAGGTCGCCGAGGCCGACGTGGATGCCCGCGCCCACGCCGCTGATGCTGGCATTGTCGGCGATGCTGGTGGCGGAGATCGCGCCGATCGCGATATTCCCGATGCCCTTGGCAGTGAACGTGTAAGGAATGTCGCCGGCGTTCGTTGGTGTGCCGCCCGCCGAAGACCCCTTGAATTCAGTGTCGCCAACCGCCGCGACGGCGAAGCGGTACACGCCCGGCCGATCGGCGGTGAACTGGATGGGTTTCTCCTGCGTCCGGCGAAGAGACACGTCGTTGTAATCAGTCGCGATGAGCCGTTTGTCCGGGTCAAGGACTCCCAGATCCACCAGGCCGGGTGAATTCGAGGTGACCTGGACGGTGACGGTCTGTCCGCCGAGCAGGGCGATGCCGTAAAAGTCGGGGTTGCCGCCCAGCACGCCGTTCACGACCGCGACGCCGCCGTTGCCCAGGGTCGGACTGTTGATGGAGCCCAGGTACTGCGGCTTTTCAAAGTTGTTGTCGCTCGCCGGCTCACCGCCGATCTGGAACTGGTCGAATCCACCGGAGCTTGACTCCGTCTCCAGCTGGTCGGCCACCAACTGCGGGGCCGAACTGCTGTTGGTGGCGTCAACGTTGCCGCGAAAAGCCCCGCGGCTCTGGATTTCTCCCACCGCGCCGCCGGTCGTCATGTCAAAGCCGCTCAGGTAAGTATTCCCTGAGCCGACCGTGCCGATACCGCCGGCGGTGATCAGATCGCGAATCGAGCCGCCAACGTGGAAGTTGCCGGGGCGCTGCACCTGCCCCACCCTCTCGCCGCCCGCGCTGCCGGTGAGGATCTGCCCGGCATAAAACTGGTTGATCGAACCGCTGATGTCCACCCGGCCGGTAATGGTGCCGCCGAACAGAAACTTGCCCAGGTCATTGCCCGGCGCGACGATCAGCCCTGCCGCGATGGCATTGAAGCTGGAGGGAAGCACGCCCAGGTTCGCCGACCCGCGCGGCAAATCCAGCACAGGGATGCGGCCCGGACGAGAGCCCAGGTAAGCCGCCCCGGTATTGGCGTCGAAGTTTATGGCTCGTTGCTGGCCGTTGATGTCCGTGGCAATGATGGATCCCGCGCTGTCGCTGAAAGGCATCATGCCACTTGAGCCGACCGCGGGAATAGGTGCGATCGCGATAGCGGCGTTCGCGTCCGACTGCGAGACATAGATCGCAAATAAATCATTGCCCGAGCTGGCGAAGACGCCGCCATCAACGTCCTGCCCGTTGAGCTGACCGGGCAGGTTGATGATCGTCGGGGCGCTGGATGCCCCAATCAATTCCGCGGTGATGTTCCCCTGGAATTGAGCGCGGATGATGTTCCCGTTCGAGTCCCGAAAGTCGAAGATATCGCCGCCGTGCACCGTCGTCAGGAGGCAGCGACGCTCCAACGTTTCGGCGATCGCTCCGCGCAGGAGATGATTTCTATTGTTTGAAGGGACTGCGCGGCGCTTCGAGGGACGGCGCGGACGGTTCAGAGCCATGGGGTCAATCCTTTGTCAGCCGCACACGGCAGTCACTAACACCGAGTGCTCGGTGCGATCGAGGCGGCTGATGTCCGATGGAGGAGAGCAGGTTTTAAGCGCGCGTACCTCGCTAGAGCGATACAGCTAAATCGCATCGTCCACAGCGAGGTTCGGATCAACTGGAGTTAACCCCCCAGAGACCCGAAAAGCGGGATGCGATCCGCCTCTTTTGTAACCGAGCCCATACGAAGTGTCAACTAAATTAGCCCGGCCTTCGCCCGCGAAAGCCCACGTTTTCAGGCAGATTGCGCAGGTTGCGTCGCGCTGCGAGAAGGGCGCGCAGGAGCGCGCGATCGGCCTGAGTTGGAAGATGGGAAGCAGGTGCAGGTTGTGAAGGAGACCAAGTGGCACGTACTGAGGAGCAGGCAAGAGCGGCCCGGAGCACGCTCCATTGCTTTTCACTTCGCCGCCACCAGCGACGAACGCTTCTCCGCGATCAGTTTCAGCAACGCCTTCTGCGGATCGGCAAACTTGGCGGTTCCTTCCTCCATCAGCTTCTCCTCCATCTTCTTCACGTCCACCAGCCGATCGATCTCGTCCAGGACGCCCTGCGGCGGCATCTTGTCGATCTGCCGGGTGTAAGCCTTGTTCATTTTCTCCACGACTTCGTTGGTCGCCGGTGGGTTCGTTTGAATATCACTGCCGGCCAGCGCTGCCACGTATTTATCCGCCGGATCTTCCTTCTTCTTGGTGCCGGTGCTGGCGAAGATGATCTCCTGCTGCAGCGGCAGGTTCTTGTCCTTCCAAAACTCCTGGTTCAATCGCCACAGGCGCTTGACGTTCACGATCCCCACCTGCCCCTGGGCTTCCTTGCTGAGCTGCGGAACATGCTTTTCGGTGTACACGTCCACTCGTGAGACGAAGATGCTGTAGACGCTCTTGAAGCGTTTGAGCCCGTTCTTCCGCCGCTGCGCGCCGCGCCAGATCGCATCGCGCGCGATCTTGTACTGCCGCTCGGAGAAAATCAGCGTCACGTTGATCGTTACGCCCGCCGCCGCGATCTCTTCCAGCGAGTCCAGCCCGGCCGCGGTCGCGGGCACCTTCATCATCCGGTTCATGTAGCCCTTGCCCCAGTGCTTGGCGAGCGCGACGTATTGCTTGACCCGCTCCGCGTGCTCCATCGGGTTCTCATTGTCTTCCAGCAGCGGATCCACTTCGAAGCTCACGTACCCGTTATTGCCGTTGGTGTCGTCATTGATCTGGATGAACCTCTCCTGCGCATCGCTCACGAGATCGTCCACCATCGCCCAGGCAACCTGCGAATCGTCCAGGCCACGATCGAAGAACGCCTCCATCTGCTCATCGAAACGCCCGGTCTTGATCAGGTCGGCGATGATGATGGGATTGGAGGTTGCCCCGGTAATGCCGAGCGCAACATTCTTGTCCAACAGGCCCGGGTCAATCGAGTCCAGCCAAACCTTGGTTCCGGTAGCGATGAGCGATTTGAGCGACATGGGTTTCCCTTTCTGCCCGGCCGGGGCGCCGCAACAATGCCCCAACCACGGGGTTTCGATCGTACCCCTTGCCCATGGAAAGTCCACGGCAAACCGAAGCGGCATGCTGCCCATCACTGCTTTGATTTCGGGGCCTCCAGCGCCTTCTTGAACGTCGCCTCATCCGTGACCCACTCAACATGGCCGTCGCCGAAGCCGATGTTAATGCCCTCATCCCATGAGTCATAGTCTTCGTAGATGACGACCATGTCCTGGGTCGGCTGTTTCACCGGCTTCACATAGATGTATCCGTTCTTGCGCCCGCTTCGGTCCGGGTTTTCCATCAGCTCATCGAGGGGAACATCCTGCCCCTTCAATGTCGCGAGGTCGTCGGGCCATTGCCCCTTGTCGTTGGCGACCATGAAGCAGCCCATCAGGAGCTGGCGGATATTGCTGGCCGACTTGATGCGATTGGCCTGCAGGCGTGCCCTCAACAGCGCGCGGAACATTGGCGGCGCGAGTTGGTCAATGGCCGCCGCGTCGAGCGACATGGTGATCTTGTCCCCCGCCACTTTCGGCGCCAGTGCATCGGCCAATTTGCCTTTGTCTTCATACAGGTGCTGAATGCGCGCCTGATTCTTAAAGGCCGCCAACTGCTTGCTCAGGGTCGCTGCGATGGCCTTGGCCGACTCAGCATCCTTGCACTGCAGGCCGAGTTGAAGCATTCCCTTCGGCGGCGGCTTCACGGCCAGCGCACCAAAGCTCATTCCTCTGGTGATTCCCTGGATCTCGTCCGCGCTCACGTTGTTCTGCATCGTCGGGAGCATGTTCTCCGCCATCTTCCGCGCGCTTTCGCCCGGGATCAGCGCGACCGAGACCGGCGAGTCGCCGGCCGCCTCAAACGCCTTTGACAACTCCGGGCGATCCTCGGGCTGCGCGGTGCGCAGTCGTTTAATCATCGGCAGCGGCGCCATGACCAGGGCATCTCCGACTCGCTCTGCGGTCTCTCCCTGCGCTGGATGTCCGGGCTGGGTCGCCGGCGCCGCTGCCTCCGCTTTGCCTGTCCTTACCAGGTTGGTCAACGACTTCTCATCTGCGCCCTTCGCCAGCGGCACCACCATGAACGGCCCGCCCGAAAGATTGAAGACGACGTAGACGCGCTGCCCGCCGGCCTTCTTG
>JBBRCX010000186.1:0-5105 GCA_038204465.1 Tepidisphaerales bacterium | reverse complement strand
GCACGCGACGTTCCACGCGTTTGCCCATCGCGCAGGACTCGGGCTGCGGGAGTGCGGCTCACAGAAGGGGGATGAAGGTGGCTCGCTGAGAGTCTGCTTTCCCTCCAACAGGGACCATATAGCGGACACGGCCGCACTTCGCATTTGCGCCAACAAGCCGACATGCAAGACGCCTCCCCGGGGTGGGCCTTATGCGAACGGGGCGGCCTTTGCGCGCCGAAGCGCACTTCGCGCTGGCGCACTGCGGCGAACCAGCGCGAAGACCGGCGGCCCGGCCGGCCATCGCTGGCGACCAGGCGTCGCACGGAGCGGAACCTTTTCCGCGTTTTCCAAGTTGCCGTTTAGCAAAGGTTCTGGTGGGCGGTATCGAGTCGATCATGCTGTATCGTAAGCTTATTCGTGCGTCCGTCTTCATCTTCGTTGCCGCCGTGACGCCTGCGACGGGCGCGCCCTTCATCCCGGAGTCCTACAATCAGGTTCTGGAGCACCTGCCGTTTAGACCCAACGACCCTGCCATGCGCGAGGTGCGCGCCCTGCGCGATGGGCTAAAAAATGAACCGGACAATCTGCCGCTTGCGGTGCGGCTGGCGCGCGCCTACCTGGAGTTGGGCCGGGTTACCGGTGATCCGCGTTACGCCGGCTATGCTCAGGCCGCGCTCACTCCCTGGTGGGACCTCAAGCAACCACCCCAGGAAATTCTGGTTTTGCGCGCCACGTTGCGCCAGCGCGTGCACCAGTTCGACTCCGCCCTAGCGGATTTGGGTGCCGTGCTAGTCGCCAATCCGCGCAACGCCCAGGCGCGGCTGACGCGGGCGACGGTGCTGCAGGTGCAAGGCGACTACGGTGCCGCCAGGGAAGAATGCCTCGCCTTACAGAACCTGACGCAGGAACTGGTGTGGATCGGATGCCTGACGAGCGTGAAGGGGGCAACTGGTAAGCTGCGCGACAGCTATGTCCAACTGCGCGCAGCGCTCAATCGGCAGATTTACGTCGAACCTGGAGTCCGGAGCTGGGTGCTGACCAGCCTCGCCGAGATGGCGGCGCGGGCAGGCATCACTGAGGACGCGCAAGCCCATTTTCGTGAAGCGCTCGCGCTTGATGCCGACAGTTACCTGCTTGGCGCCTACGCTGATTTCCAATTGGACCACGGCCAGCCCCAGGAAGTGGTCGCCCTGCTGCAGGACAAGACGCGCGCGGACCCACTGCTGCTGCGCTACGCCCTAGCATTGAAAGCAGAGCACTCAAAGGAGCTCTTGCCTCAGGTGGAACAGCTGCGTGACCGCTTCGAGGCCAGCCGTCTACGCGGGGAACGGGTGCATTTGCGGGAGGAGGCCCGCTTCACCTTGCATTTGCTAAACGATCCGAAGGCAGCACTGAAGCTCGCGCAGGAAAATTGGCAGGTCCAAAAGGAGTTGGCGGATGTTCGCATTCTGCTCGAATCCGCGCTCGCGGCTCATGATGCCGCCAGCGTCGAGACTGCGCGGGGCTGGCTGAAGGAGACGGGTCTCGAAGATTTCCAGCTCGATCGATTGTTGACGAAAACTTTGCAACCAAACTGACGACTTGAGATTAATCCTTGGAGCGAGGCTAGATCACATCCCTAAAAAGTGAGTGTGAGCTTGCGCTCGTTTCAAGCCCTTCTCGGCTGCAAATGTTTTCGCGGGGAGGAGGAGTTCGCTCGAAGAGGAGGAAATAGCACATGAGACACGCATCAAAACTGGCGCTTGCCCTGCTGGCGGGCTCGATGGCGTGCTGGGCCGCCCCGGCGCTTGCGGCGAGCCATCGCGAAGCCCCCCTTATTGCCATGGACCCTGCCGCCGATAACACCGACGTTTACGCCTTTGTCAGCTACGACGCGACAAACCTCGGGCGCCCGCCCGCCCAGAGGAAGGTCACCTTCATCACGAATGTGAACCCCGGGCAGGACCCGAGCGACGGGCCAAATTACTTCAACTTCGCCGACGACGTGCGGTATACCATCAACATCGATAACGCGCAGGACGGCAGTGCCGACGACATTGTCTACGAATTCCGCTTCAAGACCGAGAACCGTCCGGTCGGCGGCCCCGGCGGGCTGACTTCGCCGTTGCCGTATCTCGGCAACCCGCACATTCCGCCTGCTATTCCGCTGCAGGGGATCACAAAGCTCGACGGTCCCGGATCGGAAGGATTGACCCGGCGCCAAACCTATACTGTGACCGAAGTCCGCCATGGGAACCACACCGAGTTGTTCAGCGGCCGCAAGCTGATTGCGGTTCCGTCCAATGTAGGTCCAGCTACGATGCCCGACTATCCTGCCTTGGCCGCGCAGGGCATCTACAGCGACAAGGCGACTGGCATCCGCGTGTTCGCTGGGCAGCGCGCCGAGACGTTCTACATCGATCTCGGCGCCGTGTTCGATACGTTGAACTTGCGCCGCCGCCTGCCCCTGCTGACCGCGGCCGAGGACGTCGACACGGTTAACCCGTTCGGCGTAAACCGCTTCAGCGGGGCAAACATCAGCACCATCGCGATCGAGGTCCCGATCACCCGCATTACCAGCGACGGGAAGCCGGCCGCTACTACGAAGAATCCGGTCATCGGGGTGTACGCCGAGAACGATCGGCAAAAGGTGAGAGTTCTGCGTGAGCCCGGCGAGGCGGCCACCGAGGAAGGGCGTTGGGTGCGGGTGTCGCGCATGGCGAACCCGTTGGTCAATGAGCTGATCATCACCACTCCATTCAAGGACAGATGGAACGCCGCCGATCCGGAAGACGAGGCGAATTTCCAATCGTTTTACAAGAATCCGGTGGTCGCCACAGAGCTGAACCTGGTTTTCGGTGTGCCAATCGTTCCGATCGATGGTTCACCAGCAGCTAATCGCACCGACCTGATGAGCATTCTGCTCAAATACCCTGGCCAAGCCCTAAACGGCAGCAATTGCGGCCAGCCCTGCTCGGAACTATTGCGCCTCGACTTGCGCGTGCCGCCCACCGCGCCTGAAAAACAGAGCCGGCTGGGCGCCGCGTTGAGCGCGGATAAGGCGGGCTGGCCAAATGGTCGGCGCCCCAATGATGACGTCACCGACATTGCGATCCGCGTGGTCGGCGGGAAAAATTATATCGCAAACCGGGTCGGCGATGGCGTCAACTTCCTCGTTGGGGCGCCGGGAACGGTCGTGGACATCACGGCGAACGGCATCGCTAAGAACTTCCCGTTCTTACCCACACCGTATGACGGCAAGAACCGCGTCCACGTGGATTGCGGTGAGACTGGGCCGGGCGGCAATCCCTGCGGGCCGCTTGTGCCTTGACCCTGAAACCGGTAGCGCAGCCCGGGTCCCGCAATGCGCGGGCTGCGCTCTGGCCGCTGGTGCAGAGCGAAAGCCGAAGCCATCGCAGGATTTCCATCAGAGTGAAAGTTTGGCATTTCGCGCTGGTCTTGCTGCTATCGCTGTGGACGGGTAGCGCTCATGCCCACAAGCCAAGCGATAGTTATCTCGCTCTTTCGGTGGAGGGCGAGCGCGTGGTCGGCCAGTGGGACATTGCCCTGCGCGACCTCGACTTTGCCATCGGCCTCGACGCCGACGGCAACGGCGAGATCACCTGGGGCGAGGTCAAGGCCAAGCACAACGAGATCGACGCGTACGCCATGGCCCGGCTGGCGATTGCCGCCGATGGTGCCAGCTGCCCGACGACGGTCACCGCGCACTTGATCGATAACCACAGCGACGGCGCCTACGCGGTCCTGCGCTTCACCGCGGGGTGCCCGCGTCCGCCCGAAGACCTGAAGGTGACCTATCGCCTATTCTCCGACATCGATCCCCAGCACAAGGGGCTTCTGCGCCTGGAGCTGGGGGGCATGACGCGTACTGCAATCTTTAGTCCCGAGACCGCCCAGCAGACCTTCAAGCTGTCCCGCCCGAGCCCTTGGCAACAATTCCAGGACTTTTTCGCTTCTGGCGTGGAGCACATCTGGAAGGGTTACGACCACATTTTGTTCCTGCTGTCACTGCTGCTGCCGGCAGTGGTGGTGCGTGGCAAGAAGCGGTGGGTGCCAAGCGAGGGATTCCGCGCCGCCCTCATCGACGTGCTGAAGATCGTCACCGCTTTCACGGTCGCGCACTCGATCACTCTGAGTCTCGCTACGTTGCAGGTCGTGACCTTGCCGGCGCGCATTTCGGAATCAGCCATTGCCTTGACGGTGGTGCTCGCGGCGCTCAACAACCTGTTCCCAATCGTCCGCGGCCGGCGTTGGGTGGTGGCTTTCTGCTTTGGGCTGATTCACGGCTTCGGTTTTGCCAGCATCCTTACCGATCTGGGGCTGCCGAGGGGTGTGCTCGACGTGGCGTTGGTTGGATTCAATTTGGGCGTCGAAGTGGGGCAGATCGCAATCGTCGGCATGTTCTTGCCGCTCGCCTATCTCCTGCGCCAAACTTGGCTGTATCGCAGCTTCGTGCTGGTGGGGGGCTCTTCGGCCATCGTCGCGGTAGCGGCGCTGTGGTTCGTCGAACGCGCCTTCAATCTCAAGTTCCTTGCCGTTCACTGACCGCCAATCACGGCTACTGGACACGACCAAGCGGCGGCGGCCCGGGCATCCCGTTTGAAAAACATCAATTCGGTCAGCGAATATTACACCTTTGATGCCTTCCTGCAACGGGCTCGGCCACAAACGAAAACCTGGGCTGTCCGTTCCGCATGTAGGCATTTGGCGCCGCACATGTGAACCGACGATGCGATGACGATGTGATCAAGTGAGCGACTCGCTGCATTTCCGGTTTGGGTCACAGTGAGAAGAACTCGCAGCGAGCATATCTCGTCTGCATCGCTTCAATAAGCGGAATTCCTATGTGCAGCAGGGAAACCAAAAATACGAGGCGATATCGGGAGGATTCGTGGCTGGGGCGGGAGGATTCGAACCTCCGCATGGCGGAATCAAAATCCGCTGCCTTGCCGCTTGGCGACGCCCTAGATCCAGTTCTTCGGGCTCGGCGCTCATGCACAATCGCCCGCAATAATGAAACTATCGCCGATTGCGGTCTCTCGGCTCGCCGATTGCCCTGACGATAATATCACGCAGTCGCTTTTCATGCGCGATTTCATCCTCGATGAAGCGTCGAAAGCGCT
>JBBRCX010000185.1:0-5144 GCA_038204465.1 Tepidisphaerales bacterium | reverse complement strand
CCCGGCGTGGCCTCCAAGGCCGCGCCGATCTCGCCGATCGAACAGACCGCAAGCAGCTCCACCAGCGCTCGATTCGCTTCGATCTGCCGGGCGGCATCCGCCGGGGCGACGATTGACACGGCCACGCTTTTCTTCGGATTGACCTTGTATTCATTGCGGATGTTGCGGATCGCGCCGATCAATTCCTGGAGCCGGCTGAAGACGGACTCCGCCTCTTCATCGATCAGCGACTTGTCCGCCGTCGGCCAGGCAGAAAGAATCAGCCGCTTGTTGGTCGAACCACTGATCTTGCCGGGAATGCTTCGGTCCGGGCGGATGTCGTTGAGCCGCCACCAGATCGTTTCGGTGATGAAGGGGATCACCGGATGCATCAGCCGCAAGGTGGCATCGAGCGCCGTCGCGAGGACATTGGCGGTCTGAGCGGCGCGGTTCGGATCCTTCAGCGCCGGCTTGACCGCCTCGACGTACCAATCGCACAGGTCGCGCCAGAAGAAGTCGTAGCACGCCTTCGCGTAGGTGTCGAAACGGTATGAACCAAGTGCGGCGTCGGCTTCGGCAAGGGTGCGCGCCAGGCGCGAAAGGATCCACCGATCCGCGACCGTCCATCTGCTCTCGTCCACAGGCTCGGCGGCGATCGACTCCAGGTTTCCCAGGGCAAATCGGGCGGCGTTCCACAGCTTGTTGCAGAAGTTACGCCCGAGGTCGAACTTGTCGCTGGTGTTGCGCCCATCCGGCAGCATTTTCACCGGCAGCCGCACGTCCTGCGTCTCGGTGGCCATGTTGCTCAGCGTGAAGCGCAGCGCGTCGGCGCCGTGGGTTTCGATGATGTCCACGGGATCGACGCCGTTCCCTTTCGACTTGCTCATCCGCTCGCCCTTGCCATCGAGGATAGTGGGGTGGATGTAGACGTCGTGGAATGGAATCGCAGTTTTAATTTGCGATTTGCGATTTGCGATCTTCGAGTGCGCTTCTTCAGTGGACTCGGCGAGGAATTCGCCGTGGCCCATGTTGTAGATGCCCATCATCACCATGCGGGCGACCCAGAGCGTGATGATGTCGCGGCTGGTGACGAGGACGCTGGTGGGGTAGTACGTCTTCAACTCCGGCGTCTCCTCGGGCCAGCCCAGGGTGCTGTGCGGCCAGAGCGCGCTGGAGAACCAGGTATCGAGAACGTCGGGATCCTGAACAAACCCTTCTGCTTCAAGCTCGTTAATCAGATTCTGGTCGGCCGCGGGCGGCGGGCAAACGTAGGAGATGAACTCGAACATCTCGTCTCCAGTATGTGAACCGGATTGCAGCATCCAGTGAACGCAGCCCCGCGCCGTCCACTTGTCGTTCTCCCGCTGCCACCAGATCGCTTCGCTGGACTGCGCGGGATCGGATTTGCTTTCGTGGCCGGTTCCTTTCTTGCTCCACACCGGAATCCGATGGCCCCACCACAGCTGCCGCGAGATCGGCCAGTCGCGCTTCTCGCCCAGCCATGACAGGTAGGTCTGCGCATAGCGCTCCGGCACAAACTGAATCAGCTTTTCGCGGACCACCTCGAGGGCCGGCTCGGCGAGCGGCGCCATCTTCACGAACCATTGATCGGACAGGTACGGCTCGATCGGCGTCTTGCTGCGGTCGCTGTGGCCGACCTGCGTTTCGTACGGCTCTTCTTTTTCCAGCAGGCCCTGCGCTGTCAGGTCTTCCACCACCTTCTTCCGCGCCGCGTCTCGGCGCAGGCCGGCATACGCGCCGGCATTTTCATTCATCCGGCCGTCAGGCGTGAGGATATTCAAGATGTCGATCGCATCCGGCTGGTCCTGGTGGCGCTGCCAGACGGCGTAGTCGTTGGGATCGTGGGCGGGAGTCACCTTCACCACGCCCGAGCCGAACTTCGGATCGACCAGGATGTCGTCGGCGATGATCGGAATCCGCCGGCCGGTGAGTGGAAGCTCCACCTGTTTGCCGATCGCCCAGTTCCACCGCGGGTCCTGCGAATGCACCGCGACCGCGGTATCGCCGAGCATCGTCTCGGGACGCGTCGTGGCCACGACCATGTGCGTGGCGCGGGCATCGTCGACGATCGGGTAGCGAAGATGCCACAGGCTCGTCTTCACGGTCTCGTGATAGATCTCATCGTCGCTGACGCTGGTCTGGAGGAAGACGTCCCAGTTCACCAGCCGCTTGCCGCGGTAAACCAGCCCGTCGCGAAAGAGCTTGAAGAACGTCTCGCGCACGGCGCGGGCGAGCATCTCATCCAGCGTGAAGCGCGTGCGGTCCCAGTCGCAGGAGCTGCCCATCCGCTTGAGCTGCTCGAGGATGCGGTCGGCGTACTGCTGCTTCCAGGCCCAGATGCGCTCGACGAGCCCCTCGCGGCGGACGTCGTGCCGGGTCAGGTTCTCTTTTTCCTTCAACTGCTTCTCGACGACCGCCTGCGTCGCGATCCCGGCGTGATCGATTCCCGGGACCCACAACGTGTTGAATCCGCGCATGCGGTGCCGGCGGATCAGGATGTCCTGAAGCGTGGCGTTGATCGCGTGCCCGAGGTGCAGCGCACCGGTAACATTGGGCGGCGGGATGACGATGGTGTACGGCTCGCCCGGCGCCGAGGGGTCGGCGTGAAAGCACTTCTCTTCCAGCCAGATCCGATAAGCCTCGGGCTCGACGGAAGAGGGATCGTAGGTCCTGGGCAGTTCGGTGCTCATCGGTTTCAAGTCCGTTCGCGCGAAACGTATCGCGGAACAAAAACGCACTTTCAAGGTGGAGCGGAGATACTACGGGGGTGGGGTCCGCCGGACAATTGTCCGACACGGACCCTATCGTACGACGACCGGAATGCGGGGAAGGCGGTTCATGGGCAATGCTGAGTATATCATCGGCCCGGATGGTGTACACGGGCCCGATCCGCACGGAGGGCTCGCGCAGCGCCCGAGGCGCCCAAGCCTGGGCGGTGCTGGCGTCGCTGCTGCGCACCGCCCGGCAACACGGCCGCGACGTGCTGGCGACGCTCAAGACGTTGCTGATGCAAGCCTGGGCCGGCGAAGAGCCCGGCTTCCTCGCCTCAGGATGAGCGCGACGGTAAACAGTTACGTAGCGCCGGCGAACGATCGCATTGTTGACGCCCTTAGTGATCCACCCCGTGAATCATCCACGCGCACAGCAAGCCCATCGTCATGAAAAGACCGAATAGGATATTTCCGATGATTCCCAGCACGCTGAACACCTTTTGTCTATCCCGGTAGTATCCGATAATACCGAGCACTAAGCCCGCAACCAACACGCCCATGAGAATGGTGGGCCGCACGTGCATCACCCAGCCGTCGACAGGAAACGCGAGAAGCTCCAATAGAAAACATGTGAGGGAGAGCGCTCCAAGCCGGTTTTTTCCTCCGGAGGTCGGCGTCGCAATGGATTGTCGCTTGTCAGCCAACTCGTTCATCCATATCACAGTCCTAAGGCCGGCCGAAGGACAGTCCAATATATCTTCCTCGCTTCCTCGATCAGGAACAATTAAAGGTGACGCGAACCATTATTGTCTTTCCGCTTCCTTTGCAGCTAACTTCCGCCACCCTACCGGCCGCCCGCGGGCACGCAGCGTGTAATCCAAACCCAACATCCCCGCCATTCGTTTGATCCATGGATCGCTTCCCACCGGCCGATTCCGCGCGATTGCCTCCTTGATCCGCTTCTCATCAGCCTCCGCTTGCGGCTGGTTCACCAACTCCAGCCATTTTCTCGGCCGAGTAAATCAAAGGGGTCATTCCTTAATGCCATCAACTTAGTTCATAACTCCGCGCCACGGCGCGCGTTGTGAGAAGGCGCGCAAGACGCGGCCTCCTGCGAGAATGGTGAGGTGTTGAGTCACCTTTCAACAGGAGGCCACGGATGGCCAGTATCGCTTTTGCCATCGAGCAGATCAAGCGCGATCCGTCGCGGGTGTTGGAGCATCTTCCGATTCGGGAAGTCTGTCTGCAGTCGGGGTTGAGTTTCAGAGACCGATGCCTGGATCCGGCGACGACGGTCGGGCTGTTCATCCGGCAGATCATCAACGGCAACAGTTCCTGCGCCCAGGTCCGGCATCTGGGCGAGCGCGCGTTCAGCGCCCAGGCCTACTGCCAGGCGCGGATGCGGCTGCCGCTGGCGGTGTTGCAGACGCTGTCGCGTCGGCTGTGCGACACGGTTCGTGGGATGCGCGAGTCGGAGGCTTGTGACCTGTTCCTCACGCACCGGGTCTTCGTCGTCGATGGCTCGACGTTCTCGATGCCGGACACGCCCGCGCTGCAGCAAGAGTTCGGCCAGCCGGGGGGGCAGAAGGCGGGCTGCGGCTTTCCGGTGGCCCACCTCCTGGCGATGTTCGACGTCAACACCGGAATGCTGATCGAGGCGATCGCGTCGCCGCTGCGAACCCACGACCTGGCGAAGGTCGGGCAGATGCACCCGCACCTGCGCCAGGGCGATCTGCTGCTGGGCGACACCGCCTTCGGCTCCTACGCGCACTTCGCCCTGCTTTTGCAGGAGAATCTGCACGGCCTGATGCCGGCTCACCAGCGCCGGATCATCGACTTCACGCCGCACCGTCCATTCGTGTGCGACGGGGACGATGACTGCCGTGGCCTGCCCCGCTCGCGCTGGATCAAGTCATTGGGGAAAGACGATCAACTGGTGGAGTGGTTCAAGCCGCAGACCCGGCCCCGGCACATGAGCAAGGAGCAGTACGCGGCGCTGCCCGAATCGATCGTGGTGCGCGAGCTGCGCCGGCGCGTGCATCGGCCGCAGCTCAATACCTGGGTCGAGCTGACCCTGGTGACGACGCTGCTGGACGAGAGGACCTACCCGGCGGCGAAGCTCGTCGAGTTGCGTCTGCGTCGCTGGCAGGCGGAGGTGAACCTGCGGCACCTCAAGACCACCATGGGCCTGGAGGTGCTCAAGTGCAAAACCGTCGATGGCGTCCGCAAGGAACTGGCGGCGTTCGCGTTGGTGTACAACCTGGTCCGCCTGCTCATGCTCGAAGCGGCCGCGCGGCAGAAGACGCAAGCGGATCGCATCAGCTTCGCGGACGTGCTGGGATGGGTCCGTGTGCTGCGTGCGGGCCAGCCGATGCCCTGCTTCACCCGCAATCCCCGGCGTCCGCATCGCATCGAACCCCGCGCCCGAAAACG
>JBBRCX010000184.1:0-5215 GCA_038204465.1 Tepidisphaerales bacterium | reverse complement strand
TGGCGTGCTTCCCCACCACATGCACGATCTGCGTGAGCCGGTCTTCAGACGGCGGCGGATCGAGCGTGAGCGGGAAGCGAGCGAAGACTTCGTCCTTCCAGACGAATCGCCCGTCTTCGCGCACGATATTGACGCTGTTGGCTTCGAGCTCGTCGAGTTGGGATCCCTGCGGTAGCGCGAGCCGCGTATCGCGGACGATCAGCGTGTAGACGCCACAGCGTGCTCCGCTGGCGGCGATGCTGTTGAGCCGCCGAAACGCTTCGCTCTCAAAGCCCGCGGGGAAGTCGGCGATGACGAGAAAGCGGTACGGCTCGGCCAGCTCGCCTGCCTGCGCATTGTAGTCGTCGATCGTCTGGAACTCGTTGCGGAGGTACTTCTGGATGACCGTCTCCATGTGCTCGGTCAGGTCGGCCAGCCGCTGCTGGATCTGCTCCGCGTCGGTCCAGATGCGCCGCCCGACCAGGGCTTCGTCGTAGTCGGCGAGATGCATAAAGCCGGCGAAGTTCTGCCCGAGTCCAACGGGGTCGATGATCGTGAAGTTCACGCGGCCGGCGGGAAGGGAGGTGAGCAATCGCGCCATGACCATCTGCAGGGTTTGCAGCGCCTCGGCGCGCCCTTCGCGGTCCGTCTGGATCAACAGCGACGCCTGTTGCGGAAAGCCCAGCGCGGTCGGCACCGCGAACGGCGGCGGCAATGGCAACTGGAAACGCCCGTTGGCCGGCACGCTGTCGACGACCTGCTTCAGGTCCACGCGAAGCTCGCCGAAGCGCACCGCGCTGGCGAACGTCTTGGGCGGCGACCAGGTGCTCCAGTCCGGATCGTCGCGCCCCTGCGCGACTTGGCCGGTGGTCTCGCGGCCGGGCCCGATGGGCGCCTGGATCTGCGTGAGCCGCTCGGCCCATCGGCGCTCCAGCGAGGTGCGGCCCTGGCGGTAGTGGTCTTCGCCCTTCCCGCGCTGACGCTCGTGCCGTTCGCGGGCCGCCTGCAGTTCCCGGTCCTGCTGCTCCTGCAGGTCCTGCAGGCTCGATCGCTGCCATTGCTCGATCTCTTCGCGCTCGCGGCCCCGCGCCGCTTCGCGCGCCGCGACGCGCTCCTCGACCTGTGCATTGACCGACTGGAGAGACGCCTGCCGCACCCCGGCTGCCCTGGCGAGCACCGGCTCCGCCTTGCTTCGAACACGTTGGACCTCCTGCTCGCGCTCTTGCTTTGCCCGGGCACGCTTCTGCCGCTCGAGTTGTTCGATCTCCGCCTCGCGGCCCTTTCCCGCCGCGCGGGCCTCCGCCAGCGACTGCGCGAGTGAGTCGGATAGCTCCGCCAGGCGCGCGTTTGCGATCGAGCGCAGCAGGAGACCAAGGGCTACCGCCACGGCCAGCGCCGCCACGGCAGCGACCCCCAGCAGGCCCCATCGTGGGCTGCCGCCCCCCATCGCGATGTACGTGACGAAGACGGCCGCGATGCACCAGATCGTTCCAAGCACGTACGGCGTGGCGCCGACCAGCAGACGCGGGCTCTTCAGGCCATTCAGCTGGGAAAGTTGCCGCTCCACCGATTCCCGCAACTGTGCAAAATCGGACGCGGCCGCTGCCGCCCCGCCCTCTGCGGCGGCCTGCGGCGCACGCTGGGCCGGCGGAAGCTCACGCCGATAGCGGCCGAGCAACTGTGCGGCGCGGCGCTCCGCGGAATCCAGCGACTCGACCTGCCCGCGCAGCTCCTCGCGCGCCTGTTTGGACTCTTCCCTGGCTTGATTGAGCTCAACCTCGTAGAGGCTTTCGGTCAGCCAGACCGCGTGGTCCACCTCTTTGGTGACGTCGTGCTCGATGGACTCCGCTTCCAACTCGACGCGCTGCCGCGCCGTCTGTATCGCATCGTTCAGCGCCGCCGTTTCGGCCTGGTATTTCGCTTCGATCTCGGCGACCCGCTGCTCGTATTTCTCGCGGACCTCCCCCTTGCGTGCTTCAAACCGGCCGGTGATCTCCCAGGTCGTGCGCTTCAGTTGCTTGTCGCCCTCTTCCCGGGTCGCGTGGTGCTGGCGCTCGATCTCGGAATCGGTCCGCGCGGTTTCGGTCGACAGCAAAAGCAGATCGCGCAGTGCCGCCCGCTGAAGGTCGCGGTGGGTGCCGCTTCCTGAAGGATCGAGCTGCTGTAAGCCAGTGGATTCCGTCATCCGGCGTTACTCACAATCCCGGCGGACCTGGTGCAGGATCTGCCCCGCATGGTCCATCGCGGCGGCCGCGTTGCGGAGCTCCATTTCCAACGGCACCAGGAAATTGTCCTCGAAGTTCTTGCTGACCACATCGTCCCAACTGCCTTTGGCTTCATTCCAGCGCAGCAGCAGGTCCTTGATCGCGCGACTGAGCTGGCCGCGGCCCTCGTGCACGCCCATCAGGCCCCTCCCTCCTGCTCGCCCGTTTCGTTTGCAGCGCCTTCGGCTTGCTGAAGCGGCTCGGCATCGGGCCGGGCCATCGACTCGGCATTCGACGAAGAACCGGCCACCGCATCCATCCGCAGCGGCGCGAGCGAAACGTATTCCTCCAACGCCGCGATCATGGTGTCGAGACGACTGAGGGCGCGGGGCAGGTCTGACTGCAGCGACGTCGCAAAGCGCTGCACGCCGCCCTTGTACACGTGAATCTCTTTCTGCAGACGGCCTGCCCACCGGCGAACGTTGAGAAGCTTCTGCTGCGCCTCCTGGAGCCGCCGCATCGCGACGGCCAGCGCCTTCTCCTCTTCGACCGGGGTGGGTGTCTGACCGGTCGGGGTCTTGAACAGCTTCTTCATCCGCCGCGCTTCCTGCGCCCGTCCGACGGCCTCGGTGCGCTTGCGGGTCTCGCTGGTCCAATGGGTAAGCTGGTCGCGCTCGAGCCAGCCGAGCGTCCGCTGCATCTCCGACTCGGCGTCCCCCAGCGCGACGTTCGCCGATTCGCCAAACTTGATCAGGGCGCTGCGGAACAGCTTGATGGAGTCGACATCGTCAACGCGCGCGCCGGTGCTCACGCCGCTATTGTACGCGCGATGCCGCTGCGTTGCCCACGTGTTGGCGTCAGAGTCGGCGAAGCGTTACCGCTGCTGTGCGAAGCATTACCGCTGCTCGGCGAAGCATCACCGTTGCTTCAGGTATTCCTCGATGAGGCTCGCCTTCTTGGCCAGGAAGCTGACGTGCTGCTGGGAGGCTTCGAGGAAGCCGCCCAACCCTTTGGCGGTCTGCTCGAACGCTTCAGAAAACTTCCGCTGTTCCTGATCGCGCCACGTGCCTTCCAACATGCGCATCTTCCCGTGGATGCCGGCGATCAGCGTCTGCAGCTCGTTGTTGAACCGATTCAAGTCCTGCGCGAAGCGGCGAAGCTCGGCGGGATCGACGCTTGCCTTGGCCATGAGACAACCTCCTGCTGCGGAGGGCTATCTTAACATCGCGAAGATGGCGTGCGAGACGCTTAAGAGCGGCGAGAAACGAGATGCGTCCGCGTTTGGTTGCCACGGCAGGCAACCGAGTCTGGTCCATCATTCCAGCGTGTGCGTGCCGTGGGTTACCGCGCCGCCGGCCCGCAGCGCCGCCGCGACCAGCGTCGTCTCGGCCAGTTCCTGCTCGGTCGCGCCCGCCTTCTTCGCCTTTTTGGAGTGGATCTCGATGCAGTACGGGCACTGCGTCGTCAGCGCCACCGCGACCGCCATCAGCTCTTTGTACTTGAGCGGGATCGCCCCGTATTTGAACGCCGCCTCGTCGAACGCCACGAACCCCTTGAAGGCCTCGGGGGCCAGCTCGGCGAGCGTTTTGAACTTCGTCAGGTTCTTCATGTCGTACATCGCGACTCTCCTTGATGGAAAACTCTTCGCCGGCGGACCGCGCGCGACGTCACGGGCGATCCGCAGCGGGCGATCTGTATCAATGGGGGAATGTATCGAGCGGCAGCCGGGCGCACAGTGGACTTGAGGTACACCCCCCTGGGTGTGTTACCGGTAAGCTCCATCTGCAACGCGACCCATCCGTAGGCGTACTCCGGCGTCAATGGAGTTTCCACAGTTGATCTAACCGAACCGGCTGTCGAACTCGTTGTGCGATCCGATCCACACCCACACGATCATATCGCCGTCCCGCGCTCCCACCGCCCGCACGCTGATCGTCACCCGCACCGACCAGATTGTCATGTCCGGCTAGTTTCTTAAACCGCAACGACGGATGGGTGGGGTTCGCCGCAAACAAACCGTAAGCCCGCCGCGCCGCCTGCTGATCTCCGTTGCTTAGCGACGCCAGCGCCCGCCGAAAGCTCGGTGTGGCGCGCGAAATCACAGCCGATCCACGTCCAGAGTCTCACTTCCCTCCGCCAGCGCCGCACGGACAAACTCATCCAGCTTCGGCCGCGGCTTGGGGTCGGCGATCGTCTTCTCCCACGCCTCATCCTCGTGCCTGGCGAGAAGGAACCTCGCAAAGTCCGCCACCTCTGCCCGCTCACCTTCGGGCAGTTGTTCGCAGATATGAATGAGTTCCTGCATGTCGGTGCTCATGTCGTCATTCTACGCGCCTATCCAGCCCGACGATCCCCTTGCGCTGGCCGCTGGTCTCATCGCTGAGCGTCTGTGACCTGGCGTCGCTCAACGCGATCGCGAATCTCCTTGATGGAAAACTCTTCCCGGCGGACCACGCGCTACGTCACGAGCGATCCGCAGCGGTTGACGCGGACTGTATGCAGCGCCGACCCGGAGGAACAGTGCAGAAGGCAAACCAACTTTCCCGGAGGACAATAAGCCGCTCCCGGACTAATGGCATTAAGTTAATCGCAACTCCGCACTATCACTGCATTTACAACGTTTGCGCAAGACGCAGCCTCCTGTCAGAATGGTGGTGCTTTTAGTCACCAACCAACAGGAGGCCACGGATGGCCAGTATCTCCGCCGCACTGGCGCGTATCAAGCGGGACCCGCTGGAGGCGATCAAACGCGCCGCGATCGAAGCGCTGTGCGACGAGTTGCACCATGACTGGCGGCAGCGGCAACTCGATCCCGCGGTCACGGTCGCGCTGTTCGTGCAGCAGATCATTCACGGCAACGCCCCCTGCAGCGAGGTTCGTCACCTCGCCGGCGAGAGCTTCAGCGCGTCGGCGTGGTGCCAGGCGCGGGCGCGGCTGCCGCTGGAGGTGTACCAGGGGATGCTCACGCGCGTGTGCGACGCGGCGCTGCCACGCACGCGGCAGAAGCAGCACCTGTGGCATGGTCACCGCAC
>JBBRCX010000183.1:0-5271 GCA_038204465.1 Tepidisphaerales bacterium | reverse complement strand
CCCTCCGATCGCCGCAGCCTCCGCCTCCTGACCTGCTCTGGCCACGGCCCAAGAATTGAGCAGCTTCTGACGGAATCTATCCGCTGGCAACGCTAGTGACGTGCGCGAGCTGCTATGCCAAGATAGGATCCACAGAGATCTCTCGCAAAGGATAGACTGAAGTGATTCGGCGGATGATAGTCTGGGAACAAAAAACGGAACGGGTCTGGACGGGTCCAATTAAGCCTTCGGCTTTGGCGCGGTTCCCTTCGGGCGGCCGCGCGGGCGCAGCGGCGGCAGGGACAGCGCCTTCTCCATCCGGTTCACCCAGCCCTGCGAGCCCAGCGGCGACTGTGCCGCAGCGAATGCCGCGCCGCCTTCTCCTCCTCCGCCCTCTGCGGGCGATTCACGTAGCCGATCCAATCCCGCCGTGCTTGCTGTTGGTCATTCCGCCCTCGCGTTCGGAGTATGTTCGCATTAGATCGGAGTCATTTATATGAAGGATTGTACCCCCGTTGCGGCTGCGAATTGGAATGATGTCGGCGGCGGGGTGGGGACGGATTGGTAGAGCGTGGTCAGGCGTTGGGCCTGCGGCGGGAGCGCCTTGGGGGCGCGGCGGCTGGGCGGTGGGAGTTTCATGGGGATCGGATGGAGTGGCGATGGTCGCAGCATGGGGCGGCGATGGTGCGGCGATGGGGATCGCATGGGTTGCGGATGGGTTGCGGATGGGTTTTTGGCTTGGGAAACGGGTTTTTTAGACGTTCCTCACGCGAAAACGAAGGAGTCAACGTTGGCCACGCCCTCGCCGCCCTGGAAGACGAGATACAGATCGAGGACGCCCCTTAAGCCGGAGACGGTCGCGGATTCGGTGAGATAGGTGGCCCAGCCGCCGGTGCCGGTGGTGATGAGCGTTCCGGCGAGCGCGCCGGTGGGACTCCCGGTGCGGACTTCAATGCGCTTGCCCGCGAAGTCGTTGGCCAGGGCAATGCGGGCGCGGAAACTGGTGACGCCGGCGCCGAAGTCGACCCTCGCGTATTTCAGCCAGTCCCCCGTGCCGGTGTTGCCGATGATCGGGCCGGCATTCAGCACGCCGTTCTGCGCATCATAGCTCTCGGCCTGAATGGTGAGGCGCGCGTTGCGCGTGACGGCGATCGGCGGCGCGGTAGCGCCGACGTAGAAAGGCGCGCGCCCGGATTCGTAAGCGCCGATGTCCGGGGCCGTGCCGGCGTACCCGTCGGTGTAAGGCGCGACGACTGTGCCGGTATCGATCGCGGGTGAGCCGGCGAGCAGGGTGTAATCGTTCGCGGCGGCGTTGGCGAAACGCGGGTCGGTGCCGGTGTAAATGTTATTCGAGCGCGTGGCGCCGGCGCCGAAGATGGCGGTCCCCGTGAAGATATTGTTCTTGAAGACGGACCCGGTCATGTCGCGATTGTTGTAGATCGCCAGGCTCGTGCCGCCGCCGGCCAGGGTGTTGTTGTACACCTGGTTGAAGCGGCTCGGGTCGTTCATCTTGAGCGCGGTGTTGGTGTTCCAGACGACGTTGTGATGCAGCAGGTAATGCGAGGAATTGTTATCGAGGAACAGCCCCACACCGCCGAAGCCTCCGGTGCGAAGGTTGTAAATGCGGTTGTAGGCGATCTCGGTATTCCCCGCATCGGTGTTGTACGCGTAGATCCCGCCCACGTCGGTCGTCTGCAGCCCGCCGTCGTGGATCAGATTGTGAGTGATGCGGCACGCACTGAGCCTGCTGGCGCGGACGATGTTGCGGCCGGAGTTGTACAGCGTGTTGCTGGTGATGAGGTGACCGCTGCCCTGGATGTTGATCGCAGCGCCGTTGGCAGCGTTGTAGTCGACGTCGCGGATGGTGCAGTTGGCGATGGTGTGCGAGGAGCCGTCGAGCATCACCCCATGACCGGCGCTGTACGCGATCGTGCTGTCGCGCAGCTCGTTGCGGGTCCCGGCGAGGTAGATGCCAGAGTCGTCGGGAGTGTCCCAACCGACCGGCTGCAGTGTGAAGTGCGAGAGGTACTGCGCGTCGAGGCGGGTGAGCCTGAGGTTGCTCGAGCCGGCGTCGGTGACGATCGTGGCCGCGAAAATCCTGAAGCCCTGGATGTCGAGATACGACTTGCCGCGCAGGTCCAGGGCATATTGCCGGGCCTTGGCCTCGACGCTGTGCGCGGCGGGACTGTCGCCGCCGCTCGTCCAGAGGTGGACGGTTTTGCTCGCCGCATCGCGGTACCACTCCGCCGGCGCGTCCAGCGCCTGGAACTTGCCCGCGAGGAAGTAGCGGTTCCCGCCCTTGGGCACTTCGTACGTCCTGTCCATCTGAGTGTAGCTGTAGGTCAGGCTTCCAGGAGATGAGCTCGTCACCGTCCCCGTCTGCGCCACCCAGGCTTGGCCTGGCGCGATATGGATCGACGCGCCGACCCAGTATCCGGCCGGCTGGGTGAGCTTCGGGTCGTTGAGCGTCGCGGTGGACGGGCCGGCGCTGGCGAGGCTTGCCGAGATCGAGCCGGCGGAGGCGAGGGCCGGATGCGAGACGTCGAGACTCGTGTTGGGCCATCGCGCCTCGTTCAGCATCTTTCCGTCGACGAAGAGCTGGTTCTTCCCATCGCCCAGGTCCCATGCCTGAGAAGCCCGATACACTGAGCCCGAGGAGAGAGTCCAGCCGCGAACAGGGTCGGCGCCGTCGATGGTGACGGTCTCGCTGCCGTAAGGTTTATAAGTGATGCGCGCCGACGCAGTGCCGGAGTTGGTTGGCGTTACGGTTTCGTGATACACGCCGCCGCGGACAAGCACCACGTCCCCGGCACGGGCCAGGTTTGCGGCCCGCTGAATCGAATGAAAAGGCTGGCTGAGGGTCCCGGGATTTTGATCGAGTCCGGCCGTTGAAACGTAGTAGGTGGAAAACAGCCAGCGCGGCTCCAGCGGCTCGACGCGCCCGGACTGCGGCGCAGACGGATTGCGGCGACGGTTCTTGCGCAAAAGTTCCGCCTCAGGTGCCGCACCATCCAACATACGTAAGCTCCGTTTTAGACGCGGCGATGCACCCCCACCTACCCGCGCTGATTCAGGCCGGACAGAGTCTACCACGGCTCGTTGGATGCATCGAAGATCTCGCGAGGGCGCAACGTCTTATAAATGCCCTGCTGGAAGTGGCAAAAGCACGACTGGCGGCCCTTGCGTTCGGTTCCAACGGGTTTATTTTGCAGGCCACTCACGAAGGGAACAACAAAGAATGGCAGAGAAGCTGAAGCTGGGACTGATCGTGAGCCTCGGCGAAAAGGTCGACGAGGCGTTTCGCTCGGTAACGGATGTCGGGCTCAACGTCGTGCAGCTCGCGGTGTGGAATCCGAAGAGCATGGGAAAGGACACCGCCGAAAAGGTGCGCGCTGCATCCGCGAAGCTTGGCGTCTCCATCAGCAGCGTTTGGACGGGCTATACCGGCCCGAGCGAGTGGAACTTCATTCGCGGCCCGGCAACGATCGGCCTCGTGCCGCCGGAGTTTCGCGAGCAGCGCGTCGCGGAGTTGAAGCAAGGCGCCCAGTTCGCGAAGAGCATCGGCGCACCGTCGATCACGACGCATGTCGGCTTCATCCCGGAGGACCCCAACGACGAGAAATATCCCCCGCTCGTCGCGGCGCTGAAGGACCTGGCCGGCCATTGCGGCAAGCTTGGCCTGGGCTTCTGGTTCGAAACCGGCCAGGAGACGCCGACGGCGCTTTTGCGGACGATCGAAGACGTCGGCGCCGACAATCTCGGCATCAACCTCGATCCCGCCAACCTGCTCATGTACGGCAAGGCCAACCCCGTCGACGCGCTGGATGTCTTCGGCGAGTACGTCGCTGGCATCCACGCCAAGGACGGCCTCTACCCCACCAACGGCCGCGAGCTCGGCCCAGAGGTCGCCATCGGCAAGGGCAAAGTCGACTTCAAGAAGCTGATCGGCGACCTCAAATCCCGCGGCTTCAACGGCGCGGTCATCATCGAGCGCGAGATCCACGGGCCGCAGCAGGTGGAGGACATCAAGGCGTCGATTCAGTATCTGACACCTCTCTTGTAGGTCGGGGACGCCCGCCGAGGCTGGTTGTCCTGCATCGGCCAGGCATCTACAGTCACCGAATGGGGATCTACGATCGCGATTACTTCCGCGATGAGCCGCGACCGACGAGTGGCCGCGTTGGAGGCCTGCAGATGGGCTCCGTCGCGACGTGGCTCATCGTCGTCAATGTGGTGGTCTTCGTCTTGAATGAAGTGTTGAGGGGCGTTCCGGCGCTTTGGGGTTATTTCTCCGCGGCGACGGCGGTGTGGCACTTGCAGGTCTGGCGGTTCATCACGTTTCAATTCCTGCATGCCAACGTGGCGCACATCTTTTTCAACATGCTGTCGCTCTACTTCTTCGGGCCGCTGATTGAACGATACCTCGGCGCGCGGCGCTTCCTGGCATTTTACGTGCTGTGCGGAATCGCCGGCGCAGTGATGTACCTTCTGTTGCTGTCGGCGCACATTCTGATCAACGACCCCCGCGCGCCGCTGGTCGGCGCGTCAGCGGGAATCTTTGGCGTGCTCATCGCCGCGGCGAAAGTGGCGCCGGACGCGCGCGTCATGCTCATGTTCCCGCCGATCCCGATGAAGCTTAAAGTTCTGGCATGGGTGCTGCTGGGCATCTCCATCTACACCGTCATGACCAGCGGTCGTAACGCAGGTGGAGAGGCCGGGCATCTTGGTGGGGCCGTGCTTGGCGCTGCGCTGATTCGCAAGCCTGAGCTGCTGAACGTGTTCGAAGGCGGGAGCCCACGTGGCGGGAGATAGCGCTTGCAAATCAAGTTTGATCGAAGGGAGCGACCCTATTCGTGGCGGAGTGCTTCGATCGGGTTCATTCTCGCCGCGATAATCGCCGGGTACAGGCCGAAGCCAATGCCGATCAACCCGCTGATGATGAATGATCCCAGGACGCTCCAGGTGACGATCTGGGTGGGGTAGTTCTGGTCGGTGAAGAACCGCACGGCGACGGGCAGAAGTGTCGCGACGCCAACTCCCACGCAGATGCCGATCAACCCGCCGGTGAGCGAGATCACCGTCGTCTCAATCAGGAACTGCAGCATGATGTGCCGCCGCTTGGCGCCGAGCGCCCGGCGGATGCCGATCTCTCGCGTGCGCTCGGTTACCGTCGCGAGCATGATGTTCATGATGCCGATGCCGCCGACAATCAGCGAGCAGCCGGCGATGGTCACCATGATGAGATTGAACATCCGGTTCAACCGCTCCGCGTTTCGAAGGATCTGGATTGGC
>JBBRCX010000182.1:0-5301 GCA_038204465.1 Tepidisphaerales bacterium | reverse complement strand
GGCCATTCGCGAAGTGTTCCTGCGCACCGTGAGCCGGCCGCCCACCGCCCAAGAGTTCGCCGCCGCCAAGGAGGAAGTGGCCGCGGCGGAAACTCCCATCGACGGAATTCGGGACCTGCTCTGGACGATGCTCAATACGCGCGAATTCATGGTGAACCACTAAATCACCGCTCGACCCATCAACTCACGAACTCACCTCAACCATTCAAGATTATGTCCATCCACACTTACTGTGACGGTTTCACCCGGCGGGATTTCCTTCGCGTCGGCACCATCAGCGGTTTCGGCTTCGGCTTTGGCCTGCCCGAATACTTGAGCCATGCCGCGGCCGGCGGAGTCACGCCGTCGGGTAAAACGAAATCGGCGATCTTCGTGCGACTTGGCGGCGGCGCCAGTCATCTCGACACGTTCGATCTGAAGCCGGATGCGCCCGATACGCACCGCGGGGAGTTTCGGCCGATCGGGACGAATGTGCCGGGTCTCCAGATCTGTGAGCATCTGCCGAAGCTAGCGCAGTGCGCCGATCGATTCGCGCTCCTGCGGGGAGTCAGTCACACCCTGGCGGCGCACGAACTCGCCCAACCCTATATGGGCACCGGCAACCGTCAGCTCCCATCCATTTCCTTCCCCAGCTATGGCGCCGTGGTCTCAAAGGAATTTCCCCAGATCCCCGAGCTTCCCTCATTCGTCGCCGTCCCGCGCCAAGGCACGGCCCCGACCGGCTTCCTGGGGGCGGAGTTTGGGCCGTTCGAAACCGGCATCACCCCCAAACCTGGGCAGGCCATGCAGATCCACGGACTCGCGTTGAATGGCGTGACTTTGGCGGACATCGACCGGCGGCAGAATCTCGTCAAGCGCTTCGACACCGCGTTCGGAAGTTTCGCCAACCACGACAGGGTCCTCTCCGGCATGGATGAGTTTGGGCAGAAGGCGTTCTCGATGATCCGCTCCAACCGGGCGCGTGACGCCTTCGACCTCACGAAGGAACCGGCTTCGATCACCGGCCTCTTTGCTCCCGACTCGTTTTCGCAAAGCTGCCTGCTCGCCGCCCGCCTCGTCGAAGCCGGCGTCAAGTTCATCACGCTCAACCATGTCAGTTGGGACAGCCACTACGACAACTTCAATCAGCTAAAAAACAATTTGCTGCCTCCCCTCGATGCCGGGCTGAGCGCCTTGTTCGCCGCGCTGAAGGCGAAGGGGCTCTTCGATTCCACCGTGGTCTTCGTCACCGGTGAGTTTGGCCGGACGCCGAGGATCAATGAGCGCGCCGGCCGGGATCATCACCCTCGTGCCAATTGCTGCCTGCTGGCGGGCGGCGGGATTCGTGGCGGCCAGGTCGTCGGGGCCTCGGACGCGCGCGGCGAAGAACCGCTCGATCGGGTGATCACTCCCGATGATGTCGCCGCGACGTTCTACACCGCCCTGGGGATCGATCCGAAGAAAGAGTACCGCACGACCTCAGGCCGCCCAGTGATGATCGTGCGCCATGGGACGCCGCTTCCAGAGTTGTTATGAGCACGAAACCCAATTACGCCGCTCACCGAGGCGCGTGATGGAGCAGTCCAAAGCGACCAGCGATCATTAGCGCAACCCTCTACCTTCCCCTCCCATAGTCATGCACCGATTCATCCCCGTCGTCTCGATTGCAGCCTTCGCTTTCCTTCTGGGAACGGCGTCCGGTGCGAAGCCCAACAAAAAAGCACAGCCGCCCGCGGCGACGCCGACTCCACGGGCCGTGGTGGGGAAAAAAACAGCGACCCGCGAGTCGCCGCCGCTCAACGCGGAGCTGCCCTCGCCGTGGCGCACCTGGAGCGATCCCGCGGGTCACAAGGTCGAGGCCGAGTTTTGCTCGCTGCACGAGACGATCGTCACCGTGCGGACCCGCCAGGGCCAGACGCTGCAGATGTTGCTGCCCCGCCTCGTCCCCGCCGACTCGGCATTCGCGCTGGACTACGCGCAGCGGCTGCGCGCCCGCTCCTTCGCGGACGAGTATGTGAAGACAGCGGCCTACCAAATCGATTTCCTCATCGGCTCGACGTTGGTGGCGAAAGGCGAAAAATTCAACGCGCCGGTGAACGAGGAGCAGTTCCTCCGGCGCATTTACCTCGATGCCGTTGGCCGTATTCCGACCGCCGAGGAGGCCGGGGCCTATCTCGCCGACCGCGCGCCGAACAAGCGCGCGAAACTGATCGACCGGCTGCTCTATTCGCCGGGTTACACGATGCGGATGTACAATTGGCTGGGCGACATGCTGCGCGTGAAGGATCTCTTCGGCAAAGGCGTGCCGACTTTCACCTTTCAGGACTGGCTGAAGGATCAGCTCCAGGCCGACCGCACGTGGGATGCGCTGGTGCGCGCCATGCTCACGGCGGAGGGCAAGGTCTGTGACAACGGGGCGACCGGCTTCCTGCTTTACGACGCGCAGATGCCGCTCGATGGCGTGTCCAACCTCCTGACCACATTTCTCGGCGCCAACCTCGCCTGCGCGCAGTGTCACAACCATCCGCTCGCCCCTTGGACTCAGCGCGATTTTTACCAAGTGGCGGCCTTCTTCGGCGCAAGCAACGGGATCGACGAGACGACGCTCAGGGGCGGCAAGCAACTCCTCCAGGGCAAGGGCCTCAACAAACTGCAACTCGTACGCATTGCGAACGCGAATGGCTACCGGATGGCGGACACGGACGTCCAGAGCCTCACTTTTCCGAAGGATTACAAATACTCCGATGTGAAGGCCTCCTCTCCGGTCACGCCCACGCTCATCGCCTGGAGCAAGGCGGACAGCACCAATCCGGCGTATCGCGTGAATACTTCGAAGCCGGCGGAGCTTCGCGACGAGTTTGCGAAATGGATGACGCATCCCGACAACCCGCGCTTTGCGGCGAACATCGCCAACCGGGTTTGGAAAAAAGTCTTCGGCCTCGCCGTGCAGGAGCCGGTTTCGGATCTGGACGACCCCGCGAAGGCGAGCAATCCCGCCCTGCTCGCGCACCTCGCCACGGTCATCAAGGCGGGGAGGTTCGACCTGCGCGAGTTCCAGCGCGTGCTCTTCAACTCGCAGACCTACCAGCGGGCCGCCGGCCTCTCGCCGGATTTGGAGAAGGGCCCGTATCTCTTCCCCGGTCCGCTCGTGCGCCGGATGACGGCCGAACAAGTCTGGGACAGCTTGATGGTCCTGAGCGTCGGCCCGGAGGTCGATCACATGGTGCTGCGCCGCGGCGACGACGAGAAGCTGATGTCGCTGGGGACTGACGGGATGACGGCGGAAAATATGAAGGCGGTCATCGACCGCATGAGCGGCGGGAAGCAGAGCGTCGCCGGCGCGCGGAAAGGCGGCGTCAAAGACAGTGTCCTCCTCGGTGAGTACCAGGGCGGGACGCCGCCGCAACGCTTTGGCATGATCCTCGCCCGCGCCAGCGAGCTGCCGCAACCCGCGCCCGAGACACATTTCCTGCGGCTCTTCGGCCAGAGCGACCGGCTCATCAGCGATACGAGCACCACGGATGGCAGCGTGCCCCAGTTGCTCATGCGCATGTACGGCGGCGCCGGCAAGCTCATCAGCGATGGCACGTGCGCCGCCGTCACGGTGGCTGGGCAGGCGAATTCCGCCGGGGCGAAAGTGGACTCCCTCTACCTCTCGTTGCTGGCCCGCAAGCCGCTGGCCGAAGAGCGCGCGGAATCCACCAAGGCGCTGTCGGGCGGTCTCACCCTCAGCGACGTGGCGTGGGCCCTGGCCAATACCCGCGAGTTTCTCTTCATCCAATAACTACCCCTATGAGCCACGACCACCTCCGCGATCCGATGGAGCGCCGCACTTTCGTCGAGCGCTGCGCCCGCTACGCCTTCGGCCTCACCGTCCTGCCGGCCTTTGCCCCGGGCCTTTCCGCCGCAGAGAAACCGCGCGAGGCTTCCGTCCCGCGTCGTGCCGGCTTCGGCAAGGCGAAGCGCGTCATTTTCATCGAGCTCGAGGGTGGCCTCAGCCACATTGATTCCTTCGACCCGAAGACCGGCGACGTGAAAGGCCCCAGCAATCCGATCGCGACGACGGCGGACTTTCAGGTCACCGACTATCTCACGGCGACGGCGAAGATTGCCGACAAGATCGCCGTCATTCGCTCGATGACGGCCAAGATCGGCCTCCACCAAAGCGCGCAGTATCTGATGCGCACGGGCTATGAAAAGCGCGGCACCATCGTACATCCGATGCTCGGCGCGTGGGCTCAGCATCACCTTGGAAAAAGCCACGCCACCCTGCCGTCCACCGTCTGCGTGAACCGTCCGGCCGACTCCGGGAACGGCTATTTTCCCGCGGCCTTCTCGCCGCTGCCCATCCTCGATCCTGACCAGGGCCTGCCGAATACCACCTCCGGACTGGCCGAGGACGTGGAGCGAAAGCGCATCGGACTCCTGGAAAAGCTCGACCGCACCTTCAGCAACGGAGACGCCAACGTGAAAGCCTACGCCGATTTTTACGACTCCACGATGACCCTCATGAAGAGCCGGGATCTGAAGGCCTTCGACCTCTCCGCCGAGCCCGCGGAGCTGCGGGATCGCTACGGCCGGAGCAAGCTCGGGCAGGGCTGCCTGCTCGCACGCCGGTTGGTCGAAAACGGGGTGCGC
This sequence comes from Tepidisphaerales bacterium, assembly GCA_038204465.1. Lineage (GTDB taxonomy): Bacteria > Planctomycetota > Phycisphaerae > Tepidisphaerales > Tepidisphaeraceae > JBBRCX01. The sequence continues at coordinate 684 of JBBRCX010000182.1, read as the reverse complement.
TTCGTCGAAATCCGGCACGGGAGCTGGGATATGCACAAGGATATCGCCGATGGCATGGAGACTCGCGGGGGAGACTTCGACCGCGCTTTCGCCGCCCTGATCGGCGACCTGGATGCGCGCGGTTTGCTCGACTCCACCCTCGTCGCGGTGACCACCGAGTTCGGCCGCACGCCGACCTTCGAAAGCAGCGGGCGGGGCCATCACCCGCCGGTCTTCAGTACCGTCCTCGCCGGGGGTGGCGTGAAGCGCGGCTATGTCCACGGCAAGAGCGATGCGAAGGGCCACGAGCCCGACGACAAGCCGATGACCGTCGGCGCCTTTCACGCGACCATCGCGTGGGCCGCCGGCCTGCCCACCGAGCAGGAAATCCGGACCCCCAGCGGGCGGCCGATGTCGATCGGAAACAAAGGCAAGCCCGCGCTGGAAATGTTCGCGTGAGTACTCTCTTCTGCCTCCAAACGGCAACGCTGATGCGAATCCGCGCCTTCTTCCTCACCGCCGCGTTCGTCAGCGCTGGCCCGCGGTTCGCACCGCAACCCCCTGGGACCACTACGATAACTTTGACCAGCTAAAGTCCAAAATGCTTCCTCCTCTCGATGCCGGGCTGAGCGCAATGTTCGGCGCGCTGAAGGCGAAGGGGCTCTTCGATTCCACCGTGGTCTTCGTCACCGGTGAGTTTGGCCG
>JBBRCX010000181.1:0-5444 GCA_038204465.1 Tepidisphaerales bacterium | reverse complement strand
TCTCGGCTGGGGCCGTTCGGGCCCGCAGTGAGGTTTGTGGCGCGCGGTTGAGGTCTTCCTGGTCCACGAAAGCCCTCAAAAGCCCACCCAAGCCCTGCATCGGATCGCCAAAGCCGGCGAAAGCCTGCAAGGTCGCCTGGGGTGGCGGCGAAAAGCCTGGCCCCCACGCGGCGCGGCCTCGGGACCGACTCGATCCGGCTGCCGATCATTGGGGCGAATTCGTCGTGAGTGTGAGGAAACTGGGGATGAGTCAGTTCCGCCCTTCCTTGACGCCAACCCCCCCACAACGAAAATCCCCTGCCTATGTCGAAACTGAAGATCGGGGTGATCGGCGGCGGCGGAATCGCCAACGCCCACCTGCCGCGGCTGAGTGAACGCAAGGACGCGGTCGAACTCGTTGCCCTCGCTGACGTCAACCCCGCCGCCGCGGCCACCGCGGAGAAGTGGGGCATCCCCAAATTCGTCACCGACTACAGGGAGCTGCTTCCCAGCGTCGACGCGGTCCTCATCTGCGTCCCGACGCACCTGCACGCCCCGATCGCCGTCGACGCCCTCAATGCCGGCAAGCACGTCTTCTGCGAGAAGCCGTTCGCGCGAACGATGCAGCAGGCCGACAACATCGCCGACGCCGCCGCGAAAAGCGGAACGGCGGTCCAGGTCGGGTTCGTCCGCCGCTTCGACGACGAGTGGCTCCGCTGGCGCGAGGCGGTCCAGGCGGACAAGATCGGCCGGCCGCTCGTCTGGCGCGACCTCAACGGATGGTTCTTTAACGTCGCGAAGTGGTTCACCATCGAAGAGCAGGGAGGCGGCCCCTTCATTGACGGCTGCGTCCACAATTACGACTTCGGCCTCTACACTTTCGGTCCCGTCCAATGGGTCTTTGCCCACCTGCGCACCTTCCGCCCCAGCAACACCGCATTCGATACCGGCACGGTCACGGTCCATTTCGTTGCCGGCGACGAACTGCTGCTCGGCTGGTCGTGGGGCCTCGCGGAAAACACGCAGGCCACGCGCATCTTCGAATTCATGGGCCCCAAAGGCACGGTCACCTTTCCCGGCGCCGAAGCCGGCGCAAGCGATGCCAACATGGTCGTTAACGTCGGCGGCAACAAGGAACTCGTGAAGTATCCGAAAGACGCGCTTACGCGCGCCTTCGCCTCCCAGATGGACGAGTTCATCGAGGTCGCGCTGGGGAAGAAAAAGCCCCGCGCCGGCATCAGGGAAGGACGCGAATCCCTCGCCGTCGCGCTCGGTGTCCTCGAGTCGGGACGAACTTCAGAGAAGGTCAACCTGTCGAAGGGCAAGTAATGAAACGCCAGAAGAAAGTGCTCGGCGCTGCGATCTTCGGCGCCGGCTGGGTCGCCGGCGAGCACGCCCGCGCTTACCAGAAGTGCGAGCGCACCAAGCTCGTGGCCGTCGGCAGCCGCAAGGCCGAGTCGGCCCGCAAGTGCGCCGAGTACGCGGGCGCGCCCGACGCCGCGATCACCACCGACTTCGACGAGATCCTCGAGCACCCCGAGGTCGACATCGTCTCCATCACCACGCCTCCCGACCTGCACGCCGACCTCACCATCCGCGCCGCCGAGGCCGGCAAGCACGTCTGCATCGAAAAACCCATCGCGCTCGACTGGAAGAGCTGCCTCAAGATGCAGAAGGCGGTGAAGAAAGCCCGCGTGAAATCCATCGTCTCCTTCTGCCTTCATTGGAACCCCTCACTCGAAAACACGCGCACCCTCATCGACAAGGGCGCGATCGGCAAGCCCTATTACGTCGAGGTCGACTACTGGCACGGGATGAAAAAGTGGTACCCGCAATATCACTGGGCCGTGAAGAAACCGCAGGGCGGCTCATCGCTTCTCTCGGCGGGCTGCCATGCCGTCGACGCGATGCGCTGGTTCGCCGGCAACGGCGATCCGGTCGTTGAGGTGAGCGCCTACAGCATCCCCCACCAGGGCGACAATCCTGACTGGGGCTATGACCCCACCACCGTCCTGATCTGCAGATTCAAGAGCGGCACCATCGGCAAGACCGCATCGATCCTCGACTGCAAGATGCCTTATTCATTCAATGTCGACGTCGTCGGCACCAGGGGCACCATCCGCGACAACCGCGTCTGGAGCGAGGCGCTCTTCCCCGGCCAGACCAGCTGGGGAACGATCCCCACCGTCCTGCCCGACAGCGGTGATGTGACGCACCATCCGTTCGATGGGCAGATCGAAGCGCTCGTCGCCGGCATCCTCGATAACAAGCCGGTGATGCCCGATCTCGACGATGCCATCAAGACCCATGAGGTCGTCTTCGCCGCCGACCGCGCCGCCGAGCAGGGCAAGCCCGTCAAGCTGCCCCTGGCGCGTTAGGAGTCCTTTTTCTCACGGAGCCCGCTGCCCCACTCGCCGCCGGCAAGTCCCTATGGAAACGATGAATGAAGTCTGGGCCCGTCTCTCCCGCGAAACCACCGAGGCCTATCGGGCAAGCCCCTACTCCGCGATCTCCGCCGATTTCTTCGCGCGCTTTTCCCGTGACCCGCAGGCCACGCCACACTCCGGCGAGGTCGCCATCGACAACGGTTGGAAGATCCTGCTTCCCGATGACGCGCCGCAAGTCGCGCGCCTGATGGCGGACCATCTCGCCGACTTCCTCAAGCGGCCCATGCAGACGCCCCTACCCGCGCAGCCCCAACCCCGCGCCGCCCTGACTCAAGCGCCCGCGAAAACCGTGCTGCTGCTCGACCGCGGCGGCGGCGATCCTGCCGTCGCGGAAAGCTTCACCATCACCGTCGAGCCCACCCGCATCACCGTCGCCGGACGCGATCCGGCCGGCCTGCGCGACGGCATCGTCAAGCTGGTCGACTTCATGGGTTTCCGACAGGCGCCGATCGTCCCGCTCGGCACGCAGGTCTACCGCCCGCGACTGCCGGTGCGCCTCGGCGAGACCCCGTATCTCGGCTCCCACCGCGACACCGTCTTCCTCGGCTACAACACCGCCAATCTCCCCGGCGGCGAGTTGTTCGCGATCTCCGACAGCGATGCAATCCCGGAATTGGCCGCCCGGCGCGATCCCTCGGTGCTTCAGGCGATCGTCGAGAAGGCGAACGAAGCCCGCCGTTACGGGCTGAAAACCTACTCTCGTCTGACGACCCGCCAGAAGTTTCCGAAGGACGATCCCGTTCTCGCGGCACATCCTGACATTCGCGGAACCGTCACCTGGAAAGCGGACGGCGAGTACATCCTCTGCACCGAGCACCCGCTCGTGCAGCGCTATCTCGAGGAGAGCATCGCCACGCTCATGCGCGCCGTCCCCGACCTCTCCGGCATCTGCATCATCATCGGCGGCGAAGGTTTCTATCATTGCTTCATGCGCGCCTTCGGCGCCGAGAAGGGCCATACCAATTGCCCGCGCTGCGAAAAACTCGGGCCCGACACGGTCGTCGCCAATCTCTGCAATCGCCTCGCCGCCGCCGCGCGGAAGTTCAACCCCAATATGGAGGTGATCGCCTGGCCCTATTCCGCCGAGCACGTGTGGGCCGTCGATCCCATCCACCGCGGCTTCATCGAGAAACTTCGCCCCGGCGCGGGGATCTTCACCGAGATCGAGAAGGACGAGTACATCACCACGCCCGACGGCATCCGCAAGCACCTCTGGGATTACAGCATCCACCTCATCGGCCCGGGCGAGCGCGCCAGGCAGCAGGTCGCCGCCTGCAAAAAGGCGGGCGTCCCCATCTACATGAAGAGCGAGCCGGAGCTCGGCTTCGAAGCGCCGCGCCTGCCGCACCTTCCCTGCATGGACCTGTGGGTCGACCGGGCCGAGGCTCTGGTTTCCTGCGGCGCTGACGGCGCCTGGGTCTTCCCCGCCTTCCGCCCGCTCTATGGCACTAGCGCCGCTGAGCTCAACAAACATTTCTGGTGGCAGCCCGTCCCCGACAAGGAAGAACTGCTCAATCGCTTCGCCGCCCGCATCGCGGGAGAGCAAGCCGCCAAACATGTGCGCGCCGCCTGGCGCCACACGTCCGATGCCATCCAGTTTTCGCCCGAGCTTCCCTCCTATTACATCGGCCCGTACTACCTCGGCCCCGCCCAGCCGATGATCGCCGACCCGAACGCCAAAGTCCCCGACGAGTTTTTCGGGAAGCTGCTGTTCTATTCCGAGCTGACCGACGAGGAAGGATTGCGCGACCGCCCCGTCTTCGAGACCGCGAGCAAGCCGCACTTCATCGCGCCCTACCGCCACATGCGCGAGCGCCTCGAGAAAGCCGCCGCCGAAATGGACGCCGCCGAGCCGCTTGTCGCAGAGCGCCACCGGCTGATGTTCAACTCCGAGGCTTCAGCCGTGCGCTGGTTCTACCGAACCGCCCGCGCGGCGGCCAACTTCTACGAATCCGCCCGGCTGCGCGACGAGCTTCTCGCGATGGCCGACAGGCCCGACGGAGCGAGCGTCGCCAATGCCCGCAAGCTCTTCTCCCAGTGGGAAGCGGTCCTGCGCGATGAGAAGGAGAATGCGGTAGCGGCCCTTCCCGTCGCACAGGCCGATGTCCGCCTCGACTTCTACTACGGCGGCGACCATACCCTCAAGCACACGGTTGACATGCTCCGCGCCAAGACCAAGCTGATCGACAGCGAGATCAACGACCTGCTCCCGCGCCTGCAGCGCGAGTACGAAGCCGCCGCGCAGGCCGCCTGAAATCACCGACAACTTCAACCACCATGCAATTTCAACCAGTACGGAGATGAAATGGACGTTGCCATCCGAGACCAGACGGTGCCGCTTCAACCCGGCGAGTCGCTCTTCAAGTACATGAAAGACATCGGCGTCGGGGCCGTCGAACTCTGGGTCGATCCCAAAGGCGCCGCCTCCTGGATCAAGGTCGAGGACGCCGCGGCTTACAGCATCAAGGATGCCGCCAACATCGAAGCGCTGCAGAAGCGGCTCGACGATGAATCCGTTCGCGCTTCTGCGCTGCTGATCGCCACCGATTTTTCCAGCGACCAGGCCGCCGAACAGGTGGAGTGGGCGGTGCACACCGTGCGCGCCGCGAAGGAACTGAACGTCCCCGTTGTCCGCATCGATACCTACACCGCGAACAAATCCATCACCAACGAGCAGCATCGCGAAAACTTCTCGCGACGCATCGCCGAGGTGCTCAAGCAGACCGCCAACACCGGCGTCGATCTCGGCATCGAAAACCACGGCCCGGTCTCCAACGACCCGAAGTGGCTCGACGGCGTCTTCGCCTCCGTCCCCGACCCGCGCCTCGGCATGACCCTCGACACCGGCAACTTCTACTGGTGGGGTTTCCCGCTCAACGAACTCTATGTGCAGCTCGAGCACTTCGCCCCCCGCGCCAAGCACACCCACATCAAGAACATCAACTACCCCACCGACGTCGCCCAGATCCGCCGCGAGGTCGGCTACGAATACGGCAAATACTGCTCCCCCCTCGACGA
>JBBRCX010000180.1:0-5610 GCA_038204465.1 Tepidisphaerales bacterium | reverse complement strand
CAATTCACGCCGCGTGCGTCCGCTGGTCCGCGCCAGACGTACCGCCTCATCCTCAAACTCTTGCGTAAATCCCTTCTGCTTCGTCATCGAGTTCACCTTTCATCCAAGGAAAACTCTCCACTTTTTCGAGGCAAGTCCATCATGATCTACACGATGAACGGGATGACCACGCACTTGAACCTGCAGGCGGACGCTCCTGGCACCTTCCGCGGCCTTTCGAGCCACTTTAGTGGCGATGGTTTCTCGGCCATGCATTTCGACGTGCTCGCGGTGCCGGCGGAGCGGTTCGCCGCCTGGATCGAGGCCACGCGCAACACGGGCCCAACCCTCGATCCTGGGAGCTACGCTGCCCTCGCCAGGCAGAGCATGAATACCCGTCCGTTCACCTTCCGTGCGGCCGATCCCGATCTGTTCCAGCAGATCGTCACACAGAAACTGCCGCCTGGACCTGGCCCGCGGACCGGGCGACCTCATCCGAGCGTATCCCCGCGGACGGAGGACTAAATAGTGTTGGGCAAGCTCAGCTGGCAGGCAATTCCGTTCGATCAGCCCATCCCGCTCATCGCCGGTTCGGTGGTGATAGTCTTCGTCCTTGCCGTCATCTCCTGGATCGTTGTCAAGGGCCATGCGCCCTACCTCTGGCGCGAATGGATCACCAGCGTGGATCACAAGCGGATCGGCGGTATGTACGTGCTCCTTGGTCTGGCGATGCTGGTCCGTGGGTTCATCGACGCAATCATGATGCGGTCCCAGCAGGCGTTGGCTTTCCACTCGGCCGGTTATCTGCCGCCCGAGCACTATAACCAGATCTTTTCCGCCCACGGTACGATCATGATTTTCTTCGCAGCGATGCCACTCATGATCGGGCTGATGAATTTTGTGGTCCCGCTGCAGCTCGGGATCCGCGACGTCGCGTTCCCCACCCTCAACGCGGTGGGCTTCTGGCTTACCGCGACCGGGGCGCTGTTGGTGAACCTCTCGCTGGTGATCGGCGAGTTCGCGAGAACAGGATGGCTGCCTTATCCGCCACTCTCCGAGCTCACGTACTCGCCGGGTGTCGGCGTAGATTACTATCTTTGGGCGCTTGAAATTTCCGGTGTCGGAACCTTACTCGCTGGAATCAACCTCATCACCACGGTCCTGAAGCTTCATGCTCCTGGCATGACCTATATGCGGATGCCAATGTTTTGTTGGACGACGCTCGTCTCCAGCTTGCTGATCGTCGCGGCGTTTCCCATTCTCACGGCGACCCTGACCATGCTGATGCTGGACCGTTACTTTGGTTTCCACTTTTTCACCAACGAAGCCGGCGGCAATATGATGATGTTCGTTAACCTCATTTGGGCGTGGGGACATCCGGAGGTTTACATTCTCATTATGCCCGCCTTCGGCATCTTCTCGGAGGTAGTCTCGACATTCTCCGGCAAGCCGCTCTTCGGCTATCGCTCCATGGTTGCCGCGGTAATGGTCATCTGTATCCTTTCTTTCATGGTCTGGCTGCACCACTTCTTCACGATGGGCGCCGGCGCCGACGTCAATGCGGTCTTCGGCATCACATCGATGATCATCGCGGTGCCCACGGGCGTCAAAGTCTTCAATTGGCTTTTCACGATGTACGGCGGCCGGATCGTTTATGCGACGCCGCTACTGTGGGCGATTGGATTTATGGTGACTTTCGTGATCGGCGGAATGACCGGCGTTCTGCTCGCGGTGCCGCCAGCGGACTTCGTGCTTCACAACAGCCTTTTCCTTGTTGCCCATTTCCACAATGTCATCATCGGCGGCGTGTTATTTGGCGCTTTCGCAGGTTACACCTATTGGTTCCCGAAGGCGTTTGGCTTCCGACTGCACGAAGGCTGGGGCAAGGCAGCCTTCTGGCTCACATTCGTCGGGTTCTACGTGGTTTTCGTGCCACTCTATGCCGCGGGCCTTGCGGGGATGACACGGCGCTTGCAGCATTACGAGGTAGCGATGTGGCGCCCGTGGGTGCTGATCGCGGCGTTCGGAATCGTGATTATGGCCTGTGCCGCAGCCTGCCAAGTGGCCCAGCTTGCCGTCAGCATTCGTCAACGCGGCCAACTTCGCGACGAGACCGGCGATCCCTGGAATGGGCGCTCCCTCGAATGGGCGACACCGTCCCCTCCACCAGCCTTCAATTTTGCGGTACTTCCCAATATCACGGGCGAAGAGGCGTATTGGGGTATGAAGCAGCGCGCACTCCAGCAGGCGAGGCTCAGCGAGGAGCCTGCCTATGCGGATGTTGAGATGCCAAGGAACAGCCCAACCGGCTTCGTTTGCGCCTTCTTCGCGACCATTATGGGATTCGCGTTGATCTGGCACATCTGGTGGATGGTGGGCCTCGCAGCATTGGGTGCCTACGCTACCTTTGTTGTCTTTGCCTGGCGCGACGTCGAGGAGTACATCATTCCAGCGGAAACGGTCGCACGCATCGATCGGGCCAACCGAAGCGCACGCAGTACGGCACTCGCCCGGCGGCAGGCGGCGCCATGACCGCCTTCGACGTGGCCGCCGGCCGCAACGACCCGCATCACCTCGGACACGACCAGGAGTCGCCGTATCGCCAGCACACGCTCCGGCATGCGGACGGTGGACTGGCATCGAAGCGCATTATCACCGCCTACGGTTTCTGGATTTTCCTGCTGAGCGACATTATCATGTTCTCCGCCTTCTTCGCCACCTACGCGGTGCTGGTTGGCAACACGGCAGGGGGACCAAGCGGCCGGGAGCTGTTCAACCTGCGCAACGTCGGGCTCGAGACGGCGTTCCTTCTCGTCTCGAGCTTCACCTGCGGCCTCGCAAGCATCGGTGCCCGAGCGCGTAGCGGATCCTGGTTCTATGGCGCGATGGCCGCGACCTTCGTCCTTGGAGCCGCGTTTCTTAGCATCGAGCTCCGGGAGTTCGCGGGCATGGTCGCGCGCGGGGCAGGCCCGACGCGGAGCGCGTTCCTCTCGGCCTTTTTTACGCTGGTCGGATGCCACGGCCTTCATATCACCGCCGGCCTGCTGTGGCTGCTGACGATGATGGCGCAGGTGTTCGCCAAGGGGTACCGGGCGGACATTCTCCGGCGCATTCTCTGCTTCAGTCTGTTCTGGCACGCCCTGGACATCATTTGGGTTGCGATATTCACCGTAGTGTATTTGATGGGGGTAGCGCAATGAGCTACTTCGAGCCGACTAGTGACCTCCATAACACGGACACCGCGCCGGGCGACCAGCGCCTCGATGGCGCAGAGATCGCCGAAGGTGTCGAGAGCTACCTGGTTGGGCTGGGGCTCGCGACCCTGCTCAGCGTTGTGTCCTTCTTCATCTCAGGTACCACACTCGTTTGGGGTCCGAGCATTCCTGTCGCCCTGGTCGTTCTCGCGATCGCGCAGATGGGCGTTCACCTCGTCTTCTTCCTCCACATCACGACCGGCCCGGACAACGTTAACAATGTCATGGCGCTTGCCTTCGGCGTGCTGATCGTCCTGCTGCTCCTCGCCGGGTCGCTCTGGATCATGGCAAACCTGAACCACAACATGGCGTCCATGGATCAGATCATGCAGATGCAGCTCGAACGCGGTCCGGTGGTCCGCACCGTGACCGCGAGCGGCGTCGTCGGTCCCACGGCGACCGCGCCGGCCGGCGCGCGCGTGTCCGGCGCGATCCAGGCGCTCTATTGCGACGCCAACATGCAAGTGACGGCGGGCCAGCTCTGCGCTAAAATCGATCCGCGCCCCTATCAAATGGTCGTAGATCAAAACAGGGCCGACCTGGCAGCAGCCGAGGCTCCGCTCGAAAAGGACAAGGCGGATCTCGCCCAGGCGAAAGCGGCCTTCGAGAGCCACGAGGCCCTGGCTAAGCGTCCGGCCACTTCCCGGAAAGCTATTGACAGGTCGCGCAAGGCCTTTAAGAGGGCGGAGACGCAGACAAAGCGCGACGAGGCAAGGGTCGCCCAGCTCCAAGCGGCGCTTCATGCTGCCGAGATCAACCTCGGCTATACCGATATCGTTTCGCCGATTGATGGAACAGTGGTCTCGCGCAACGTCGAAATGGGCCAGTCGGTCGCGGCGGACTCAGAAACGCCGCCGCTTTTCGTCATCGCCGCAGATCTCACCCTCACTCATATCGACGCCATTATCAGCCCGAAGGACAGCGGCGAGGTCAAGCTCGGTGACAAAGCTACGTTCACCGTCGAGGCATTTCCGAACCGTACGTTCTCTGGCGCGGTGACGCAAATTCGGCCATCGCCGCGGACATATGAGCAAGTCGCGACCTACGACGTCGTCATCAGTGCGCCCAATCCGGATCTTTTGCTCGAGCCCAGCATGGCGGCAACGATCAGGATCGTGATCGAATGACGCGATGCCGTCCTGCGCGCACCCAATCAGGCATTACACAATTCGCCTAGGGATCTAGTGTCCCCAGCGGCGGTGCCAGTCTAAGGGCGCCCCGGATGGCTGGTCGCAGCTCTGGGTCCCGCGCGATGGAGGGCCGACAGCAATCACGGTTGCTCTCGGTCTCCTCGACGGCTCTTAGACGTTCAAATAAGCAGGGCCAAAGGGTCCCGTGCCGCCGAGGCCGCAATTCTCATCAAATATGTTTCCGCGGGCGCCTTCCAGCTGGCGGCCTTCAAGACGTCGCCGGTGGCAAGATCAACGAAGCTGTGGGCTGCAGACGTGGCGCGAAGTCGTCGCCGCAGCGTGATTGTAGCTGCGGATTCCGACGAAGCCGCATCCAATCTTCAATAACGCGATGGCGTGGACGGCGCCCGCACCGAGATCTCGCTCAATGAAGAGCTGTGCCAAGAAGGTTGTCCTTGAACAACCCTCTGAAGGAGCGTCGTCCATGGGAAAGTCTATCCCTGGTTTGCCTTATGTCACGACTGTTGGCCTTGAACTGGCCAAGCATGTTTTTCAGGTTCATGGATCGGCGCCGTCGATCGCAACATCGATGCGGCGATGCTCGGCGATGCTCGTGAGCGGCACGCCGCGCCGCCGCGCCTAGGCCGCCGTCGTCTCGGAGGTCGGGATCCCGACGACGCGCAAGCCCTTCGCGACGCGCGCTGCTAGTGCCTCGATCGCGAATGCGGCGGTCGATCCGCCGCCCAGTCCGAGGATCTGCCATCCTCGACCTCCGTCACGGCCCGCGTATCGGCGGCCCGCTTCAGCGGGTCTCGCTCGGACGGTAGCGGAGGCCTCATGAGGCAGCATGTCGCGCCGCCGCCGCATCGCCAAAGAAGCACAGCGCGCCGGTCGGGTGGAGACGCGCTGCCGGCAGGCTGTCGTCGCCGCGGCGAAGCCGGTCGAAGATCGCGCGCTTCTCTTTCCCCGCGACCAGGAAGGCCGCGCGCCGGCTGCTCTCGAGCGCCGGATAGGTCAGCGTGATGCGCGCTTCGGACTTTGCGCCGACGACGGCGGCGACCCAACGGTCACGCTCGGCGAGCACCGCCGTGTTAGGGAATAGGGAGGCCGTATGACCATCCGGCCCGAGCCCCAGAAGAGTAACGTCAAAGAGCGGTCGAGCCGGGTCGAGCCGCTCCGTGCCGTAGAAGGATTTGAGCTCGCGCTCATAAGCGCATGCCGCTGCTTCTGGGCTTACACCTTCGGTC
>JBBRCX010000179.1:0-5626 GCA_038204465.1 Tepidisphaerales bacterium | reverse complement strand
CAATATCAGGGAACCTTATATGCATTGGCGATGAAGGCCCGGCCGGCTGTTGTGCCGCCCCACCTCACATCGGACAAAGATCTTTGGGGACTGGACAACGCACTTTTTTTCCGCCGCGTGCGCCCTGGCAAGTGGGAATTGATGGCAACTATCCCGCCGCGCGTCTATAGCATGTGCATCGATCCAGGCGGACACTTCTGGCTCTGCGCTGCTGCCTGGTATCCCGAAAACACGTTCTACCGGTCACGCCAGCCGCTGGATTTTGGCGCCATTGAGGAGGTCCATCGCGGCACCAGTGCTTACCTTTCCAATGCCGTGAGTCCGGAAGGCAACTTCCTGACGCTGTACTCTGAGGATGGTCTCAGCCACCAGGCGTTCGTTCCCAATGCCATCACCTCCGCGTTCTACGACAAACAAACGGGCGAGTGGCATCGACAACGCATCGAAACACCGGAGGGCCGCTACGGCTACGAGGGCATCATCCTGCGGGGGCGGCAGGCGCTTGCGGTGATGAACTCGGCCATCGCCGATCCCAAGGCCAATCCGGTCGAACCGCATTACTCGTGGCGGCACGTCCGTCTTGTGCACTGTGAGGACCTGACTCGGGCGACCTGGGTCAGCAAGCCATGGCTGATGCCGGAGTATGGCGACACCTGGCTTCATGATTTTACCGTGGCTCCGGATCGACAGGCGTATCAGCTCTACTCCAGCCGAGAGGGCACTTCGCCTGACGACGCCACGGCAAAACAGTTCGATACCTGCGTCGCGCGCATTCATGACGACTTGCACACGGAGAACTTTTCAACTGGCTTGGCGCTGAACAACCCGGCGCTGCTGTTGTTCAATTCGAAGCACGTGCCGTTTGTTCTGGGCAGACAGCGGCCTCGAGACGATCTGCATCTGTGGCGATTGGATCCGCGGACTTTCAAGGCTGTGGCGGAACATCGCGTTGAAGGCTCGGAGAAACTGGAAGGCTATATCCTCTACACGCTGCGCCCGGAACGGTTTGGCGGCGAGCCGAATGCGGAGACCGTGCATTTGCTGAGCTGCAGCTTTAATGCCGGCGACGAGGGAACCCCCGGACGAATTGCAGAGATGTGGCATGGCGAATTCAACCTGCCGGTTTGATCGCGGCGTAGGCAGCCCGCAGAATGGGGTACGCCGTGATCAAAGTTGCCGGAGGCGAGAGGGTCGGCATGGTGATGGAGCGACCGCTCGCGTACGTTCGGAGAAATCAAAAATGACCCGTGCCCCCCTGATCCTCAACGAAGACTGTAACCATTTCGTCTATTCCCGGAAAGCCGAGGAACTGACGCCCGAGGGCATCGACGCACTGGTAGACGCGTACGCGCGCGACACGCAGGTGTCGCATCTGGCGTTCAACGTCAACGCGAACCGCTCGGCCGTCCCAAGCAAAGTGAAACAGACCCTCTGGGACGGCTTTGACCCTAAGGCCGGCGACGATCAGCCGTTCTTCAAAGGCGTGACGGAGGGACTGGATTCTTACCGGCATTGGGTCGCGAACATGAGGTTGCTGCAGGACCGCGGCATCGACCTGTACACGCGATGGTTCGCCCGCACCCGCGAGTACGGAGTCGTTAGATGGCCGCGAGGGCGAGCTTGATCCCGGCGCGATGGTTCGCCCGCACCCGCGAGTACGGAGTCAAGCCCTGGCTCAGCATTCGCATGAACGACCTTCACGTGGCGGAGGACCCGACCAGCTCCATGCACGATGCGCTCTGGCGCGAGAACTCGAGTTACTGGCGCGTCGGCTACCGCGAGTTTGAATCAGAGCGCGACCGCGGCATCGACTACGGGCACGTGGCTGTCCGCCAGCACTACCTCGACTACATCCGGGAGATGCTCGGCCGCTACGACGTTGACGCGCTGGAGCTCGACTGGTCGCGCCAACCCTGGGCGCTGCGGCCGGGGTGCGAGACTGAAGCCGTCGAGCTGCTCAATGCATTCACCGCCGACGTGCGCCGCATGACCGAATCGCGCGGCCGCTCGCTGGGGCACCGCATCGAGCTGTGCGTGCGCGTGCCGTCGTTTCCGGAGACGGCCCTGCGCATGGGCTTCGACGCCGGCGCCTGGGCGCGGGCGGGGATCGTCGAGCGGATTATCCCCACGCCTTGCTTCGGCAACACCGACTTCGACATGCCGATCGAAATCTGGAAGCAGATGCTGCACGGCACGAACGTCCGGCTGGCGGCAGGGCTCGAGTGCATGATGTTGGGGGTGCCATTTACGCCGCTGCAGTTCCTCACGCTCGAAGCGGCGCGCGGCGCGGCCTCGACGCTGCTCGACCGCGGCGCCGATGAGATTTATCTCTATAACTTTATGGACCGCGACACGTCCCTGGGGGACGGCACGTTCGACCGGATCATCCGCGAGCTGGGCTCGCTGCAGACGCTGGCGGGCAAGCCCCGGCGGCACGTGCTCACCACCCCGAACATCTGGCCCCAGGGCGGCGCCCCGCCCTTCACGCTGCCGTACCGGCTCACGCACTACGGCTTCCGCCCGTCGGCCGAGTTCCGCATTCCCATCGGTCCCGCCCCGCGCTCGGGGGAACCTGTATCGGTGGGCCTGGGCCTCTCGCCAGCGGACCGTCCCGAAAGTGAAGGGCGCGTCGTCCAGGCGCACGGCCGAAAGTTCCATCTCGACCTTCCGCCTGCCACGAACGAGGCGGCGAAGCAACTCGTCGTCCGCGCCAGCGGCGAAATCTGTTCCTTCGCCGGCCCCGCCCCGGACCAAACCCCCAAACGCCCCGGCCCCACACACTCGTGGCGCGTCCCCGAGGGCGCCCTGCATCGGGGCGACGCCCTCATCGAAGTGTTCAACCCCGCCGAAGAACCTTTGTCCACCATGTGGGTTGAAATCTCGATAGGGAAATACGCGGTCGTTCCCCGGCCCGATGATCAGCGGCGAGACCGTCGCCTTCTATGGGCCGCGCCACATCTTTAGGCGCTGGATCGGTATTGGGCTGCCGCCAAGCCTGATGACTGACAGGCTCGCCCCAGTACAGGACTTCGTGAATGGAACGCTGTGGCCGTCGTATGTGTTCGCCTTTCCCGCTTGCGTGTTGAGCTGTGTTCGAACGCCCGCCGGGATTTCACGAGCGAGTCGGGCGGCTGGGATTGCGGAACCATCGGCAAGCGGAGCATCCGAAAAGAGGGAGCGTATTACGACATGGTGTACGAAGGCAGCACCGATCAGCCCTACACCACCGCCCGCTGGAGCTCTGGGCTGGCGCGCAACAAAGATCTTCTCGCGTGGGAAAAGTACCCCAGGCCGGTGCTCCCGCAAACCAGGAGTGGCATGGGCTACGATTGCCCCGAATGGGTCGAAACGCCGGACGACCGTCTGCACATCTACTTCCGAAACCACACCGGCTCCGCGAGCCGCGCGACGCTTGTCCGCACGTCGGGATGAAACGACGATGAGTTGGTGGCGAAGGGCCACGAACCGGCGAACAGGCTACTTGGCCACGAGGCATGCTGAAGGTACACTCATTTCGCGACTGGACGACTGGACCCCTTCTTGGCAGCCATCGGATGCGCCGAGCACTCCGGCGAGGACAGTACAGCCGGTGCGGCACATCATGCCCAGGGAACCGCCTGTCATGTTCCGTCGCTCGCCAACAGCTGTGAATGAGAGCGACGTGTTCTCCTGTGATCGGATCAGACGCCCGCTTCGGCACTGCAACGGCGACATTCGTTGATATCTCGACGATTATCCCTTTCGTTCGCACGCGTTGAATGCGCTTCAGTAGGTCCTCAAGCGGCTGTTTAAAGAGCAGTATGGAGCAAACCAGAATCGCTTGCCAAAGAACGATTGATACGAAGCTGAGCCATGACTGCAGAGATGTCTGAAGCGGCGCAGTGGTCTGTGCTAATGGCAACACAATTCTCAGTGCTCCCGAACCGGAGGGGTCTACGTGTAAATAGCAGCGACAGGACTCGAACCTGTGACCCGGGGCTTATGAATCTGCCGACTGAGCGACGCTGCATCGTCGTTTGGCAAGGGGTCATCATTTCCTCCCCGGGAATGTCGTCAGTCCAGGTGAGTGAGTCACCCATTGGCATACCACCCCAATCCAGGCCGCGACAATTCCGCCCAGGGGTGTTGGCGTCAGGCCATTCCGATCAGTCGCTTGAAGCGGTCGTCCATCGCGGCGACGTGGTCGGGATGGAATCGATCTGCGAGCGTGAGTCGGCGGCGGGACCGGGTGGTGACGCATAGGGCGGCGGCGGCGAGGAGCAGCGCTGCGCTGGGCTCGGGGACGGAGGTAAAGAGGAACTGGCGGTCGTTGCCGTTGGTGTCGATGCCGTCGGCGAGGATGTAGCCGGTCTCGCTGAGGAAGCGGGCGTTGGTCAGGGTTACATCGGAGCCGGGCGGGAGGAAGGTGTTGAGGTCCATGAGCTGGCCCTGGGCGTAGACCCAGGCGTGGAAGGTGAAATTATCGGCGAGGCTGGACCATCCGACGGCGACGCCGGAGGAATTGACCTGCCATGCTTCGGATTGGAAGCCGCCCAGCGAGCCGAGGTCCTGCATTGGGTCGACACCGTCGAAGAGGAAGGCGCTGAAGCGCCCGTTGCCGGTGGTGTAGGAGCTGCCGACGACGAGGCCGTTTTCGCTGATTCCGCTGGCGTAGCCGTAGGTTCCGCCGAGGGTGCCCAAGTCCTGCATGGGACCGTCGCCGCTATAGAGCATGGGATGGTATTGCGCGTTGCCGGCGGTGGCGGAGTTGCCGACGATTTGTCCGCTCTTGTTCATCGCCTGAGCGCTGCTGCCGGTGCCGCCGATTCCGATGTCGCGGGTGCCATGGATCGCGTCATACAGGAAGGCGCGCCCGCCGGAGGTTGGCGATGCATGCCAGTCGCCGGTGACGCGGCCGGTGTCGCTGATTGCGACGGCGCTGCTGGATTGACCCAATGTGTTCAGGTCGCGGAGCGTGGCGCCGTCATAGACGAAGGCGTGGGTGTCGGAACTGAAGTCGGTTCGAGCCCAGCCGGAGATCTGGCCCGAGGCGTTGATGGAGGTGCCGATGGTTTGCGCGTAGTCGCCGTTGAGCGCACCCAGGTCCTGCACGGCGCCTTGCCCGCTCCAGCGGAAAAGGTGGGATGCGCCGCCGACGTTCATGGATCCGGTCATCAGGCCGGCATTGTTGATTGCTTGGACGGAGAGCGTTTGGCCACCGCGGAGCGTAAGGTCCTGCATGCCGTGGGCGGGGTCGTACAGGAAGGCGTGGACGGAGCCGTCATCGAGCTCGGAGTAACCGACGACCTGGCCGGACGCGTTCATGGCGTGGGCGTAAGTGAAGGCGCCGCCGAGCGTTCCGAGGTCGGTGGCGCTGTAGAGGGCGGCGCGGATCGGGCGATGCGAGGAAGCCGGGGAGGGGACAAGAGTAAGATGAATGACCAATTCGTCCGCATTCCGCTCCGGATGCATATGCGCGCGTAGAGGGAGCAATCCGACAACGGCGCCGCATACAGCCAGACGTTGGTGGGAGGGCGGAGGTTCGGTTTTGTGGAGAATCGGTCGGGGGCGGGCGGATGAGAAGCGGGAAAAGGGATGAATAGCAGCGACAGGACTCGAACCTGTGACCCGGGGCTTATGAATCCCC
>JBBRCX010000178.1:0-5658 GCA_038204465.1 Tepidisphaerales bacterium | reverse complement strand
CGCGTCGGGCTTTGTGCTTGGGCACAAGCGGTTGGATCGATTCCCATAGCTCATCCGGCACTAACGGCTTTGGCATCCATGCCTCCGGTTTTCAATCCTGCATTAACCGTAGGCACTATTTTTGAAACAGTCCTTTAGTGGATCCAGTCAAGTGCGCGTCGAATCTGCGGCAAATCGGGAACGGCATTCTGATGTACTCGTACGAGAATCAGGGGCGCTATCCGGACCAGATCGAAGACTTGATTTTCCAGGACCTGGTGACGGATAACTTCATCTGTCCGGCGAGCGCCGACTCAGCGGCCGCGACTGGAGCGACGACGCAGCAAACGGCTGCGAACATCGCCGCGGGAGGTCATCTATCGTACGTGTACGTCGCGAGAGGCATGACCACCACTGCGCCAGCGAACGCGGTGCTCGCGTACGAGGCGCTCTCGCATCACGGGGATGGATCGAACGTATTGTTCGCCGACTATCATGTGAAGCTTGTCCCCGCGAGCATTTTCCGCAGGATGATCTCTGAATTGAACACCGGCCAGAACCCCCCACCTGCGACCAAGGGTCAGTAAACCCGGCCAATCACCATTATCGCGCAACACCGGTCCCGATGATGGCCCAATCGAATTATGCGGTTCGCCACCAGTCCAACGTGCGCATCTCGATGCGCGACGGCGTGCGGCTGTCGGCGAAGATCACTCGGCCGGAGGGGGCGGAGAAGTTTCCGGCGTTGATGGATTACTACCCGTACCGCATGGGGCGGTGGGAGGAGGCGCCGCCGCATTACCATCGTTTCGCGCGGCAGGGTTACGCGCTGGTGTCCTACGAAGCGCGCGGGACGGGGAATTCGGAGGGCGTGACGACGGATGTTTATCAGGATGCGGAGCGCGATGACGGGGTGGAGATGGTGAACTGGATCGCGAGCCAGCCGTGGTGCGACGGGAACGTGGGGATGTGGGGGCTGTCGTATGGCGCGGTGGCGTCGTGGCAGGTCGCGGCGCGGGCGCCGGAGCCGTTGAAGGCGATCGTCGTGCGCTCGGGGACGGATGATATCTACACCGAGTGGACGAATCCGGGCGGGTGCCCTCGACCTTATATGTATGAGAACTATGCGCCCTTGATGGCGGCGTTCAACTTCGCGCCGCCGCATCCGAGCATCGGGGACGAATGGGAGAAGATGTGGCAAGAGCGGCTGGAGGGGAGCATGCCGTGGGGGCTTGGATTCATCTCCCATCTGAACGACGGGCCCTATTGGCGGGCCCGATCGGTGAGGCCGGACTATGCGCGGGTGAAGGCGGCGGCGTATGTGATCGATGGGTGGACGGACTGGTACGCGGCGCCTTTGCTGCGCGCGTTCAATCATCTGTCTTCGCCGAAGAAGGCGCTGATGGGGCCGTGGTCGCACTTCTGGATGAACGATGCGCTGCCGGGACCGCGGATCGACGGGTGGCGCGAGGTGATGCGGTGGTTCGACCGATGGCTGAAGGGGATCGACAACGGGATCGACCGCGAGCCGCGGGTGACTGTGTTTGTGCGGGAGTATTCGGAACCGCGGTCGGTTTATGTGGAGGAGAAGGGTTTCTGGCGCAATGAAGACGGGTGGCCGCCGAAGCGAGCGCGGGGGACGGCGATGTACTTTCGCGCCGACGGCTCATTGGCGCGCGAGGCCGATTCGGCGCCGGCGAGCGTGAGCTATGAATACGACCCGCGCGTGGGAGCGACGACGGGGATGCATGGCGGCGGGCCATTTCCGCCCTTCGCGATGCCGACGGACCAGCGGCCGGATGAGGCGCTGAGCCTGGCGTATACGTCGGCGCCGCTTGCGGAAGCGGTGGAGATGATCGGGGACGCGACGGCGGTGCTGGAGGTCGAGTCGACCGCGCGGGTGGCTTACTTTCACGTGAAGCTATGCGACGTGGCGCCGGATGGGATGTCGATGCTGGTGACCCGCGCAGGATTGAACGCGACGCATCGGAACTCGCACGAGCGGCCCGAGTTGCTCGAGCCGGGCAAGCGCTACGCGCTGCGTTTCACGCTGCTGTCGGCAGCGCACCGGTTCGCGGCGGGCCATCGGATTCGCGTCAGCGTTGCGAGCGCGGATTTCCAGAACGCATGGCCGACGCCCTACCGTGCTCGGAACACTCTGCACCTGGGCGCATCGTGCGTGATTCTGCCGGTGGTCGAAGAACGGGGAAGCGAGCGGGTGGGACCTTCTTTTCAGTCATCGGAGCATCCGTTGCCGCGCGTGGAGGACCTGAAACCGCCGGAGTACGTGGTGGCGCAGCATCCGCTGGTGAGGTCGGCGAGCGCGAGCTTCGTGAATTCAGATGTGAATGGAACGAACCGGGCAAGCTTCACGGTGAACGCGGACGATCCGGCGGTCGCCGTTGTGGATGCCAGTCATGAGATGACCGTCCCTGTTCCGGGCGGCGAGGTGACGATCACGTCGAAGTGCATCACGCGCAGCGATCGCGAGGCATTCCATCAGACGCAATCGATCGAGGCCAAGATGAACGGGCAGACGCGGTTCGCGAAGACGTGGGAGGTGTCGGTGCCGCGGGAAGGATGTTAGGGGGATTTCGATTTTGGATTTTGGATTTTGGATTTGGCACCAATGCGAAAGCGGGTCGAATTTCAGTGCGAACGATGCGTGGGCGTATCATAGCTGACTCTTTGAAAGGAGCAGATTCATGAAGTGCGTGGTGATTGGAAGCTTGGTGGTGGCTGGGGCGTTGGCGATGGGATGCAACAAGGAGGACGAGAAGCGGCCCGCTTCCTCGGCGCCGCCGGCGGTTCAGCCGGGTCCGACGACGGGCCCTTCGGGGGTTGCGATGCCGCCGATGCCATCGACGATGCCATCGGAGGTGAACGCCGCAGGTACAGACGCTTCGAAGGCGACGGCGGACGCCCAGGGGAAACTCGATCAGGTGATGCAGTACATCAAGGACAAGAAGTACGACCTGGCGGAGAAGACGCTGTCGGAATTGGAGTCGAAGAAGTCGAGCCTCCCCGCGCAGGTGCAGTCGCAACTGCCCAACGCGCGCGTGGCGCTGAACGCCGCGAAGATGTCAGGCGGCGACATGAAGATGCCTTCGATGCCGCGGTGAGCGCGGCGGAGCGGAATGTGGCGAGCCGAGGTCGGCGCCGACCGGGACGGGCGGCTAATCCCCGATTCAACTGCGAACTGGAGGCGGAGGTCGGGCGGGATTGCCGCGGTCGGTTGATGGTGAATGGCTGGCGAGCGGATGGCATCGGTTGGTCAGTCATCGGGCATCCAATGGCGGGTTGTCGGGGGCGGGGTGGCTGGGCGGTGGGAGCTTCATGGGGAATCAATGGGGTGTCGTCGGTCGCTGCATGGCGTGGCAGTGGCGCGGCGATGGGGATCGCATGGGTCGCGCATGGTTTTTTCGGTGTTTTCGCGGGGGACTGAAGAATCTCGAAGCGTTCCCGAGAGGGGTCGAACCTCTAACCTTCGGCTTCGGAGGCCGAGCGGGAGAGTCATCGAAAAGCCCGAAAACCAGGCGTTTTCGTCATTTTAGGTTCTCGTATTCGGTTTGCAAGGCGTCGCAGAGAATCGCAGAGTTTCGCATGGTTTCGCGGTACTGATATCGCAAAACGGTAATGGCTGTTCGGTCCGATAGTGACACCGTGTCACTATCGGGAGGTACTTTGAATTAACTTCCGTGCTTGTGAGAAATGCTGCTGCATCTGCGCCGGCGACGCACCCGCGATTAGGGTGCCGCATTTGGCTGGGCAGCGTTCGCATTTGCCACTGACTCGATGAAATCGATCATCACCTTCATCGAGGGATGCTGCAGGTTCCAGATGCCAGTGAGAACGCTCTGGCCCAAGGTCATCGCGGCGTTTGGAGCTACTCCCGCGACGTAGGAGTGAGCCTTCATTTTCGCAGCGTGCGCTCCATTCGGCTGCACTGCGCGATGGATAACGACGGCGTGATAATAGTTCTCGGCACACTGGATCGCCGCGGCATTGCTGGCGCTCGCAATGCAGGCGGTTTCCAAGCATCCGCTGTTCTGATCATGGGGCATAATCAGGTATCCGACCCGCGGGTTGCCGTTGCCCATTTGCAACTGCGACTGGGCTAACACAAACCCTCGATTTGCGAGAATCGCCCGAATCGACTGCTCAATCACGTGCCGGTCCGTCTCTGCATCGCGGATTAAACCGATGGCTCGCACTGCCTCGTAGCCTCGTTCCTTCTGCAAGAGCTCCAGGTTTGCGGATAGGTCTGAACCTTCCATGAAGTCCCACAACTGCACGTCGTGGAAGGCTGGGTTGTCTACCTGAGGGCACAAAAAATGAAAGTAATCCAAGCCCTCTACCAGAATGAGCACAGGCTTCCGGATAGACTTGTTTTTCCGCTGGCTCATCGGATGTCCATCCCCAACTCGTCAGCGCGTTGAAACTCTTCGTAGCGGTAGGGTTCTGCCTTCACGTTCCCGTCTTGCAGCCGATCAATCCGAAATACTCTCAGGTCGTCAGGGGAATCCTTGAATGCATCTAGCGTTGCTTGCAGCATCTCCTCGTCATGGGTGGTGCAGAAGAGCTGGCGGTCGTACCGACGGACGAGATTAAGGGAGTTTTCCCAGACCGACCGCATTACCGTGTGGTGAAGACCCGAATCGATCTCGTCAACTATCACCAGTTTTGCTTGTCCCCAGAGCAGGCCGGTTGCTATGAGCGCGCATCTGCAGAATCCATCACCAAGTACGTTCATCGGGACCATTCGGGACCCGCCAACGTCGACCATGATGACTGGCTGATTCCCCTGCAGGCCCGAGTGCATTCGCACCAGCCTCGGGTCAACTTCCCTCAGCGCTGAGACGAGCAGATCGTCAGCCTTTCGCTCGTAAAGCCTTGTCAGCAGGTTAGCGGTCTCTCCTGAGCTGGTAGCCCTTCGAGCATGAATGTAAAACGAACCTAGATGCGAAACCTGTTTTGCATTCGAGGTGTGGTAGCCCTGCGGCATCAGTCTCATCTCAACGACTATGGGCTCGTCGCCGATGACGGGCTCATAGCTGTAGATGACTCCAACCAGCTGGTCTTCCGCCGCAGCAGTGCTCGACTGACTGCTGGCGGAATCTGCATCCGTATCCATCTCAAACGTGCCTTCGATTCCCACCAGTGCAGTAATCGTGAGACGTTGAGTCACTCCATCGACAACAAATTCCAACCGGATGGGGGAAGTTTCCATCGAATAGAAAAATGCCTCAAGTCCGGCGGGCGCAACGGAATTGACTCCTGGCATCTCCCGCCAGGTGGACATCGTGGCAAGCATGCCTGGATGCACTGGATTTGCAATCGCTGCCAAGGCCTCAAGGATGCTGGTTTTCCCAGCGCCGTTGCCGCCGAGAAAAATATTGACCCGTGCAAGATCATCAATTTTTAGAGCGGGTATTCCACGGAACCCTGATATTGATAGAGAAGTCAGCATTGGTTGCACCGTCCCGAAGGATAATTACCCTGTTCTCGTTACGCCAATTTCTACTTCTTTCGGTTCCGCTCGACATATTCCTGCACCGCCAGCTCGATCAATGATGCCCTACTTGGCCGCGGCCTCATCATTGCGGCAATCTGATCAAGCTCTTCGATCGTGCTCTGATCCATGCGAGAATAGGTCATCATTTTTGTGGGCCCGGCAGG
>JBBRCX010000177.1:0-5815 GCA_038204465.1 Tepidisphaerales bacterium | reverse complement strand
CTGGCATGGTTCGCCTCATTGGGTCTCGCGAATCTGACCCAGAGATACGTTCAGTTGCACCGTTGAAAGAAACCGCCGGATACGATGAGTACGTCCGGTGGTGTGGGAGGACGGGGGCCGAAAGGCCCCCTCCTACCCGATTCACGCGCGTTCGTCGTAGAGGATGCGGATGGAGGGACCGACCTCCTGTCCCCAGACTTGTCCGGTGCGCAGCCGCTCTTGCATCTCGTCGGTATGACCGAGGCGGCCGGTCGAGCGCCAGCCGAGAAAATTGTTGACGATGCAGATGCCCTCGGCGCCTTCGCGCAAGCCTTTCAGCGCGATCTCGTCATATTCCAGCGGATCGAGGATGGTGTTGAGGTGCGGCGCGTCCTCGAGCTCTTCCCCGGGCACGGGGTCCTCATCGGGCCGATCGTCCTGCTGCCACTCGGGGTCTTGAAGCCACGGCGCGCGGATGCTGCGGACATCCTGGATCGCGTAATGGGGAACGTTGTACTTGCTGCCCATCGCCAGGAAAGGCTCCTGGTCCCACGCCTGCACACAGACGAAGTCGAGCGCGCCGCTCTTGAGCCATGCTTCAAGATCGATCTTCTGCTGCAACAGGGTCAGGTAGGCGTGATCGCCCTCGACGACCATCGCGCTGAGCTGCAGCTTGCGGCCCTTGCGGCGGGCGATCTCGTTCAGCCGCTGGCGCGCCTCCAGAACAAAACTGGTTAGCACGTCGAAATCGTGGCGGCGCGGGTCGGCGATCGGCGGCCAACGCGTGAAGTCCATGCTGAATCCATCGACGTCGTAGTTGCCGGCCATCTCCATCATCAGGTCGAGAATGAACTGCCGCACCTGCGGATGGGCGTAGTCCCACGAAGTCGAATCGGGATTGCGATATTCGGGATGCTCCAGCCAGACGCGCCCGTTCAGCAGTGCGTCAAACGCGCTGCCGAAGATGCTGGTGGCGCTGAAGAAGAGGTTCATGCGCAGGCTGGCGTGCAGCTCGAGCCCGGCGCTGCGGCAAAGCCGCGAGAGAACCGCGAAGCCTTCCTGCCCGTTGTCGCATGCCCAGCGAAGGTAGTCGTGCGCGCGGCGGTCGCCAAGCCGCAGCGACTTCCATCCATCGGGCGTAACGTCCTCGCCCGCGATCGGCGCGAGCTTGCTGGGCCAGTGCGTCGTTCCGGTCGCGGGCCCTTGAAAGATCAGCGCCTTCACGTCGCTGTCGCGGTACTGCTGGGCAAAGCGCGCGTCGATGTCCGGCGTGCCTTTTCGAGCGAACGACCAGTAGTGGCTGAATCCATCGTTGACCACCAGCGCGCGTTTCGTGGCCCGGTCGCGAATGTCGCGGCGATAGGCATCCGCCTGCTCTTCGCTGAGGCGCACGAGACGGATGGCGCTCAGGCTCCCGCGCACGAGCCCCCAGGGGAAAGAGCTGAACGTTCCATACGGGACCTGCAGGCGAAGCGTTCGCCCGTCGAGCGGTGCGCATTTCCAATAGCACATGATCTCGACGTCGACGGGACCCATCAGGCGGCCCTTGCGCGTGCCGCGCTGCGGCTCGACGTGCACAAACGCCGGGTCGTTGTCCAGCGCCGCATCGACGCCGCCGATCCCCGTCGGGCCGAGCAGTGGCTTCAGTTCGATCCGCGGCACGCCGAACCAGATTGCATACCAGCCGCTCAAATCCAGCGGTAGTTCCCAGAGCGGCGGCACGGGCGATTCGGGGCCCGCCTTGTCGCGCTCGTTGATCATGAGCAGCCGACCCGCTTGTCCATCGGAGAGCTCGTACAGGCGCAGCCGCCAGCGTCCGCGCGACGGGGTGGTTGACCAGAGGTGGGATGGGGCGACGGTGCTCATGTCGCGCAGCAGCAGGGTATCGCCGGGCCGAAGGCTGCCGGCTCGGGCGTCCTTCAGGCTCGTGACGACTCGTCCGCCCGGAGCGGGAACGAGGTACTGGTCGCTATGGATTTCGGGCATGAGGCGTCCTCGGAGGGGCCCATGTTAACCGACGTAGACGGGAGGGAAGTGAAGCGAACGCGAAGGGTGGAGATAGTCAGGCTGATCTGCGGAAAGCGGTCGCGCTTCGCGGCTTATGCGACGAGGCGCAGTTCCCGTGCGGATTCGATGTCGATTTCGACGCGCAGCTCGAGGAGCTCTTCCAGGAGCCGGAACTTTTTCGTCCGGCTGTAGACGCGGCGCGCTTTGGCGCTCTCCTCATCGAGGTAACAGTTCACGCGAAGCCGCTGCGCATCGCGCGGCCCAACGAGGGCGAAGAGCAGGCGCGGCGACTCGAGCGAGCGGCTGTCGAGCGCGTCGGCGCCGCGCAGCAGGGCGAGCGTCAGGCGCAGCCGCTGCGCGTCATCCGAGGCGTTCAGGAGCGCGTCTTTCCCGGCCCTGGGCACCACGCCCCGGTGATGGAGCGCGAGATAGGCAAGGGCCCGACGCTCCGAAGCACAGAGCGGCAGGCGCTCGTCGGCCAGAAGCATCGAAGCGCCTTCTTCGGGATGCGCTTCATCCGACACGCTGCGCCCCACGTCGTGTACGAGAGCCCCCATCCGCAACAGCCGACGATAGTAGACCGGCAATCCATGGAGCGCTGAGGTCACGTCGAAGAGCGTGGCGGCGATGGTGGCGACCTTCTGCTCGTGCTCAATTCGGCCGAGCCGGCGCGCGACCCAGCGCTGCACCGCCTGGTGCTTAAGACAATCCTGTTCCTGGCTCGGGTCGAATCGGATCGCTGCTCCGTGAGGGCAAGGCGCGACGCCCCAGTAGATTTTCGGAACCGGCGGGGATGACCATTACTAATCTTGCGTCAGCGCACGCTCTGCGCAGCAAAGCGGGCGAGGGTCATGCGCAAGACCAGGCGCCGGCTGCGAAGGGCCCGGCGGCGCGTTACAACATTGCGGTGATGCGGAAATCGTTCGGGCACATTCCGGGGGAAGAGGCCCGCGCGGCGGGGCTGGCGCTGGCCGCGGCCTTGCTGCTGCTGGCGGTGAAGTTTGTCGCGTACTTCCTCACCGGCTCGGCCGCGGTCTTCTCCGATGCCCTGGAGAGCATCGTAAATGTGGCGGCGGCGTCGTTCGCGGTTTATTCACTCTACCTGGCGCACCGGCCGGCCGACGACGAGCATCCCTACGGTCACGGAAAGATCGAATTCCTGTCAGCGGGATTTGAAGGAGGAATGATCCTGCTGGCGGCCGTCGTGGCCGCGGTGAAGGCGGCCGACGCGTTCCTTCATCCGTTGCAACTGCATCACGAACGGCTGGACTGGGCCTTGGGATTGATGGGCGGCGCACTAATCGTCAACGGCGTGCTCGGCCTGCACCTGCTGAGGACCGGGCGCCGGCGGCGCTCGCTGACGCTCGAGGCGGATGGCCGCCACCTGCTCACCGATGCGGTGACCAGCGTCGCGACGATCGTGGGAATCTCTGTCGTGCGCCTCACCGGCTGGGGGTATGCAGATCCGATCGCGGCACTGGTGGTGGCGCTGTACATCTCGCGGACGGGATTTCAGTTGCTGTCGCGCGCCGAAGCGGGGCTGATGGACCGGCAGGACCGCGAAGACGAGCAGCTCTTGCGACAGATCCTCGACTCGCACATCGGGGCGGCCGGGAAGGAGCCGCACATCTGCAGCTACCACAAGCTGCGGCATCGCCACAGCGGCCGCTACCACTGGGTGGACTTTCATATCATGGTTCCCCGGGATTGGCGGATCGATCGCGGGCACCAAATCGCTAGCGCGATCGAATATGAGATCGAGCAGGCGCTGGGCGAAGGCAATGCGACCGCGCATGTCGAGCCATGCGTCCAGCCGGATTGCCCTTCGTGCGGCGCGGCGGGGGCGCAGCCGGTGCCGGCCGGAAAGTGATCTCCTGTTGCGCGCTGACACGTGCCGCGTCGGGCGCGCGCCGGGTGTCTTTTGGGAATCCCGCGAAAAATCGAACGATTTTTGGCCCGGCGCGTTGAAAACCCCTTTGTTTACGCTATTTTCATCGCCCTCGTCACGGCAGTGACAGAAACCCTTCGGCACAAGCCCGTGCCGCGGGGTTGGCGCCTCGACGAATCATCGGGGAGCGGGCGGCCCAGCGCGTTGGAACGCACTGGGCGACTCACAAGCAAATCTTCCAAGAAGGAGAACTACGGAAATGGCCAAGGCGATGACAGCAAACAAGGCGATGACCAAGTCGGAGGTCGCCTCGCGTCTTGCAGAGGACGTTGGCATCAGCAAGAAGCAGGTGGCACAGTTCCTCGAGGCGCAGGCGGACCTGGCGTACAAGCAGGCGAAGAACAGCTTCGTCCTGCCGGGCATCGGCAAGCTCGTGCTGGTGAACCGCAAGGCCCGCATGGGCCGCAACCCGGCGACGGGGGAAGCCATCTCCATCCCGGCAAAGAAGGTCCTGAAGTTCCGCGTCGCGAAAGCCGCGAAGGACGCGATCCTCGGCGCGAAGAAGTAACGCCAAAGGACGGAACCTGAGAGGCGGACCAGGCCGCGGAGAGTGCTCCGCGGCTTTTGGCGTTTTCGCGTCATCGGGCCAGTTTGACCGCGTTAGCATGACACTACGGCCGGTGAGAGCCGCTCCGCGAGCGCGTTTCGCCTTGCGGGCTCTACCGCTGCGAACGCGGTATGCCGGTTGCAATTCCCATTGCGCTGTAACTCGAAAGGAGCTTGCGATGGAAACGATTTCGACTACCGGCGGGACGAATTCTGACATGGGCGATACGGGCGAGACCGTCCGCCAGCTCAACTCGCTGCTCCGCGGCGAGATTTCCGCGGCCGAAACCTATCGGATGGCGATCGACAAGGTTTCGGAAAGCAATGACGTCGCCAACGCGGGTCTGCTCCGCGAGATCCAGGAAGAGCACGGCCGAGCGGCCCAGGGCATCCGCGACCGCATCCAGGAATTGGGCGGCGAAGCCTCGGACTCTTCGGGCGCGTGGGGCGCCTGGGCCAAGACCGTTCAAGGAACCATGAATCTGTTTGGCGACGCCTCCAGCCTCAAGGCCCTGAAGGAGGGCGAGGAGCACGGGCTCAAGGATTATCAGGAAGCGGCCGACGACGTGGACCCCAACTCGGCGCAGCTCATCCAGAACCAGTTGATCCCGGCCCAGCAGCGGCACATCAACCTGCTGGATCAACTCATCTCCTCAGTTGGCACCGCGTAGGACTCTGCGATTCAAAAGTGGTGCATTCGGCCCACGGATGCGGACGCAAAGGGTCATCCGGCTCGCCCGTTTCCGTTTGGACTTTGCGCTGCAGAGTCCTCGGCGCCGTTGCGATGAAACCGGTGCTCAACCCGTAGCGGAGACGTAAGGCAGCAGGGCCATGTAGCGGGCTCGCTTGACCGCCTTGGCGATCATGCGCTGCTCCATGGCGGTGGCGCCGGTGCGCTTGCGCGACTGGATCTTGCCGTTGCCGCTGATCATCTTGCGCAGCGACTCGGTGTCCTTGTAGTCAATGTAGGTCGTGCCGGACGCGGTGGTTCGGGCGATCTTCAGCTTGGGCCGGTTGAAGGTCTGAAACTTCTCCGTCTTCTCCCGGCGTTCGCGATTGCTTTCGTATCGGGCCATGAATTTCGCTACTCCACTGTCTGGCGCGGGGATCCACCCATGTTCGAGAAATAAGGGCGGGCATTGTAGCAGCGGGGAGGTCGATCGCAAGCGCGGGGCGATTCTGGACGATTCGGGCTCAGGGCAACCGCATTCTAGGGAAAGCGTGACGCCGCGTCGTCGTCGGTCCTGCGGCAACGATTGATTTTCAGTCAGCATCGCGGTCTGGGCTTACCGACGATTCGGCAAGTTTTGCCTTCAAATGGAGAATGCGGTTGCC
>JBBRCX010000176.1:0-6028 GCA_038204465.1 Tepidisphaerales bacterium | reverse complement strand
TGGAGAAGGTCCTGCGCAAGCAGGAAGGCCAGGGCGCCTCCGCCCTGCGCGAAATTCGTCCGGTGCTGGAAGTAATCGACAACTGGGTCGCGACAGAGTTGGAGGCAAATGTTTCCAGGCATTGCGAGCGCGTCGGTCTCGCCCTGGGCAAGATCGCCCAGCCGATCCGCGTGGCCATCAGCGGCACAACCGTCAGCCCGCCGATCTTCGAAAGCCTCGAGATGCTGGGAAAGGCGCGTACCCTGCGGCGGATCGACCGATGCCTGGCTACGGTAGACTAAGACGCAACAGTGCGCCGTTGCGCCACCGGCAGGACAAGGATGCCCTCTGCTATCCGCCCGGCTTCTTCTCGAGCTTGGCCCACTTGTCTCTTAGCGAGACTGTGCGATTGAAGATGAGCTTTCCGTTTCCGGAATCCGTGTCGACGCAGAAGTAGCCGTGCCGCTCGAATTGGTAGCGGTTGCCGACCGCGGCATCCTTCAGGCTCGGTTCCAGGCGGGCCTGCACCACCTCTAACGACTTCGGATTTAACGCGGCCTTCCAGTCCTGCCCCTCGGGGACGTCATCCGGATCGGGCTTCGTGAACAGGTGATCGTAGAGGCGCACCTCGGCGTCGATGGATTGATCCGCGCTCACCCAGTGAATCGTGCTCTTCACCTTGCGCCCATCGGGCGTGTTGCCGCCGCGGGTGGCCGGGTCGTAAGTACAGTGCACTTCCGTGACGATGCCCTGCCCGTCCTTCACGACATTCGTGCATTTGATCAGGTATGCGTAACGCAGGCGCACCTCGTTTCCCGGGAAGAGCCGGAAGTACTTCGGCGGCGGGCTCTCGCGGAAATCGTCCTGCTCGATAAAGATCACCCGCCCGAACGGCACCTTGCGCGAGCCGGCCGATTCGTCTTCGGGGTTGTTGATCGCGTCGACGTCCTCGGTCTGCCCCTCGGGGTAGTTGGTGATCACGACCTTGAGCGGGCGCAACACGCCCATCACGCGCGGGGCGCGCCGGTTAAGGTCTTCGCGCAGGAAGTTTTCCAGCACGCCGATGTCGACCGTGCTGTAAAACTTGTTCACGCCGATGTCCTTGCAGAACGCGCGGATCGCCTCCGGCGTGTAGCCGCGGCGACGGAAGCCGCAGAGCGTTGGCATGCGCGGATCGTCCCAGCCGTCCACGATGCGCTCGTTCACCAGCTGCAGCAGCTTGCGCTTGCTGAGCATCGTGTAGGTCAGGTTCAATCGCGCGAATTCATACTGCTGCGGATGGTAGACGCCAAGTTGCTCGAGGTACCAGTCGTACAGCGCGCGGTGGTTCTCGAATTCCAGCGTGCAGATCGAATGCGTCACGCCTTCGACGGAATCGGATTGGCCGTGCGCCCAGTCGTACATCGGGTAGATGCACCACTTGTCGCCCGTGTTGTGGTGGGTGGCATGCAGGATGCGGTACATCACCGGATCGCGCAGGTTCAGGTTTGGCGATGCCATGTCGATCTTGGCGCGCAGCGTGCGCGACCCGTCGGGAAACTCGCCCTTGCGCATGCGCTCGAACAAGTCCAGGCTCTCCTCGATCGATCGACTGCGATACGGGCTGTCCCTGCCCGGCGACGTAAGCGTCCCGCGATACTCGCGGATCTGCTCGGCGTTAAGGTCGCAGACATAAGCCTTGCCGGACTTGATGAGCTGCACCGCCCACTCATAAAGCTGGTCGAAATAGTCCGATGCATAGCGCAGGTGTTCGCCCCAGTCGAAGCCGAGCCAGCGGACGTCCGCCTGGATGGATTCGACGTACTCCTGCTCCTCCTTGGTTGGGTTGGTGTCGTCAAAACGCAGGGTGCAGAAGCCGCCATACTCCTGGGCGACGCCGAAGTTGAGGCAGATCGACTTGGCATGGCCGATGTGAAGATAACCGTTGGGCTCCGGCGGGAAACGCGTGACGACGCGGCCCTCCCACTTGTTCGTCCGCAAATCTTCCTCGACCACGCGACGAACGAAGTCGAGGCCCGTCGACTCGCCGGCCGCCGGCGCAGGGTCCCTGGAATCGGAGGCGCCTCGCTTGCGAACGTCCTGCTCCTGATCCGGATTGTCCTTGCCCTGTGTCTTCATCTCAGGCCTCAATGATTGTACGCGTGGATCCTTACCGGCGATGGCTCATGACCCGCCGGAGCTCGCGGTCCATCTCTTTCTTCTTGATCGACTCGCGCTTGTCGTGATGCTGCTTGCCGCGGGCCACGCCGATCTCGACCTTGGCGTTGCCGCCTTTGAAATAAATCGCCAGCGGGATGAGCGTCGTTCCCCTGTCACGGGTCTCATCGGCCAGCCGCTTCAACTCGCGCTTGTGGACAAGAAGCTTGCGCTCGCGCAACGGATCGTGGTTGGCCAGGGCTGCCTTCTCATACGGGTCGATGTGGCAGCCATGCAGCACAAGCCCGGCCTTCTCGATGCGGGCGAAAGATTCCTGCAGCTGCGCCTTGCCGAGCCGGAGCGATTTCACCTCGCTGCCCACGAGGACGATCCCGCACTCCAGCTTGGCGCTGATGAAGTACTCGTGCAGCGCCCGCCGGTTGTTGATGCGCGGCGAGAGGTTGGGATTGTCTTTTCGAGCCATCGGAACACCAGCCCGGATTGTCGTTTCGACACGACGCAAACGGCAGCCCGTTTTGCCGGCACGCGCGGCGCTGAACGAAGCGCGTTCGGCTACACCGAGCCTACCGTCTTCAGCGCGAAAGCTCGCGCAATTTCCAGCGCCTCGCCCAGCTTCGACGGGTCTTTCCCGCCGGCCTGCGCCATTTGCGGCCGGCCACCTCCGCCCCCACCGGCGGCTTTGGCGGCTTCGCGGATCCAGTCGCCCGCCTTCAGGCCTTTGGCGATCAGATCATCGCTGACGGCCGCCACGAAATTCACCTTTCCGTCCTCCGCCGAGCCGAGCAGGATTCCATAGCTGCCGGCCTTCTTTTTCAGGGAGTCGGTCGCTTGAAGCAACTGCTCGGTGGTCGCGCCGTCGATCGGACCGATAATCAGCTTGCCCGGTCCCAGCGCCGGCGCCGCTTCCAACAGCTTACCCGCCGCCGCCAGCGCATCGACTCCCGCGCCCGCCGATTCGGCGCTGCGTGATTTTTCCCGCGCTTTCTGCCGGGATTGGAGCTCGCTGACGGCAGCCTGCCCCCGCCGCTTGGCGCGCAAGGGAAGATTGGGGGCCGACAAAAGCTTGGAGATTTCTCCCAGCAGAGCCGGAATGTCCGCATCAGCGACACTCCGGCCGCGCGCGATCAAGTCGTCCATCTGTCGCGACCGCAATTGCGCCTCGCGGGCGGCATCGCCCGTGAGACCGATGATCCGGCGCGTTCCCTTGCTGACGGATTCTTCACCGATGATGACGAAACCGCCGGCCTCTTCGCTGCTGCGCAGGTGCGTGCCGCCGCAGAATTCGATGGAGAACTCCCGCCAGCGCGGGTTGGCTGGATCCTTTAACAGGTCCGCAACCGGCACGCCGATTGAGACGACGCGGACCATTGGCGGATATTTCTCGCCGAAGACGGCGCGCAGACCATTGATCTCGAGCGCCTGCTCCTGCGGCGCTTCCTGGGCATAGACCGGCAGTTTCTTCTTGATGCACTGACTGACCAGCGCCTCGACGCGCTCCAGTTCCTCTTCCCCGAGCGCCTTGCCGTGCGAGAAGTCGAAGCGCAGCTTCTCCGGGTCAACCAGCGAGCCCTTCTGCTGAACGCCTTCGCCCAAGAGCTCTCGCAGCGCCCAGTTCGCCAGGTGCGTGGCGGTGTGGTTCTTCTCGGTGCGCGGCCGAACGCCGGCAAGGGTCGCGGTCACGTGATCGCCGACGTGCAGGTGTCCTGCCTCCATGTTACCGACGTGAAGCACATAACTGCCGGCGTTGCGGGTGGTCTCGACGGCCATCACTCCGCCGTCGTGGCTGCGCAACTCGCCCGTGTCGCCCACCTGCCCGCCCATTTCGGCGTAGAAGTTGGTGCGATCAAGGATGACCGCGACGCCCTGGCCGGCGGCCTCGGCGCCGTGCGTCGTCTCAATCAGACGGCCGCCGTCCCAAATGGCCCGCACCGCCGCGCCGATCGGGGCGGCGTTGAACTTGGCAGAATCATCGGTGGGCGCAATGCCCGTTTCCTTCAGCTTCGCCAGGACGTCGGGAGGCAATTCCCATAAACGTGACGTGCCCGTTTTTCCGCCGGCGCGAGCCTGCTCGCGGGCCTGCTCCATCAGGCGTTCGTAGCCGGCGATGTCGACCTTCAACCCGCGCTCCTGGGCCATCACCTGCGTGAGGTCGATCGGAAAGCCGTACGTGTCGTGAAGCTTGAAGGCATCTTCGGCGCTGATCGACGAGCGGCGCGCCGCCTCCTCAAAAAGAAGGATTCCCCGGTCGAGCGTGCGGCCGAAGCTGATCTCTTCCTCTTTGATCAGATCGATGATGCGCTGCGGGTCGCGCTTCAGCTCCGGAAACGCATTTCCCATCGAGTCGACCACGACCGGAATGAGCTTGTGCACGAAAGGGTCGTGCAACTCGAGCTGCTGACGGCCGAAGCGGACGGCGCGACGGAGGATCCGGCGAAGCACATAGCCGCGGCCCTCGTTGCCGGGTACGGCGCCGTCGGTGAGTGCGAACGTGAGCGTTCGCAGATGGTCGGCGATCACCCGGAAGGCGATGTCATGACGAAGCTGGGCATCGACGGCTTCTGCCACGGGATCGGGGGCGTTTGTCCTGGGAAATGTTCCGGCATATCTGAAGCCGGTCAGGTCGGATATCGCGTCGAAGAAGGGGTCGAAGAGGTCGATGCCGTACATGTCCGTCTTCTCCTGGAGGATGGAGCAGACGCGCTCGAACCCCATGCCGGTATCGACGTGCTGTGACGGCAGCGGCGTCAGCGTGCGATCGGGATTGCGGTTGTATTGGATGAATACCAGATTCCAGAACTCCATGACGCGCGGGTCTTCGCCATTGACGTCCTTTCCGCCGGATTTGTCCGGCGTGCGATCGATGTAAATCTCCGTGCAGGGCCCGCACGGGCCGGTCTCGCCCATCTCCCAGAAATTGTCCTTGCCAAAGTAGTGAATGTGATCGTCGGGGAGGCCGGCAACCTGTTTCCAAATGTCGGCGGCCTCCGTATCGCGTGGAACGCCGTTCCTTTCATCGCCTTCGAAGCACGTGACGTGGAGGCGCGATGGGTCGATGCGCCAGACCCCGGTGAGCAGCTCCCAGGCCATTTCGATGGCGCCGCGCTTGAAGTAATCGCCGAACGACCAGTTGCCGAGCATCTCGAAAAACGTGCCGTGCCGCCGCGAGCGGCCGACGTCATCCAGGTCGTTGTGCTTTCCGCCGGCCCGAATGCACTTCTGTGAGTTCACCGCCCGCGTGTAGGAGCGCTTCTCCAGGCCGAGAAAGATCGGCTTGAATTGATTCATGCCGGCGTTGGTAAAGAGCAGCGTCGGGTCGTCCTGGGGCACGACCGGCGAGCTGGGCACGAACGCGTGCGCGTGCCGCCCCCCAAAGAAGTCGATGAATTGCGTGCGGATCTGCTCGGAAGTCATGTCGGGCCAACCAATTGAAAGTCCCGAATTATTCCCGAACGCGTGAGGGCGTTCAAGCAAGCGTGAATTGGCGTGAATGGTTGGGTGTAGCGCGTGATTTGGGCAGGTTTGGCATCATCTCCGGGAACAAGGAGGTTGTGATGGATCTGTCGACGTTTAGCCCAAGCGAGCGTCTTGCGAAGTGCTGGTAACTGTTTACCGTCAGCGCTGATTTTCCCCGGCGCGCGATTCTGCTCCAAGGGTTAGCGTGCACGCAGTCATGGATGGGAGCATCGTAAGGGGGTCAGGAGTCCTTTTTCACTACGAGACGGGCAGACGGGCAGCCCTCGGAACGGGGCGAGAGTGCTTCCGCTTCTCCGTTTTCCTTGGGCGATGCGTTGGATTCAGGCTTGATTGCAGGGACAACTTCGCCGCCATCTTCTCTATCCATGCGTCGGATCCCAGTGGCCTGCCTCTCTTGATGCTCTGACGCACCGCCTCG
>JBBRCX010000175.1:0-6071 GCA_038204465.1 Tepidisphaerales bacterium | reverse complement strand
ATCGGGTAGGAGGGGGCCTTTCGGCCCCCGTCCTCCCACACCACCGGACGTACTCATCGTATCCGGCGGTTTCTTTCAACGGTGCAACTGAACGTATCTCTGGGTCAGATTCGCGAGACCCAATGAGGCGAACCATGCCAGGCTCATCCCTTCATGCACGGGAGGAGTGTCGGCCCAACGCCACCAGCCTTTGCCGCTTGAGGCGCCGATCCAGGCGCGCCTCTTGGGCACGCCCAGTCGGTGCAGGAAGTTGGCGATGGTCCTGGTGCGTTTGCATTGCTTGAGGCGCAGGCAGCGCAGGCGGCGTCGGAGCCACTGGTCCATCGCGATCAGGTGGCTCTTGCACGCCGCGTGGCGGAAGAATGTCACCCAGCCGACGAGGAACTCATTGATCTCCTCGATCACCTGCGCAAAACTTACGCCCCTGCTGCGTCGGGTGATTTGCCGAAGACGCCCCCTTGCGCGGTCCAACGACTGGGGAGCGATCCCCAGTACGCCGCCGGGCAGCAGTCGGTGGCCCAGGAACTTGCGTTCCAGCACGGGCGCCACCGCGCTCTTGTCCCGGTTCACGCGCAAGCGGAGCTTCTTTTCAAGGTATGTGGTTACGCTTGCCAGCACCCGCTCGCCCGCCGCCTGCGACTGAACGTAGATGTTGCAGTCGTCGGCATAGCGGCAGAACTTGTGCCCGCGTTTTTCCAGTTCCTTGTCCAGGTCGTCCAACAGCAGATTGGCCAGCAGCGGGGAGAGCGGACCGCCCTGGGGCGTGCCCTCTTCCCGCAGGATGCACACGCCGTTTTGCATCAGCCCGGCTCGCAGGAACCGGCCGATGATCCGCAGCATGCGCTTGTCCCCCACCCATCGGCCCAGACGCGCCATCAGGATGTCGTGGTTGACCTGGTCGAAAAACTTCTCCAGGTCGATGTCCACGACGATGTCGCGTCCCTCCGCCACGTACTCTTTGGCTTTGGCCAGCGCCTCGTGTGCGCTGCGTCCCGACCTAAAGCCGTAGCTTGATGCCGAGAAGGTGGGGTCCAGGATCGGCTCCAGCACTTGCCCGATCGCCTGCTGCACCAGGCGGTCCACCACCGTGGGAATGCCCAGTTGCCGCATTCCCTTGCCGCCGGGCTTGGGGATTTGCACCCCGCGCACCGGTTGCGGCTGGTAGCTGCCGTCCAATAGAGAGGCGATCAGCTCGTGCTTGTGGAGCTTGATCCAATCGCCCAGCTTCTTGACGCTCATGCCGTCAACCCCGGGCGATCCCTTGTTGGCCTTCACCCGCGCGTAGGCACGGTTGAGGTTCTCGGGCTCGCACACCTGTTCCATGAGGCGTGCGGTCAAGGCGCGTTGTCGGTCTTTCGCCGCGGATGATCGTGGCTCCTCGACGGGAGGCCAAGCCTCCCTTCCCGCAGGTTGCCTGGGCGGGTTCCCGACAGTTTGGACTACCTCCTCACCGTCCGGGTCGGGGCGCGTCAACTTTGGGGTTAGCTTTGCGAGCATCTCCCAGAAGTCCGTGCGGGGCGTTGCCGCCGCGCTTGTTCTTTGCTGCCGCTTCTCGTCCATCGAGTCTTCCCGATACTGCCTTGGGTCAAAAGATTCGGCCCTTCGCCTGCCGCGACGAGGGAGCCGTCCCTCGGCGTTTGGTCCCGGCGGCTACTACGGCCTCGGCTGACTTCTGCGCGCCCGTCCCGCGTTGTTGCCAACGCGGTAGCCTCACCGGGCAGGCGGGCAGACCTCCCAGGGTAAGTCGTTGTGTCCTTGATTCAGGCCCCGCCGGATCTACCTTCGTGCCGTCCGAATGAGTATGGGCATCGCGGTCCGTTGCCCGCTGACCCACGCCACGCTGGCCTTGTATCCGGTTTCTGTTCGTCGGGTCTGAACTCCCGTCACGGAGGCTGGACCTCCCTCGCTTCCTTCAGATTCGGCCTCGCGGCCGACACCCTTGCTTAGACGGACGGTTCCGCTCATTACGGCCCGTAGAGGACTTGCACCTCCTAAACACACGACATGCCTGGCGCACAACAAAAAGGGCGTCCCGATCCGGGACGCCCTTCGTTTACTTATCCGCTCTTCAATTCTTCAAGCCGATTCTTTCCTACGCTCGGGCTTGAGCTCGAAGAGGTTCTGCCGGCCCTCGACGATCTCTTCGGTGATGATGTACTTGCCACCCTCCTGCTGCTCGGGAAGCATGTACATCAGGTCGAGCATGATCTCTTCGCACACCGCCCGCAGGGCGCGGGCGCCGGTGTCGCGCTTCAGGGCGCGCTCCGCGATCAGCTCCAGCGCGCCGGGGGTGAATTCCAGCTCGCTGTTTTCCAGGCGGAAGAACTTCTGATACTGCTTCACGATCGCGTTCTTCGGCTCGCTGAGAATTGAGATCAGCGTCTTCACGTCCAGCGGCTCCAGCGTCGCGCACAGCGGCAAACGCCCGACAAACTCGGGGATCATCCCGAATTCGACCAGGTCTTCCGGCTGCACCTGGGCGAGGATGTCGGCGCGGTCGCGCGACGTTTCCGCCAGCGCCGTTTCCGAGCCGAAGCCGATCTGCCGCTTGCCGAGCCGCTTGCGGATGATGTCTTCCAATCCGACGAACGTGCCGCCGCAGATGAAGAGGATCTGGCTCGTGTCCATCTGGATGTACTGCTGCTCGGGATGCTTTCGGCCGCCTTGCGGCGGAATATTCGCCACGGTGCCTTCGAGCATCTTCAGCAGCGCCTGCTGCACGCCTTCGCCGCTGACGTCGCGGGTGATGCTGACGTTGGCGGAGGTCTTCCCGATCTTGTCGATTTCGTCGATGTAGATGATGCCGCGCTGGGCGGCTTCCAGGTCGTAATCGGCGTTCTGCAGGAGCTTCAGCAGAATGTTCTCGACGTCCTCGCCGACATAACCAGCCTCGGTGAGCGTGGTCGCGTCGCCGATCGCGAACGGCACGTTCAGGATGCGCGCCAGCGTCTTGGCGAGAAGCGTCTTGCCGCTGCCGGTCGGACCGATCAGCAGCACGTTGCTCTTGTCGATCTCCACGTCCGCCTGAGGCGAGGGAGGCGGGGGCGGTTGCTGCTGCTCGTCGCCCGCGTTCTCGCCGGTGGAGAGCCGCTTGTAATGGTTGTGCACCGCGACCGCGAGCGCCTTCTTGGCGAACTGCTGGCCGACAACGTACTGGTCCAGGTATTCCTTGATCTCGCGCGGACTGGGAATGGTGCTGAAGAGCGGCTGGCTGCTGGTGAGCTTGCGCTTCTCCTGGCGGATGATGTTGTGGGCCAGGTCGACGCAGTTGGCGCAAATGTAAACGTCGCTGGGTCCTTCGACCATGGGGCCGACGTCGCGCGAGCTCTTCCCGCAGAAGCTGCAGGTGGTCACGCGGCGTCCGCGGAATCCGCCTGGCGGGTTGCTGCCGCCGCCGCCTCCGGGCGGATTTTGCCCGCCGCCGCTGCCAGTCCGGTTACTGTTGGCCATCGACTCTCGCCTTCCTGTTCCGAAGCGCCTGATTTGTCGCGCGAGCGAACTGCCCGCAACCAAATCTGCTGCGCTTTCGGATAAAAACCGACGGCGTCCCGACCCGGCGGGCGATGGTTCCTCTGCTCGCCGCAGCGACCCAATCCATCGGCGGGGCCGATAATCATTGCCCCGTCAATCCTGCTCGACGACTCACTTCGTGCCGCGCACAACGGTAGCCGCCTGCTCAGGATATCGAACATGAGCCGGTATGGACTTGATCCGCATTCCTTACCGGGCGATCCATCTTACTCGCGCCGATCAGCAAAGGGAAAACGTCAAATAAAAACGCCAGCGGCGGCTCAATACCGGGTCAAGAGTTCGCTCCATCACCCGGCTCCCGCTTCGCTTTGGGCGGGTTAACCACGTCAAAGCCGTGGCGGCGGTCGTCCCGCGCTGCGGGCCCGCTGCTCGGCGGCACTACACCCGGCGGCGCCGGCTTCGCCGGTGGCGGGTTCATCTTCTCCACCGCCCGTCGCGTGGTTTGCAGGACAAGCGCCTTGGCCTTCTCGAACTCCTCGTTGGTCATCTGCCCGCTGCGGTGCATCTGGCGCAGGTCCGAAAGCGTGAACCCCACCCCCGAAGTCTCGTCGGACGCCTGGAGCGCTCGCTTGATCCGCGCCGCCGCGGCGTACCCGATCACCAGGAGCGCCAGCAGCGCCAGCGACCATCCGATAATGTCATAGACACCGCTCTCGGCGAGCATGCATGCTCCATCATCCGCGCGAGCCCGGCCCTCACACAATCCCTTTTACGACGGCGCCGGCCCGAGCGTTCTGAGCTGGGCGGGAAACCGACCTAGAGTGCAAGCCCGGTCTTATCGCGCGCCTTTTGTCGCTGCCGAGTTCCCGCTCTGTATGCCGGTGGCAACCGCGCCGTGGGCAATCAGGAATCGAGTTACCTCAGCAGCGTCATCGCGCAACTCGGCCCGGCGTAATGCCGTCCAGCCCTCCCCGTCCACCGCGTTCACATCCGCGCCGCCGGCGACCAGCAGCTTGATCATATTGAAATCGGCATGAGCGATGGCCGCGTGCAGAACGGTTGCATCCGGCCTGGCCCCCCATTTCATTAACAACTCCGCGAGATCGTGATTCTTTTCCACCGCGTTCAACAAGGGGGAATTTCCAAATTCGTCCCTTACGCTCGCCTTGGCTCCATGGCGGAGCAGAATCCTGGTCGCCTCCACATCTCCGTCCCAGGCGGAAGAAAAAATCGGCGTTTTCCCGGCCGCCTCCCGGGCGTTCACGTCGGCGCCGTTCGCGATCAGCAGTTCGATCAGCGCGCGGCCGCCGCTGTCGGCGGCATGATGCAATGGCGTGCGACCCAGATCATCGCGCTCCGTCACCTTCGCCCCCAGTTCCAGAAGGTATTCCGCGACTTCCCGCCGTCCGTTCATGGCCGCCAGCGAAAGCAGCGTCCGGCCTGCACGCTCAGTATTCCGTTCGCGAAGCAACCCCGGCTTCGCGGCCAGGAACTCTTTCAACTGCGGCAGATCGCCGAACGCTGCCGCCGACCAGACGGTGGGCTTGGCGCCACGGGCCATGAGCTCCCTGCCCATGTCGATTTCATTTCTCCAGATGCACCACGAAAGCGGCGTGCAACCTGCGTCGTCGGTGACATCCACCTTCGCGCCGGCGGCAAGCAACAGGTCAAAAGGCTCTTTCGCGCCGTTCTTCACGGCCTCGTGCAGCGCGGTAGAACCAGAGGCGCCGCGCGCGTTGACCTGGGCACCATGGCCAATCAGGAACGGGATGAATTGATAGTGGCCAGCGGTTAGGGCAAGGTGCAAACAGGTGCCGTCGGAAATCGGGCGATTAACATCCACTCCCTTTGCCGCCAGGCGTTCCGCCGTTTCCAGATCATCGTTCAAGATCGCGTGCGCCAACGGCGGATACTCACCCGCGGGGGACAGGTTGGGCTGGGCGCCGCGTTCCAATAGCAGCTTCACGACGGGTCGATGTTGCCTCTCGACCGCCAATCGCAGTGCCGCACCGTGCTGTGCATTCACCTCTGCGCCCCGGTCGAGAAGATGCTTCGCTTCGGCTTCATCGCCTGATTTGGCGGCCGTGACGAACTGCGCGTTGAGCGCCTGCTGCCGCCGATGACGCGCCTCGAGCCACCTCGCTCCTTCCCGCCAGGCATAGAACAGCGCCGGCAGCACCAACACGAGAAGCACCCACCATCGCAGATGACGCGATGAAGAACGCGTGCGAGGCGGCTGATAATCCAGGGGCTCCGGCATACACTGGCTTGCGATCATCGTATTCGATCCGCTGATCGGCTCCACGGCTATTTCACAAGCTTGGTGGTCGGCGAGCGCGCCGCCCGGAGAGCTTTGTCATACGCCGCCGGGAGCTTCACAGGCTTGCCTTCATCGGTCCACCAGCGCGGCTGCTCGCTGTAGATCCAGACGTACTCATCGCTGGTCTTCAGCGCTTCGCGGACCGTCGCCTCAAACTTCTCGGGGGTGTAGAAGTTTTTGGATACGTCCTTTTCATCCCAGCCTTTCTTCCGCCAGTCGAAGTCGAGCCAGATGCCGAATCCCGCGGAGAAGTACTCTTTATATCGCTCGGGATTCGCAA
>JBBRCX010000174.1:0-6123 GCA_038204465.1 Tepidisphaerales bacterium | reverse complement strand
CACGCATCACCTTCTTCCGGATTCTGGAGCTTGCCCTGCCGCAGCGCGCGAGCCTTCATCATCACGAAGAAGACGGGAACCAAGAGCAGCACGTGAATCGTGGAGGTGATCATGCCCCCGACAATCGGCGCCGCGATGGGTTTCATCACATCCGATCCCACACCGGTCTCCCACAGGATCGGCACAAGGCTAGCCAAAACGGCGGCCACGGTCATCAGTTTGGGACGCAACCGCTGGACGGCGCCTTCGATGGCGGCCTCCTCGATGTCGGCGTGCCGCAGAGCAGAGCCGGAGGCAAGCTTCCGGTCAAGCGCCTCGTGCAAATAGATGACCATCACGACTCCAGTCTCGACCGCGACCCCGAACAACGCGATGTACCCAACCCAGACCGCGACGCTGAAATTGTAGCCAAGGTACCACTGGAGAAGAAGCCCTCCCGTCATCGCGTAGAGCGTCGGAAAGATCAGAACCAGAGCCTCGGTCACGGAATGGAACACCATATACAGCAGCAGAAATATCGTAACGAAGACGACCGGCAAAATAATCTTCAGCCGCTCCTTGGCGCGCAGCTCAAATTCATATTGGCCAGACCACTTCAGACTGTAGCCGGCCGGCAGTTGGAGCTTCTCATGGAGGAGCTTGTCAGCCCGGGAGACGAAGCCGCCATAGTCTCGGGTGTTTAGATCCAGGTACACATAGCCGGTCAGCGCCGCGTCTTCGTCTCGAATCATCGCGGGTCCCTTCGAAAACGAAATCTTGGCGAGTGCGCCAAGCGGCACCTGCGCGTTCGAGGGCGTCGCAATTACCACCCGCTCGAGCTTTTGAATATCGTCCCGGAAATCCGCGGCATAGCGGATGGAGATAGGATAGCGCTCGCGCCCCTCGATATTCACGGCGATGGTCTCCCCACCTATGCCAGATGTGACGGCGCGCTGCACATCGCCCACGGTCAATCCATAACGCGCCGCTTCCGCGCGGTTGACATCCACATTGACGTAAAAACCTTGCGCGACGCGCTCGGCAAAGATTGATCTCATCTCCGGCATCGCGCTGAGAATTTGTTGAACTTTCGTTCCCAATGCCTCGATGCCATCGAGGCTCGGACCTTGGATCTTGATCCCCACCGGCGTCTTAATTCCGGTGAGCGCCATATCAAGACGATTCTCGATCGGCATGGTCCAGGTGTTGGTTAAGCCTGGAAACTGGAGTTTTGCGTCCATTTCCGCGATCAGCTTCTCGTAGGTCATCCCCGGGCGCCATTGGCTGCGCGGTTTGAGCGTCACCGTGGTGTCGTACATGTCGAGGGGAGCGTTGTCTGTCGCACTGTCCGACCGGCCGATGGAGCCAAACACACTTGCTACCTCCGGGAAGGAGCGAAGAATACGGTCCTGCTGCTGCAGCAGCTGTGTCGCCTGGCCGATCGAGATTCCGGGGAGCGCAGTCGGCATGTACAGGGCAGCACCCTCATAGAGTGGCGGCATGAACTGACTCCCAAGCTTGAAGGCAAGAGGAGCCGTCACGACCAGGAAGAGGAGATTGAGCAGAACTGTCGACTTTGGAAATCGAAGGCAGAGTTTCAATATGGGCAGATAGACCGCTTGCGTAACCCGCGAAACCGGATTGCTCGATTCCGGCCGGAGCCGGCCGCGAATAAACAAGAGCATCAGCGACGGCACCAATGTGATGGCAAGCAGTGACGAAAAGCCGACAGCCAGAGTTTTGGTCCAGGCCAGGGGCCTAAACATCCGTCCTTCCTGCGCTTCGAGCAAAAAAACCGGAAGGAAGGAGACGACGATAATTAAGAGCGAGAAGAAGAGAGCCGGACCGACCTGTTTCGCAGAGTCCAGGAGTATTCGCCGTCTCTCGCGGGAAGAGATGCCGCGCTGCTCCGGTTTATCGCCAGCGTTCGCGTGCTGCGCTTCGGACAGATGCCGGTAGCCGTTTTCCACCATCACGATCGCCGCGTCCACCAGAACCCCGATGGCCAGCGCCAACCCGCCGAGAGACATGATGTTCGAGCTGACCTGCAGGTAGTACATCGGAATGAACGATGCGACCACGGCGATCGGCAGGGTCAGGATCGGAATGAGGGCGGAACGGAAGTGAAAAAGGAAGATGATGATCACGAGGCTGACAATGACCGCTTCCTCGATCAGGACGCGCTCGAGGGTGTCGATCGAGCTTTGGATCAGCCCGGAACGATCGTAACCGGAGACGATCTCCACTCCCGGCGGTAGTGACCCGGAAATTTCGGCGAGCTTCTTCTTGACACCAGCTATTACATTCAGCGCGTTCATCCCGTCGCGCATGACGACGATGCCCGCGACGGTTTCGCCCTCGCCATTCCATTCCGCCACGCCGCGCCTTATATCCGGCCCGAACGACACCGTTCCGAGGTCCCGGACCAGAACCGGCGTTCCGTTCTTGCTGGCGACGGGAACCGTTTCCAGATCGGAGAGCGACCGCAGATAGCCCAAGCCCCGAACCATGTATTCGGCGCCTTGGAACTCGATCAATCTCCCGCCGACTTCACTTGTGCTGTCACGGACCTTATCGATCACCGTCGAGAGCGGAATGTTAAAGGCGCGGAGCTTGTCGGGGTCCAACCGGACCTGGTATTGCCGGACAAAACCGCCGATGGTCGCGACCTCCGCCACCCCAGGAACCGTCCTAATCTGATAGCGGAGAAACCAATCCTGGAGGCTGCGCAAATCGGCGAGGCTGTGGCGCTGGTTGTGATCGACAATGAGATATTCATACACCCAGCCCGCGCCGGTCGCGTCAGGCCCGATCGCCGGGTGGACCGCCGCAGGAAGGCGTCCCCCGATCTGCTGGAGATATTCGAGCACACGCGAACGCGCCCAGTAGAGATCGGTGCCGTCCTCGAAAATAACGAACACATAGGAATCGCCAAACATGGTCAGGGCGCGCACGGTTCTCACCCTCGGCGCGGACAGAAGCGCGGTCACGATTGGATAGGTCACCTGATCTTCGATGATGTTGGGAGGCTGCCCATCCCATGTCGTGCGAATGATCACTTGCACGTCGGAGATGTCGGGCACGGCATCCAGAGGAATCCTGCGCATTGCCCAGATGCCAGCCAGAACCAGGAGAATTGTTCCGGTGAAGACCAGGAAACGATTACGAGCGCATAAATCGATCCAGCGCGCGATCACCTACATGCCTCCTTCCGCAACCACGGAGAATTGTTTCTGGGCGATGGTCTGACCAGTCTTGGTTGCGAGAACGGTGACTTGCCAAGTGCCGCCCATTTGCAGATCTCCCGGCCCCTCGTATAGGCCGCCGCCCGTTTCGCTGAGCGTCGTTACGTTACGCATGGCGGCCATGCCCATCGCCGGCATGGCGGGCATGAAAAACGTCACGGTTACCTGGGCACCTGTGATTGCCGCCCCGTCGGCGCCAGTGAGCTTGACTCGGAAATTGTTGCTTCCCTTGCGCGGAGTCGACGGGTTCGAGGAATATTCGAGTGTTGCCCCCTGTGGGGCATTCATCGCTGCCGCCGCTCCCGCGCCGGGAGGCGGAGGCGCGAACGACCCCAGCGCGGCCGCGAGCTGGCTCTCGGAATCGATCAGAAAATTGGCCGAGGTGACGATGCGCTCGCCGGCGCTGAGGCCCTTCAACACGACGAAATCATCACCGGCCCGGGCGCCGACCTCAATATCCCGAGGCTCAAAGGTGCCGCCGC
Source organism: Tepidisphaerales bacterium (assembly GCA_038204465.1). Classification (GTDB taxonomy): domain Bacteria; phylum Planctomycetota; class Phycisphaerae; order Tepidisphaerales; family Tepidisphaeraceae; genus JBBRCX01. The sequence continues at coordinate 2,417 of JBBRCX010000174.1, read as the reverse complement.
CGCGGTCCACGAACGCGATCTGACGCGTGCCGGACTGAAACACTCCGGAAGCCGGAATCACCAGCCGGTCTCCAAGCGGCAAGCCAAGCTCGACATTGACGAACATCCCGAGCAAAAGCTTTAATTCCGGATTGGGAATCTCCAAGCGCACGCGGGCCCGGCGCATGTCCCGATCCACTTCCGGCCAAATGAAACTCACGCGAGCCGGGAAGATCTGTCCCGGATAGGCGTTGACGGTGACCGACGCCGGATCTCCCACCTTCACCCGGCCAATATCGTTCTGGAAAATCTGAGCGTAGACCCAGACGGTCGACAAGTCCGCCACCGAGTACAACTTCATGCCCGGGTCAACATACATGTTTGGAAAGGCCTTCCTCTCGATGATGAAACCGGACACCGGCGAGTCGATCTCGATCTCACGCCTGATCTTCCCGCTCTCCTTTAGCCGGGCGATCTCTCTGTCCGGGACCTGCCACCGCTTCAACCGCTCGGTTGTCGCATTCAACAGCGACCGGGATCCGTGGGATCCGGCAGCGGCTCCGGGAATGGTGGTTTGCGCCAAGAGCTCCTTGGCCACTAAGTACTCCTGCTCGGCCGCCACCAGATCCGGGCTGTAGATGGTCAGAAGCGGCTGGCCCTGCCGCAGCTGTTGGTACGTAGCGTTTGCGTATACCTTCTGAACCCAGCCGGCGAAGCGGATCTGCACGTCGGAAATCCGCGTTTCGTCCGCCTCGACGTTTCCGACGGTGCGGATCTCGTCGCGGACCGATCGAAACTCCACGACGCCGGTCTTCACCCCGATGCTCTGCATGCGTTGCGGAGTAAGCGTGACCGGCACCAGGCTCGGTTCGGAAGACGGCGCTCCGGCTCCCGGCGCGGCATCCGGGCTTGCCATGCCAGTAGTGCGTTCGGGAGGAGACGGCAGAGCTTTCACCGTCGATGCTCCTGGGTCGCCGCTGAAGCGACCGAGATAATATCCGGCGAGCCCTGCCGCTATGACGCCCGCCAGGATGGTCGCCGACCGAGTTGCTTGTGAGCGGCTCACAACTCGCCTCCGATCAACCGTTCGATCGCCGCGAGCATCGTCTGCTCGTCCAACTGGAGCTGGAGCAGCTTGAGTTCGAGGTCGTGGACCTGGTGCTGGGCAGCGAGCGCGGCGGCGAGATCGCCGCGCCCTTCGGCATAGGCCGCGATGATCGACTTGAGAGCAGCCCGTGCTTCGGGGAGGGCTTTGCGGGCCACCAAGGCACTGGCGTTCCGTGCCGCCTTGAGCCGCTCGCGCGCCTCGCCGAGAGCACTCTGGATTTCAAGCAGCGCGGCCTCGTAGCGTTGCTGGGCCGCGCCCAGCTGGGCGGTCGCCGCCTGTTGCTCGGAGGCCTCCTTGCCCCAAGGCAAAGGTATGTTGAGACCAATCGTGGCGGCGACCCCCGGCGGACGGTTGTTGGTCTGGATCAATGGCCCGGCTCCGATCGTCAAGTCGGGATACCAGGCTTTCTCCGCCAAGGTGGCGCGTGTTCCCGCCGCGCTCACTTCCGCGCCGCTTGCGGCGAGCGCTGGGCTGCCGCCGCGGGCGCGTTCCACCAGGGAGGCGGTGACGAGATCCCCGGCAGGGACGGGCCGGAGCCGCAAGGGTTCGGCCAATGGAGCGTTCGCCGGACGTGCGAGCAGTGCGTTAAGCACCTCCCGCGCGGCCGCGCGATCGCCTTCGAGGCGGGCCGTTTCGATCCCAGCCGACGTTTCCTCGCCGAGCGCCCGGATGACGGCCGGCTGATCGCCTGTCCCAGCCGCATAGCGGGCCTCGGCGGCGGCGCGAATGCCGCGTGTCACCGAGATTACCTCCCGGTTCACGGCAAGGGCACGGCTCGCCACATAGTATTGGGCGAAGGCGACCTTGATGCGTTCGTCGAGGGCATCGCGCGCGGCCTGTTCGCGCCCGCGCGCGGCATCCAAATCGGCCAGCGCCGCCTCGCGCCGCAGGCTCCGCTTTCCCCACAGCGGGAACGCCTGCGTCACCATGACCGCATGGCCGCTGAAGACGCCCGGATTGCGATAATACTGATAGCTGTCCGAGATCACCGGATCATCGAGCGCATCGGCACCCTCGGCCTTGGCCGCGGCAGCCGAGGTATCGAGTGCCATCGCGCGTATCGCCGGGTTGAGCCGCCGGCCTGCCGCGAGCACGCTCTCCACCGTCGCACCCAGGGGCACGGGCCGTGATGGCGCGGCGGACTTAGCGGAGCCGCTAACCCTCCGCGGCTTGCCGGCGGGCGTAGAGCGCTGGTCCTCGGCCGCCGCCAAAGTGTGGCCAGCGGCAAGAATAATGGCAAGCGCGGCGGCGCCCGCGAAGAAACGCGACGACATGGAAATGACCTCCAACCCTGGATACGGTTTAGCTGCAGGGAAACGCGTGATTCGAA
>JBBRCX010000173.1:0-6124 GCA_038204465.1 Tepidisphaerales bacterium | reverse complement strand
CATCTCCTGCCTGCAGTACATCGCCGCCCATCCGACAACGACCGATGGCGCTGCGACCACGCCGCCTGTCTGGGACAGCGGCTGCCTCGAAGAAGTATGCGGCGCGTGCACGATGATCATCAACGGCAAAACTCGCCAGTCGTGCTCCGCTCTGGTCGACAAGCTGGGCCCTGCCGGCGAGCCCATCACCCTGGAGCCGATGACCAAGTTTCCGCTGGTCCGCGACTTGTTCGTCGATCGCAGCCGGCTGTTCAACGACCTGAAGCGCGTCAAGGCGTGGGTGCCGATCGACGGGACGTACGACCTCGGGGCTGGGCCGCCGATTTCGCAGGAGCTTCAGGAAGAGCGATACCCGTTGTCGCGCTGCATCAGCTGCGGCTGCTGCCTGGAGGCGTGCCCGCAGTACACTCCGACCAACAAGTTCGTCGGCGCAGCGGTGATCAGCCAGGCGCGCCTGTTCAACGATCATCCGACCGGCGCCGCGCTGAAGGCGGATCGCCTCGACGCGTTGATGGATGAAGGCGGCGTCGCCGACTGCGGGAAGGCCGGCAACTGCGTCGAGGTCTGCCCAAAGGACATTCCGCTGCTGGAATCGATCGCAGCGATTCAACGGCAGGCTACGGTTTACTCCATCAAGCGGTTCTTCTTACGCTAAGGCCCTGCGGGAGCGTTCGATTTTCTGTCGTTGGACACGGAGGTCCAGCCATGCACGCATTTCCCTCGCGTCTATTGCTGGTGATTCTTGCCGCATCGCTGCGGCAACTGCCCGCCGCATTCGGGCAGACCGACGACTCTGTGTTGATTTCCGAGGAGGCGCTGCTCAGGGCCCCTCTCGCGGACTTCCGGCGTGAACTGCTGCGCATTCCCCTTCACGCACGGCCAGGTTTCGCAGCGGTCCCGCAGACCGATTCCGACAAGGGCGATGAGAGTGCGGCTGCAGACGTCGCCGATCTGGGGGCGGCGCTGGAATCGGGCAGCGCGCCGGCGGAGTTGAAGGCAACGCTCCTGTCGGAGTACGGGAATTTCCGCCATCTCATCAGCGTGGACCTCCGCGAGCATGCCTCGTGGCGCCAGCAGACGACCTGGAGGCGGCCGAACCATTCGGCGACAAAGCCGACCTTCCCGGCGGTATCGCTCCCTGCGGCGCTGCCGGATGGGTTCTCGTTCTATTCCAGCGGGTTGATTGCCCACCGCCGAGACAACGCCGACCAAGCGCGCAGTGAGTGGACTGCCCTGCTCCGCCTTCCGGAGGAACAGCGCCGCTTCAAATCGGTCTGGGCGGCATTCATGATGGGCCGCTGCCCGCCAGAAGAAGGCGGAATCGAATGGGCGGACAAATGGTTCGGGCGGGCCCGGCAGCTGGCGGCGGATGGCTTTCGCGATTCCCTCGGACTGGCAGCCGCGAGCTACGGCTGGCAGGCGCGAGCCCACCTGGTTGAGGGAGACTATGAAGGAGCAATTGCCCTTTACCTTCTGCAGTTTGCGACGGGCGATCCAACAGCGGCGGATTCGCTGGCGGAGGTGTCGCAATACGCCTTTACCGATCCCGTGTTGGTGAAGCGACTGGCACGGGATGATCTCGCACGGCAGGTCATCACGGCCTACATCATTGCCCGCGGTGGGAGGTATCGTCCGAACCCTCCGGCAGAACTGACGCGCGCATTCGTCGCCGCGGCCCGAAGCGCTCAACCGCTCACGCCGGCGCGTCACCAATCGCGCTTCATCGAACGGCTCGCGTGGGCCGCATTAAGCGCGGAAGACTCCAAAGCCGCCGCGCAGCTGATCAACGACACGAGTGAGGTATCGCCGGGCGGGTTGTGGATCGCGGCAAAGCTGAGCCTTCGTTCCGGCAAAACCGACGAGGCGGCGTGGCTGCTTGAGATGGCGGAGCGGAGCTTCCCGCCTTCGGAGGAGTCGGACCATGGCTCGCTGGACGACGATTGGAAACCGTGTGAGCCCGTGCGAGAGAAAATTCTCGAGGAACTCGGAGCCGTCGAGCTCGCGAGGGGGCGGTACTTCGAATCGATAACGGCGTTCTCGCGCGCCGGAGCGTGGCCATGCGCGGGCCGCTACCTCGCGGAGGCGGTGCTCACCATTGACGAATTGCGCGAGCTTGTTGCAGCGGGTCCGCCCCTGGAAGCGGAGGACACTATTGCCGCCGAAAAACTCGAGCGAATGAAATCCACGAGCAGTGAATTGCAGGGAATTTTGGCAGGACGCCTGTTCCGCCTGAGGACATGGGACGAGTCCCGCAAATACGTCGACCCCCGATTCCGGCCCCACTTCGACAGCTATGTGCAGTCGATTGAAGCCGCGCACGATGAAAGTCTGCCCGATGACGAGCGCGCGGCGGCATTCTGGCAGGCGGCTCGGATCCTTGCAGAGCATGGTTACGGCCTGGCGATGCCTCGGGCGGATTGGTCGTCTGTTCGTCAGTCTCGAAGCCGCTGGCGCACCGTGCGCCCAGGTCGCGATGAACTGAATCGCGCTGCGCAACAAATTGCGGCCGAGAACGCGGCTCTCCGGGGAGATTTCTCGGCGACCCATCTGGCCTGGTCGGCAGCGCAGCTGATGCCCGATGAATCGGACGAAACGGCGCGCATGCTGACGATCGCCGGAGGATGGTTCTCCACCACCGATCACGATCGCGCCGACAAGTTTTACAAGGACCTGGTCAACCGCTGCGGCACCACCACGTTGGGAAAAGTTGCCGATCGAAAAGGCTGGTTTCCGCAGCTGCCGAAACCCTGAGCGACGACTGTAGAGCCTCGCGCGCAATGTGCGGCGGCGCCGTTTCGGAATTCGTTGACAACCCCCACGGCATGATCTACGTTCGGGTCATGCTGCCGTTGACCCGACATGGCTTTCGGGAAATGCTGATCGGCTCAGTGGTTCTGGCCATTGTCGCGGTCGGCCTGGGCCTCGCTTTCTGGCCGCTGGCGCTGCTCGTCGTGCCGGTCCTGGCGTGGCTCTTCGCCTTCTTTCGCGACCCCGAGCGGTCCATCCCTGTCGAGCAGCACACCATGGTCAGTCCCGCCGATGGAACCGTCTCCGACGTGAGCGAGATCGAGCACGATGAACTGCTTGGCGGCCCCGCCGTGCGCATCGGTATCTTCCTCTCCGTATTCAACGTCCACGTGAACCGCAGTCCATGCGACGGACGCGTCCTGTCGGTCACGTACAAGAAGGGAAAATTCATCAACGCGATGCGGCACAACCTCGCATCGGATGAGAACGAATCGAACACCATTGTCCTCTCAGAGCCGCAGGGCCAGCGGCCGATCGTCGTGATCCGCCAGATCGTTGGGATGATTGCCCGCCGGATCATTTTCACGGCTGAAAAAGGCGACCTGCTGCGCCGCGGAGACCGCGTTGGAATGATCAAGTTTGGCAGCCGCACCGAGCTCACGATTCCCAAGTGGTTAGAGCCCAGGCTGCAGGTGCAGGTGGGCGACAAGGTGCGCGGGGCCGCGGATGTGATCTGCGTGCTGGGCCAGCCGATCCATACTGAAGTGAAGAAGGTGGACGACGCCGAATTCGAGCCGCTGGCGCCGCGGGAGACGCCGGCATGACCGAGCAGCCGCTGGAGGCGGGAGGTGGCGGCGCGTCGGCGGGCGGTCCCGAGGGCCTCGGGGCTCCAGACCCGTCCCGGCGCCGCGGCCGCCGGCGCCATTCTGAGCCTCCCCTTCTTCTGCATTACGAATCGCGCGAGCATCGCCGCCGGCGCATCCGCCGCCATGGCCGCCGAGCGTACATCCGTTCGGTCTACTTCCTCCCGAGCCTTGCCACCCTCGGCAACGCCATCTGCGGATTCGGCGCCATGTACGTCGCGTCGCTCGAGCCGGGCGTCCATGGGCCCGACCGCCTTACCAACGCTTTTTCCATCCATCATTTCATCGTCGCGGCTTACCTCATTTTCCTGGCGATGGTCTTCGACGCCCTCGATGGACGCCTCGCGCGGTTCGCCCGGCACACGACTGATTTCGGCGGGCAGCTCGACAGCCTCGCCGACGTGATCAGTTTCGGCGCGGCGCCGGCTTTCCTGGCGCTGCAGCTTTTCAAGGAGAGCCGTCCCGATCTGATGCCCGTCGTATCGCGCCTGATCTGGGCGGTCGGGGCGCTGTACATGAGCTGCGCGGCGCTGCGCCTGGCGCGCTTCAACGTCAGCAACGAGCATGGCGAACAGCATCATTTCAGCTTCCTGGGCCTGCCGAGTCCCGGCGCGGCCGGCGCCATCGCGGCATTTGTTCTCATGCAGCAGGATCTCGTCGAGAAGGGATTGGACCCCGCCATCGCGCCGTCGCTGAGCCGCCTGTTGGAATCAATCGCAAGCGTCTGCGTCTGGATCCTGCCGCTCCTGGTGCTCGGCACGGGACTGCTGATGATCAGCAACATCCGCTACCCTCACGTCGTCAACCGCTATCTCCGCGGCCGGCGGCCGATGCGGCGGCTGCTCTTTGTGCTGGTGATCCTGCTGCTTCTGGTTGTCGCTCACCGCTACACCGTCGCCATCGGGATGCTCCTCTATGCTCTCTGGGGATTCGCGGCGTGGGCCTGGGTGCGGATCCGCCCGCGCCATCCACGACCTGAGGCCACCACGCTACCCCCGCCACAACCCGGCTGAAACAACGTATGGCCACCCCTGTCGTCACCCGTTTCGCGCCTTCCCCGACCGGCTACCTCCATGCGGGCGGCGCCCGAACCGCGCTGTTCAATTGGCTCCTGGCGCGCCATCACGGCGGGCAGTATCTGCTGCGCATTGAAGACACCGACCTCGCCCGCAGCACCGAAGAATCGGTGCACGCATTGCTCGAAGACCTGAGCTGGCTCGGGCTCAATCGCGACAACGAACAACTGGTGTTCCAGTCCAAGCGTCTGGACGTATACAACCGAATCATCGCAGACCTCATCCGCCGCGAGCTTGCGTACGAGGCGTGGGAGACGCCCGAGGAACTCGCCTCGCAGCGCCGTCAGGCGGAGATGGCCCGGCGCGCATTCATCTACCAGCGCCCTCAGCTGAGCGACCAGCAGATCAGCCGGTATCGCGCCGAGGGACGAAAACCGGTCGTCCGATTCGCAATGCCGGTGAGGGAATACCGCTTCGACGATATCGTGCTCGGCCCCGGCCAGGGCGTTCCCGCGAGCCAGGTGCAGGACTTCGTCATCCGCAAGGGTGACGGCATGCCGACCTATCACTTCGCCGTCGTCGTCGATGATGCCGAGACGAAGATCACCCATGTCCTGCGCGGCCAGGAGCACCTGCTCAACACCATCAACCACATCGCGCTCCAGGAAGCACTGGGCTACCCGCGCCCGCTATACGGCCATCTGCCGATCATCCAGAACACCGACGGCAGCAAGATGGGCAAGCGCGATCGCGACAAGATCGTGCGGCACCACGCCAATCTCTGGACGAAACAACACAACGCGACGCCACAGGACCTCGCGGGGCAGAGCGGCCTACCGACCGGGCGAGTTGCTGAATGGCTCAAGGACAGCAAGAAGCAGTTGGACGGGGCCGAGCAGACGAAGGTCATGAAGGTCATCGGGCTGCGCGAGAGCGTCCTGCCGGAGATCCTCGTGCACGATTTCCGCAAGAGCGGATACCTCCCGGAGGTACTGCTTAATTTTCTCGCCCTGCTCGGCTGGAGCCCCGGCGGAGACCGCGAGCGCATGTCGATGGACGAAATGATCCGGCTGTTCAGCGTCGAAGGGATCGGCAAATCGAACGCGAAATTCAATCGCGAGAAACTGCTCGCGTTCAACACCGACGCCGTCGCCACCGCCAGTCCCGAGCGGCTGCTGGTCGCCTTCAAGGATTATCTCTCCCTCAACCCCGATTCCCCATTGAATGGAGTCGATGACGGGACGCTCGCGAAGCTGCTGCGCATGAAAAAAGGCTTCCGCCTGCTGCGCGAGGTGGACGAGCTGACGCGATTCTTTTTCATCCCCGATGAGCAGGTCCTCTATGACCCTGAGGCGGTGGAGAAGGTCCTGCGCAAGCAGGAAGGCCAGGGCGCCTCCGCCCTGCGCGAAATTCGTCCGGTGCTGGAAGTAATCGACAACTGGGTCGCGACAGAGTTGGAGGCAAATGTTTCCAGGCATTGCGAGCGCGTCGGTCTCG
>JBBRCX010000172.1:0-6273 GCA_038204465.1 Tepidisphaerales bacterium | reverse complement strand
TGGATCGCCGCTCAGATCTGCCGGATGCTGCTGCTGATCAAGGTGATGCTGTTGGACTTTTACCACTTGAGCCAGCACATGCATGAGGCGGCCAAGTGCTGCTTGGGCGAGACGCCCCAGGCAAAGGACTGGACGGCGGCGGCATGATGCCAAGAAAGATGGCCACACCCTTCAGGGGCGGCGTGCCCAGCCGGTACACTGTCTGCGCCGACGGTTTCCACTTGCTGCCGCCGCTCTATGCCCAAAGCCCGCAGATTCATGCCCACCCGCCGACGGATCCTCGAGCTCGCGCTTGCCGCGGGCGTCGTCTCCATCACCAGCTTCGCGCCGTTGTCGTACGACATGGCTCCGGATGGATCTTATGCCGCCTTCCTGCCGCACATTCGCGCGCTGCAAAACATGCTGCGCAGGCACGTGCGCGAGTGGTTTGACGCCGGGCAAATGGCCCGCGCCGATGGCTTTGTCTACGCGGTCGACCTGAATCAGCTTCTCTGTGCTTTCGTGGACGCGAACGATCGCCCGGCCTATGACGCCGTGCGCACGTACGCTCTGCAGAACCTTCTCGTCAATCGCCCGTCCGATCCACTCACGCATGGCTTCGTCGTCTGGCGCTGCCGCGCGGATGAGCCGGTGGAGAACAACGCGACCGGCACCACTGAAGCGCTGCGGCTTGCTCGCGCTTTATGGAATGGCGCCCACGCCTTCAATGAGCCGCAGGATGCTGAGTTGGCGGTGTTGATCCTGAACGGCTACGCCCGCCACGCCGCCGTCGACCAGGGCATCTGGCTGATCCGCAATTACTTCGGCTTCGGCACGCGCAGCTTTGCGAGCAATTCGTTCCTGGTCGATTACGACCCGGATTTCGTGCAGCGCGTTGCCGACGCTCGAAATGACGCCGCTCTGCGCGATCTGGCGGCCAGGTCGTACAACGTCGTGCGCCACGCCGTCTCGCCTTCGGGCCTGTTGTACGATGTGCTTCAGCCGGAGCTGAAGACCATCATTCCCGACCTGGACGTCTCCTACTTTTCGCCCAACGACGTTATCCAGGTCTCCAACAGTTGCTCGGTAGCGATGACCGTGACCGAAGGCGCCCGCGACGTCGCCCGCAAGACGATGGACTTCATGCTTCAGCGCCTCGACGACGCCCGGATGTATTACTACGGCCGCACCAGTGAACCCGTGAGCCGCAAGAAGATGGATGTCTGCGCCTACACGATGTTGGCCCGGCTCGCCGCCCAGCTCAAAGACCCGCACGCGGTTGGCGCGTTTCTGAAATGCGCGTTACCGGGATGGGATGAGTTCTGCAGCAATCCGGTGGGGCCAGCGCGGGTGTGGGTTGCTACGGAAATTCTGGCGGGGATGAAGGCAGTGCTGGACGCGGCGTGATGCCGCGCCCCTCCTGAACACAATTTCCACTTCGCCTCTCGAGAAGGCGCGTACCCACCTCGCGTGGGCGCGACGGCTAAACTGGCGGACAGAAGGTGCGTCGGTTTCAAAACCCGGGCGAGCGGTGGGCGCTACGCGGCCTCGTCAAGCGGGAGCTCGAGGGGGCGAACTCGCCCGGCGCGAACGTCTTCATCGTGCTGCAGGCGCCAGTCGAGGAAAGCTTCGATCACGTTCTCGAACTCTGCGGGGGAGTTGATGGTGCGCATCCTGTCGCGCAGGAGGTGGCAGGGGTTCATCTGCTTGGCATACCAGCTCACGCGCTTGCGGAACTCCAGCACGGCCGAGCGCTCGTGGCGGAAGCGGCACAGGTTGTAGAAATGATCGCGCATGAGCTGGCACTTCTGCGCGATCGTGGGCGGCGCAGGGACCCGGCCGGTGCTCAGGTAGCTCCAGGTGTCGCGGAAGATCCACGGCGCCGACAACGCCCCGCGGCCGAACATCACGCCCGCGCAGCCCGTCGCGTCGATCATGCGCCTCGCATCTTCGGGTGTTCGCAGGTCGCCATTGCCGATCACCGGGATGCGCTTCACCGCCGCGACGACCTGGGCGATGCCATCGAGCCGCGCTTCGCCCGAAAAGCGCATGGCGGTCGTCCGACCGTGCACGGTGACGAGCGCGACACCGGCGTCTTCCAGTTGCGCGGCCATCTGCGGCGCCACGATGTGCTCATCGTCCCATCCCAGCCGCAGCTTCGCCGTCAACGGCGTGTGGCGCAGGACCTTGATCACCCGCTCGACCATCCGCAGCGTACGGCTGGGATCGCACAGCAGCTTGCTCCCGCCGTCGCGCTTGGTGATCTTGTCGACGGGGCAGCCCATGTTGATGTCGATCACGTGCGCGCCGCGGTCCTGGACCCACCGGGCCGCGTCGCAAAGTTTGTCGGCGTCGCCGCCGTATAGCTGCATCGCCACCGGCCAGTCTTCCGGACAGGTCGCCGCCAGTTCCATCGAGCGCCGGTTCTCGCGCAAAACCCCTTCGGGGCAGAGCAGGTCGGTGCAGGCCAGCCCCACGCCGCCGCACGATCGCGCGACCAGCCTGAACGCGAGGTCGCAGTACCCCGCGATCGGCGCGAGCAGCAGATTTGTCGGCAGGCGAACCGGTCCAATGTGCAGCGGGGCGATCATCAAGAGACCAGCGTGGGATCGGGAAAGGCCTCCGTCAAGGATGGCGCACTGCGATTTGCAAGTGTTCTCTCCCCCCGCGCAGGCGGTGAAGCGGGGCGGCGCCGGGAAAGAAAAAAATAAACCACCGATTGACTTAGAAGAATAGAGAATGAATAATAACCATCTCCGGGCCGTGGCGCCGGGGCGCTCTTTAACAAGTGAGAGCTGAATCGCCCGAGATCGGCGCGAGTGCAACGGGGCGCGGTGAGTGATCTGCATTACTCACCGATGGTGAGCTGGCTTGCGGCGGAGAGATGAAGGCCGTCGTCATGGGAGCCACGAGGTCCACGAAAGCCCTCGAAAGCCCTCGAAAGCCCACCATGGGTCGAACTCCCAGCGCGTGACCCCGCGCGGGGAAGGGTTGTTTCAGCCCGCCCCTTTCGGTCGACAGATAGATGAGTAAGCTACCTGACCGTCCAGGGTCGCGGGGGCGACTGCGATCGGATGGGCCCGAGCGCGGTTCCGCACCAAGGGAGGATTCAATGGAAAATGAACTCACCACAGCCGCCACCGGACGGCGCGAGGTAATGAGCTACAAGTTCCAGCGGCTTCGCGAGAAGCTTCGTCACGCAATCGCCTCCGGCGAATTGACGGGCAAATTGCCCGGAGAGCGTTTGCTCGCCCGCCGATTTCGCGTCAACGCCAAGACTCTCAGCAAGGCACTCACCGATCTGGCCGCCGAAGGCGTGCTCGATCGCAGCATCGGGCGGGGAACATACGTCAAAGGCAGCGCGCCCACTGCAAACGCAAGCGGCCGCTGGCTCATCCTGTGCGATGAAGCCGAGTCAAACGGCGCATTGGTCGCGCATTTCAGGAACTCAAACGGCGAGTCGCAGGTCGCGACCAGCGTCGAGGAGATGCGCCCCAGCTTCCTGAACGGCTTCCAGGCCGTCATCGACATGGCCTCCAACACGCCCGAATCTTTCCTGCGCGGACTGGTGGTGCGAAATATTCCGATCGTCGCGGTGGGACGAGAGGCCCGGACCTACTCGACGCACACGGTGCTGCCGGACGTCGTGCTCGGCGTATCGCGCCTCGGGCGCGACCTTTTGCTGACCGGTCACCGGAAATTCGCCGTGATTGAAGCGGCAAACAACACGCAGCTGAGCCAGGCCATCCGGCGCGTGGCGGCCCAGTTTTCCGCGGATGCAATCGTCGATTCCTCTTCCGCCACCGACGTGGCCGCGATGATCAACAGCGGCGTCACCGCGGTGATCTGCGGCTCGCCCGGTTCGGCTGCCACGGTGAAGCAAACCCTGAAGCACCGGCAGATCGACGTTCCCGCGTCCGTGTCGCTGGCGGCCGTCGGATGCGTTTGCGGCGAAGCGCCCTGCAGCGGCTACTTTGTCGACGGCGCCCAGGTCGCCGAGGCCGCGGTCGAGCTTCTGCGCAACACGCCCGCCCGGCCCAGCACCCTCTGGTTGGCGGGGAAATACTTCGATCGCGGGACCGTCGCGCCCTCAACAGCACCCCCATCAGAGGCATCGTCTCTTCCGCGGTTCGGCGGCGTGCTCGTTTAAGCCACTTCCAACAACGATTGCTGTAGCCGGGCCGGGCCATGCCCGGCTTTTTTTCACGTCTTTGAAAGCTTTCCTCCTGTCGAACGTGCTGCCCGATTGAATTATCATTCCCGCCGATGGCCAGGAAGATCCAAACCCCGCCCAAGAGCTTCGAAGATGCGCTGCAGGAACTGGAACAGATTCTGGCGGAGATCGAGAGCGGCGAGATGGGCCTCGAACAGAGCCTCGTGAAATACGAGCGCGGCAATTTCCTGATTCAACACTGTCGGAGCGTCCTGAGCAGCGCGGAGAAGCAGATCGAGTTGCTCGGCAAATCCGCCGACGGAGGCCTGCAGATTACCCCGATGGATGACGGCAATGCAGGTCCAACCGCTGCGGGGAGCGACGAGGATGCCTGAGCCAGCGTGAATCAGGCCGAAAATAGGTGCCTATTGCACTTTTTGATTATCATCGAGGCCGATAGCGACACGAGGAACTGATGCGTCTGGACAGCTCCAAAGCGACCGTAACCGCTGATCAACCCGCGCCCGACGCACAGGTGGCGCGAGCCATCCTCAAAGCGCATGGCGAAAGCCTTGCCCGCTTCCTTCAGTCCATCCTCGCCCGCTATCAGGAAGCGCCAGCCAAACTCATCGAATCGATCACCTACAGCCTCATGGCCGGCGGCAAACGACTGCGCCCCGCGCTGGTGCTGGAGACGGCACGCGCCTGCGCTGGTAAAGCGCGTGACGGCCGGGCAAGCCATCCGTCGGCGCTCACTGCGGCGGCGGCGATTGAGCTCATCCACACCTTCAGCCTCGTCCACGATGACCTGCCGGCCATGGACGACGACGACCTGCGGCGCGGCCGGCCCACGAATCACAAGGTATTCGGGGAGGCGATGGCCATTCTGGCGGGCGATGCGATGGTCACGATGGCGTTTGAACTGCTCGCCGCGGATGCCGAGCAAGACGTCGCTTCGCTGCTGACGCTGGAGTTGGCCCGGGCGAGCGGGCCGGCGGGCATGATCGGCGGCCAGGTGCTGGACATGGAAGGCGTCAACCAGTCGCTCTCCCTGGAGTCCCTGAAGCGCCTGCACCGAATGAAAACCGGAGCGTTGCTCGTCGCTTCGTGCCGCATGGGCGCGATCGCTTCGCGCGCATCCGAGGAGGTGCTTCAGCAGGTCAGCGAGTATGGCCGGCATCTCGGACTCGCCTTCCAGATCGTGGATGACGTGCTCGATGTCACCAGCACTGCCGAGCAGCTCGGGAAGGCGACCGGCAAGGATGCCGACAAGGGCAAAAACACCTACCCCACCCTGATCGGCCTCCAAGCCAGCCGAGAGCAGGCACAAGCGCAGCTCGCCGCCGCGATTGAAGCAATAGACCCGCTGGGCGCCGCCGCCGACGGCCTCAAAAGCCTTGCACGGTTCGTCGTCGATCGTGACGTGTGAACCACCGCGAGAGCTCCCCCATTATGTTTCATAAAGCTGACGATACACGGCTTAGCGTTGCGGCCGATGGTTCATCCCTTATAGTAACGGCCGCCCAGAACGGGACTTGGAGGTGTTGTCGATGGCGTTGCTGGAGAAGATCCTCAATCCGGCGGACTTGCGTAAGCTGTCTCCGGCCGAGCTGACCGAGCTGGCCAGCGAAATGCGCGCCTGCATCTTCGACGCCGTCAGCAAGAACGGCGGCCACCTCGCCTCCAACCTCGGGGTTGTCGAGCTCACGATCGCCCTTCACTACGTTTACAACTTTGGCCCCTATCCGACCGGGCCGGACCGCCTGCTCTGGGACGTCGGTCACCAGTCTTACCCCCATAAACTCCTCACCGGCCGGGCCGCTCAGTTCGAGCGCCTGCGCAAGAAGGGATCCGTCGGCGGCTTCCCCTCGCCCGATGAGTCGCCTTACGACCTGTTTGCCGTCGGCCATGCGGGCACTTCGATCAGCACCGCTGTGGGCATGGCGCGCGGCGATGGGCACCTCGAGCGCGACAATCATGTCGTCGCAGTGGTCGGCGACGCCTCGATCGTCAACGGAATGGCCTTCGAAGGGCTCAATAATGCCGGCACCCTCAACCGCCAGCTTCTCGTCATCCTGAATGACAACGGGATGAGCATCAGCAAGCCGCAGGGGGCCTTCAGCCAATACCTGGAGCGTGTC
>JBBRCX010000171.1:0-6310 GCA_038204465.1 Tepidisphaerales bacterium | reverse complement strand
GCGGGATTTCGGGCCAGGAGCGCGAATGCGCCGATAGGGTGCGGCGCTAGCGGGTTTGCAGGTCTCTTGCTCCAATCGTGCCCGGCGAAGCGCGCGTGAATCGGTTGAAGAACGTCGCGTGGGCGCGACGGCTAAACTGGGGGACCTTTGCGTTGGCGGCGATTTCGCGGCGCTCTTTTTTAATCATTCAGCAGGTTGCCTGCGCTACATTCCTGCGGCGCCTGCCCCTGCGGGCTGCGACTTTGCCACCCAGTCCACGTATTCCTGCTCGAAGGCGCACAGCTGCCCGTTGAGCTTCAGCCCCCCGTGCGAAAGGTTGAAGCTCATCGCCACCCCTTCCCCCGCCTCCACCCAATGCGGCGTGAGAAACGCGTTCCACAGCACGTCGCCTGGCTCCATTGTGTAACAGACCTGATCGTCCGGCCCGATTCCCTCCGGCATCTCCCGGCCGCCGAACGGGTCATACGCCACGCGCACCTCGCGCGGCGCCCAGCGCTGCGGGTCCGTCAATCCGCAGAACCGCTTCGTCCCATAGCGCTGCCACGCCACCACGTGCGAGAAATCCATGTGATAGTTCGACGCCGAGCCCGGCCCGCTGATGAATACGATCGGATAGCACCGATCCCACTCGAATCCCTGCCCGCGCAGCGCCCTGTGCCAGGGCTGCATCACGCGCTCTTCAAAACCCTCCAGGAAGCGCCCGGCGCCGTAAAAGTTGGCGAGCTTGAAATGCGCCAGGCCGAACTCACAGCCCATCGCCTCGTCGATCGGCAGCGAACGAAACTGCTCCGCGACGCTGCTGAAGTCCAGCGTCCGCCCCTTGCGTCCCGAGGTGATCCGCGCCTCAGGGTCCTGCCGCACCTCCTCCACGATCCGCTCGATCGCCGGCAATTCAAACTCAAACGGCACGCACTCGCCCCCCATCAGAAAATTGTGCACCCCGTCCCAGGCAGCCTTGAACTGTGCCCAACTCGTTATCGTGCGCTGCATGCGATGCTACTCCGACTCCGGATCGCCCGCCCAGCCCTGGGCCCGTTCACCACCCGTAACCTTCTGGCACATCATACTCCGTCCCCGCCTCCCGCAGGCTTCGCTCGCGCTTCACAGCCCATCTCCCCACCTGAATTCTTCGCGCTACCCGTGCCGATAGTCCTCTCTTATGAAGCGCATCAGTCTCCGCGGCTGGGTCGATCCGCAGACCCGCCGGGAAGTGCGGCAGTTGACCGATCTGCCGGGCGGCGTCTATCTCTCGTACTTCCGTCATCCGACCCGCCTGCCCGGCGGGCTGGTGCTCGCGTTCGGAAAGCATGAATCCGGCAACGCCGTCGCGCTCGACGCCGAGGCCGGCGAGATGATCCCCATCCGCGGAAACGTCGGCTACCTCAAGCTCCGCGAAGCCGATGGCCGGCTCTGGTATTTCGACTCGCCCAGCCGCGAGGTGCGCTACCGCAATCTCCCCGAAGGCCAGCCCGTTTCCGTGGCGCAGGCGCCGCGCGACGTCGGCGATCCCACCGATGTCACCTGCGATGGCCGCTACCTGCTGCTGCTCGATACCGAGCAGGACACCAAGGCGCATCCGATCCCCACCACCAGGGAAGTGCAGAAACTCTGGCACTTCTTCAACCGCCCGCGCAACGGCCGAATCTGGGCCCTCGACCTGATCACCGGGACGCTCAAAAAGATCTATGAGACCGATGGCTTCTGCCCGCTGCACCTCGACGCCCACCCGACCGATCCCACGCTGCTCCGCTTCTGTCACGACATGTACGATGCTTACGGCCAGCGCGTCTGGACCATTCGCATCGACGGATCCGACCTGCGCAAGATCCGGCCGCAGCAGCGCGGCGAGCTCGTCACCCACGAGTTCTGGTCCGCCGACCCGCGCTACATCGGCTACACCTATCAGGACCGCCGCCGCGACCCCGAATTGCACGAACTGCCCTGGGCGGAGTATTTCAACGGCCCGACCCAGTTCGGTCTCAGCGATCTGTCGGGCAACGAGGTCTATCTCTCCGACCCCCTGAATCACTATCACACGCACCTGTTCCAGTCGCGCGACGGCAACTGGCTCTGTGGAGAAGGCACTGATGGACACTTCTTCGTCTACGCCGCCCCGCTGGACAGGCACGATCCGCGGGTCGACTTCGTGAAGCTCGCCAGCATCCACACGCCGTACGTCCCGTTCCGAGGCAACCGCGTGAACTGCGGCTTTTCGCCCGATGGGCGTTGGCTTCTGTACAACGACACGATCGAGGGGGCGCTGCAGGTGTGCGCTGTGCGGGTGTCGTGACGGTGCTGATTAGCGCGCGAACAGACATGGGAGTGAGGCGCGAGCAAAGCCTGAGCGACGACAGGAAGCCGTCCGGAATTGCTACGACTTCGTCCGCCAGTTTAGCCGTCGCGCCCACACGACGTTCTTCAACCCCTCCCGCGTGAAACGTCTGTGGCGTCGTTCGGCAAAAAGGCCCCCGTCGGCGCCCACGCGACGTCCGAGCCTCCGCAGTTGCATTTCCGCCGCTCACCAATCACCCTTCATCGATGCGATCCCTCGACCCTCTGCTGGATCAACCTCTCGCCGCTTCAACCTCCGCCGGCGGAATCGACTGGTACGACTTTCGAAACATGCAGGTCGAGGGCAAGGGCTGGACCGACACCCAATCTCCCTTCGACCGCCTGCCCCAGCGGGCCCAGGGCGTCGTGCGCGACATCGTCTGGGCCCTCGGCCGCCACTGTGCGGGACTGTGTTTCCGCTTCGTCACCGACGCCGCCGCCATCAGCGCCCGCTGGGACGTCCTCAACGCCTCGCTCGCGATGGAGCACATGTGCGCTGTCGGCTGCAGCGGGTTGGACCTCTACGTGAAGCTCGACTCCGGCGCCTGGCGCTGGCTTGGCGGAGGGCGGCCCACCGCCTTCCCGACCAACACCGCCCAGCTCGTCGACGGCATCGCGCCCGCCGCGCGCCAGTTCCTGCTCTATTTCCCGCTCTACAACGGCGTGACTTCCCTCGAGCTGGGCTTGCCCTCCGGGGCCTGCCTCGCCAACGCGCCGCCGCGCGCCAAAGCAACCGCCAGACCGATCATCTTCTACGGCACGTCGATCACCCAGGGCGCCTGCGCGTCGCGCCCGGGCACCCCGCACCCCGCGCTGCTGGGCCGTTGGCTCGACCGCGAAGTGATCAATCTCGGCTTTTCCGGTAACGGAAAGATGGAGCCGGAGGTGGCGGCACTGCTCGCCGAGCTCGACCCGGCGGTTTACGTCATCGATTGCCTGCCGAACATGGATGAGACGGAGATCAACGAGCGCGCCGAGCACCTGGTGCGCACGCTCCGCGCCGCCCGTCCCCGCACGCCCATTCTGCTGGTCGAAGACCGCACCCTCTCTGGCGCCTTCCTCATCTCCGCGCAAGCCACCCGCCATGCGACGAGCCGTGCAGCGCTCTGCCGGGCCTATGAGAAACTGACCGCCTCCGGCATTACGGATCTTCACTACCTCGCCGGCGACAATCTTCTCGGCTCCGACGGGGACGACACGGTCGATGGATCGCATCCGACCGACCTCGGCTTCTTCCGCCAGGCCCGCGCGATGCAGCCCGTCCTTGCCCGGCTTCTGCCGAGCTAGAACCGCCAGCCTTCACACCGAGCGCAGCCAGAACGTCAACGCCGAAAAGTCCAGCGGCTTGGTAAAGATCTTCTCGGGACCAAAGCGCGCCACGCTGTCCAGAAAGTCAAGGTCGTTGGCGCCGGTGGTGACGGCCACCTTGATCGGCAAACGCTCGCGCCGGATCTGCTCCAGCAACCGCACGCCGTTCCCATCGGGCAGCATCAAATCGAGGATCACGCACTCCGGTTCCCAGGAGAGTTTTGTCATCGCATCGCCCAGCGTGGAGGCGTGCGCCACCTCATGGCCCACCAGCGCCAACAGCTTCCGCAGCGCGTCGCGGCTGGTCCGATCGTCCTCAACGATCAGCGTGCGGCACAACTTTTTGGCGCTCGTCTGCGTCATGGCTCGACCCGGAGAAACACCGCAAGCTACAGATGGATGGCGCGCGTTAAAGATCCGCTCAACGAGCCCAGACGCGGCGCGCAGGCGTGCCCGCACCGCTTCGTTGATGTGCTTCGATCGCGAAAGGCGCCGGCAGGGGGCGCAGAGGCGAACCGCGAGCGGTGGATCGCCGAATGCTCGAGATGGAGTCGGAATGGTCCCGCGACAAGGTCGCGGCACACCCACGCGTGCGCCAGGAGTTCCACGACGGCCTTCCCTTGGTGCGCCGGTCTTGCCCTCCCGCCGCACCGCTGTCCATTCTTCCCGTCGCGGTCAGCTAAGGTAGACGCCTCCCCGGCGTGGAGCAAGAGCGCGCCCAGGCGCGCCGCCAGGTTGCCGGGCGGCGCCTCAACTGAAGACGGGCGCCTCGCCTGAAGGCAGGGGGTATGGGGTGTTCGTGACTTCCGGAATGAGCAGCTATCGAACGGACGCCTAACTCGCGGCTAGCCGCGCGGCGCGTTGTACGCCGGCTGGCCAATGATCGTCGCCGCCAGGAACAGCGGCGGCAGGGGGGCTCGCCCGGGCGTCGCCGATGACTCGTGCTTCTTGCGTCCGACCCCGTTCGCGTCCTGGTAGATCTGCTTGATCAGCGCATTGTTCGGGTTATTCCACCACCCCTGGAACATCAGGATGTCGCCGCGCTTCACCGCCGCGATCAACTCCGCCCGCCGGCCCGTGATGTCGCCTCCATCGAGGTAGAGCACGCTGAACGCGCCGGTCACCGCCCCGCGCACGGTCTGGGGCGTCGAAGCCACGCCGAGCCGCAACTCGTCGTACGGCGCCCCGAACTGATACATCTCGGTGTTCTGGTTTTCCGGGATGAGCAGGACGTCCGGATGAGCGGCCTGCGCCCTGGCGATCGAATCCGCGTCCGAGTCAGAATTGGAATCGATGTAAAAGAGCGTGCAGCCCCAGCGCTGCTTCGCGTAGGAGATCTTGTCGATCAGCTGTTGTCCCGGGTCGCTGGCGGTCAACTGGTGGGCCGCCTGTTGTGCGCCGTTGGAATCGATCACCAACTGCTGCGGACGGATGGTCACGCCGACGCGCAGTCCCGCGTCGCGGAACTTCTGGAAATAAGCGTCCACCGCCCCCTGGTACTCCAGCTCCGGCGCCAGCGTGCCGGCGGCCCGCGGATCGCCCACGTAGGCCGCCGCGGTGTTCTCGCCCTCCAGGTCCCAGGTGATCGCGCCTTGGGCATTCATGTTCTTCAGGATCGAAACGCTCTGATCCGCATACGCCAGCAGCCGCTGCCTGAAGCTCGCCAGCCCCTGGGACGTAGTCACGTCCACCGTCGGATCATTGAACCATCCGCGCGGGTTGGTCGCCGAGCGCCCCGAAGAGCTCGATCCCGTCGGGTTGAGCGTGGCGATGGCCCGGCGGTCCGTCCACTGGAATTTCATCCCGTGCTGGGCCGCATAGTTCTGGTAAACGTCGGCGGCGATCGTCTGCGCCGAAGTCCCGCCCTTCGCGAAGCGCAGGCTCACGTTATAGGTGTCGCTGGCGCCCGGTGCGATCGGACGGTTGAAGCTCGGCCAGCTGTTGGGATCGTCCGACAGCGGCATGGAACCGATACGCACGTTGAACAGGTTCTGCGTCCCGGTGTTGGTGGTCGTGGCGTAGCCGACGTACAGCTTCCTGTTCACCTGCTCGTTGGCGATCAGCATGACGCCCGATCCGAAGTCGGCGGCGATCGCGCCGGGCTCGGCGCCGAAGCTCATCTGCGGCGTCGTCGCGTCAAACCCCGCGGGCATGATCGGGAACCGCGCCGACATCGCCAGGATATTCACGCCCAGCACCGTGTCGGTGGAACTGGTGTTGCTGACGCTGAGGGTCATCGTCAGGCGGTCGCCCTGCTGGACGTACTGACACGCGACCGTTCCCCACGCGTATTGCCAGGTGAGCTTCTTGCGCGCCGCGTCCCACGTGGGCGTATAGCCGCTGTTCACATCGCTGACGCTGACGACGCTGCCATCGCTCTTTAACAGCGAATAGCCGGCGACGCGGAACCCCTCCGCCGGCCGCGCCCGTGTGTCGAGCAGCGTGACTCCGTTGTAGTTCAGCACGGACAACCCACGAGCGCCGTAGGTCGCAGTGAGGCGAGCGGCGGCTGGCTTGGCCGGATTGGCTGTCACGCTCAAGTTCGGATTGGTGGCCGACACCTGCAACGCCGAGCTCACCGCCGGCGCTGCCATCGGCAGGCTCGGCATCACCGCGGCGATGGGGTTGGTCACCAGCACCAGCCCCGCCGCGAACAACTGCCGCGCTTCCA
>JBBRCX010000170.1:0-6328 GCA_038204465.1 Tepidisphaerales bacterium | reverse complement strand
GTGAGCGCGTAAGCAATGCGGAAGCGGCCTTCGTGCATGCGGATCGTATCGAGGAGCACGCGGTTGGCGGGGAGGTAGCACTTGAGGGCCACTTTGCGGCAGATCTCAGCGTTCTTCTGCTCATCGAAATAGTGCCGATCGGTGTCGAAGACGCTGTAGCGCCGCAGCCGGAAGGGCTGGTGGACCTGAAAATAGAAACAAATCGAAGCCATAGCTCACCGCCCCTGCTGCGCATCCCTGCGCACATTGGTCAATTTGGGGACATTCTACCGGTTGCGCGGGCGCGGTCTAGGCGTGAAAGTCTGCCCGCGAGATGGAGGATCGAGGATCGGCGAGATATTGCGCCGCGTGCTGCGCCAAAGAGATATGTGCTACGCGGCGGGTCTTGCGGAGCGGGTGAAGAAGCGAATCGCCAGGTTCAGCACAAAGATGAGCATGATCAGCACGAGGATACCTGCCCATGCCTGACGCTTGAGCTCCGGATAGGGACCGGTCGCATAGTCGTAGATCTGCTTGGTGAGAGAAGGAAACGGGTGGTTCGGATTGAGCGTGAGGAAGCGGCTGCCCAGCGCCGTGAAGAGCAGCGGGGCGGTCTCGCCCGCGACGCGGGCGATCGCCAGCATGATTCCGGTGACGACGCTGCCGGTGGCGGAGGGGAGGACGACGCGAAGGATGGTTCGCGCCTTGGTCGCCCCGAGGGCAATGGACGCCTCGCGGTAGCTGTTGGGCACGAGGCGGAGCATCTCTTCGGTGGTCCGCGCGACGATGGGCACCATGATGAACGCCAGCGCCAGCGCCCCTGCCCAACCGTTGTAACCGCCGAGCGGGACGACGAGCAACTCGTACCCGAGGATGCCGACCACAATGCTCGGTACGCCGGCGAGCACGTCGCACACGAATCGCACCGGCCGGGCCAGCCAGGAGCCGGCCTCATATTCGGCGAGATACACCGCGGTGAGAATTCCCGCGGGGATTCCAACCAGGCTGGCAAGACCAATCAGCACGACGGTTCCCACGAGCCCATTGACCATTCCGCCCGGCTCTCGCGGGTCGCCGCTGGGGAGTTTGGTGAAGAAGTCGAGTGAGAGAGACTTGAACCCGATTGAAATCAGGTAGCCGGTGACCAGCACGAGCAGGGTCAGGATGACGACGGTGAAGCCGATGCAGACGCCGAACATCACCCGGCTGATGAATCGCGCCAGACTGTTCCGCCAGGTAGAGATCAAGCGTTGCTCCTGTTTTCAGTATGAAGGGGCCCGCTTCATCTAAATAGCAGTTCGTGATTCTCGAACCCTCAATCGCTCTCGTCGATTGTGGCTCATCAGGTAGCAGACCGCTTCGGTCATCAATCGCTCGATCGTCTCACACTGGTGGTTCACCGTCACGTTGGCGTGCATTTCCCGCCACACCTTACGCTCGATGCGGTTGTCATCCGGACAGTACGGCGGCAAAAAGTGCAGCCGGAACTTTTCCCCGAACTGGGCCAGCCAGCTCCTGGTCTGGCGACTGCTGTGGATGCTGTAGTTGTCCAACACCACGTGGATCACCTGCTTGTCCGAGTAGCTTATCAGCAACTTCTTGAGCAGGTCGATGAACAAACGGCTGTTCTTCCGCTCGCCTTTGACCCACACCAGCTCATCGGTTCTGGCATCCATGGCCCCGGCCAGATAACGCTTCACGTTCTTCCCCGGCGTCATCACCTGCCGCTGCGTTCCCGGCAGCATCCAGTCAAAGCCGATGCGCGGGTTGAGGTCCAAGTCCGCCTCATCTTCCCACACGCACGCCTGGCTTGCCGGCAGCGTGTCGATCAGGCCCTGGATCATCGCCATCCGCTGTTTACGGGCCGATTCACCCCAGGGACAGGGGGCAAGAGGCTTGGGCCGCCCCCGTCGCGCCTTCAGCTTCTTGAGCACCCGGCCCATCGTCGTGGTGCTCACGATCACGCCGGTATACCGCTGCGCTGTCTGGAGCAAGAGCCGACGCGTCCAGGTCGGGCGGCGGTAAAAAAAGTCCTGCGGCGAGGACTCCAGGATCCACGCCACCGTCTTGGCGTACATGTCATCAGCCCTGAGCGATCCGTTGTCTTCCCGCCGGTCGATCAGACCGGCTTGGCCATACGTCTTCCAGCGCGACAGTGTCCGGCTTACTGTCGAAGAGCTGCAACCCAGCGCCTTGGCAATCTTCCTGCCACTCCAGCCCTGATCGCTCAGCAGCATCACCCGGTAACGCACGCGGGTGTCGGCGTCTTTGCAATGACGGGCAACCTTTTCCAGCTTGGCCCGCGTCTGCGGGTGAAGTACGATTCGACGGCTATCCATGCCTGGCATCCTTTCCGGCCTCGTTGGCGCGAGGCCCTTGTATGAAAGGGTGCCAGTTTTATTAGATGTTCGAGATTCGCGCGCCCCTATTTAGTATCCCCGTGCCATCTGCCAATGTTTGATCGCCTCGGACGGATGGATCAGCATGATGATGTTGAGGGTGAGGTTGTCGCGGATGGCGTAGCCGACGATCAGCTCCATGGCGACGATGAGGACGACGCTCAACCAGGCTGGAATGTAAGCCGCCAGTACGAAACCGACCCCGCACAGGAGCATGTCGGACATCGAGTTGAGGATGCTGTCGCCAAAGTAATCCAGGGAGAGCGTGGAGTGCCTGTAGCGCTCGATGATGAAGTTGGAATTCTCAAGGATCTCCCATGACGCTTCGGCCACCAGCGCGAGGATCAGACAGGTCGCCAGCGGCCATTTTCCCCGGTTGACGACGTGGAGCACGCCATACAAGACCAAGCCGTGAATGAGGTGGGAGAAGCAATAGCTATCGGCCAGTTGCTGGGAGAGCTCCGGCGTGTTCACCGCCGCCCAGAGTTTCACCGTGCCGCACTTGCATATCGGCAGCCGGCCCATCGTTAGCTCGGCGAGCGCAGTGGTTCCAAAGATGGCGGCGATGACCAGCAGGTAAACCCACGGTGGAGCACGGCCAATCCATCTCTTGTTCACGGTGGAACCCGCACTCGCAATCGCACACTCGAAACCTTCGCAATACAGCTCATGCGGCGCTGGCGGAGCCGGAAACGTATGAAGCGGGATCGCTGATTCCATTTTCCGCGAATCCTTTGAGGCGCAAGAGGCACGTATCGCATGCACCGCGCGCAGAATCAATGGGCGGCGGCGGTGCGCGCGTTCTTGCCGACGACCAGCCAGCGGGCGATGACGTTAAACGCGAGCGACATCAAAAGCAGGATCAGCGCGACTTCGCACAGGGCCGAGCGATGCAGGTCGGTGCTCGCCTCGGCGAATTCGCCGGCCAGCAGGCTTGACATCGTTTGTGCCGGAGCGAACGGCGATGCCTTGATCTGGTTGTTGTTGCCGATGACCATGGTGATGGCCATGGTTTCGCCTGCAGCGCGAGCCAGGCCGAGCATGACGGCGCCGAACAGGGCGCTGCGGCTGTACTTGAGCATCTCCCTGCACGACTGCCACCAGGTTGCCCCCAGCGCCACGGTGCCTTCCACCTGCGCCCGCGGCACCTGCCGCAGGACGTCGCGGCTGATGGCGGTGATGATCGGCACGATCATGATCGCCAGCACCAGGCTGCCGCAGAACAGGTCGCGCCCGGTGAGGGGCAGCGTCCGCTCGATCGTTCGCCCGCCTACTTTGATCGTGTCGTGAAAGAGCCAGTCCAGCCCGGGCACCGGGCCGAGGACTCGCCAAAGCCATGGCTCCAGATGCGATTGAAGAAAGGGCGTAAGCACGAAGAGCCCCCAGATGCCGTAGGCGATGCTTGGGATCGCGGCGAGGAATTCAATCAGGAAGGAGACGGGCGCTGCGAGCAGGCGCGGCGCGACTCGGACGAGGAAGAGAGCGGCCCCGAAGCTCAGCGGCACCGCGAAGACCAGCGCCAATGCCGAGCTCATGGCGGTGCCGTAAATGACAGGGAGCGCGCCGAAGGAGGGCGGCACAACCTCCATCACGGTTTCCCCGTCTTCGATCACTACCTTGCCGTCAGGGCCGCGCTTTGGCCGCTCCAGCTCGTTGGGGCGCCAGTCGCTGTTCACGATGAACTGCGCGCCGAACGTTCGAATGCTCGGCAGGGCCGCGTGGAACAGGACGATTAGAAGCGCGGCCAGCATCAACAGGATGATGATCGCGCCAAGGCGGGTGAGCCATTGCAGCACGATGTCGCTGCCAAAAGAGCCGCGGGCCGAAGCAATCCCCCGCGCCGGAGGCTCCGGCAGAAGCGGCGGGGCCGCCGTCGTGATCGATGCGAGGTTGGGAGTGAGTTGCGTCATCCCGGTTCAGCAACAGACGCAGGGACAGGCGATCCACCTGTCCCTGCGCGGTACCGCGTTGTCAGACCGAGGCTGTTACTTCGCCGAGGCGATCGACGGCTTGAGCGCCTCGCCCTTGAAGCTGAGGCTATTCAGTGCGTTCTCCACGTTCTTCTGCACCGCGTCGGCCAGCGGGGCATAACCTAGCTCGGGGGCGAGCTTCTGGCCATCGTGCGAGGCCCACCACATGAAATCGACCAGTGCCTGCGCCTGTTCCTTGCTCTTCAGGTTGTTCAGGTCCTTGTAGACAATCAGGTAGGTGAACGAGGAGATCGGATAGGCCTTCTCGCCCGGCTGGTTCCAGATGTCGGCGGCGAGGATGTGACCCTTCATGGCTTGGACCGCGCCCGCTCCCGCCGCCGAAACTGTCTCGGACGAAGCCTTGATGAATTTGCCGTCCCTGTTGCGCATCAAGCCGTAGGGGATCTTGTTGTGGTCGGCGTAGTTCTCTTCGATATATCCGATGCCCCCCGCCGTCTGCTGCACCGCGGCGCTGACGCCGTCGTTGCCCTTGGCGCCCGAGCCGATCGGCCACTGCACCTGCTTGCCGACCCCGACCGAGCCTTTGAATTCATCACTTTGCGTCGCAAGGTAGTTGGTGAAGACGAACGTCGTACCGCTGCCATCGTTGCGCCAGACAGGCGTGATCGCCTTGTCGGGAAGCTTGACGCCGGGGTTGAGCTCCGCGAGTTTGGGATCGTTCCAGTTGTTGATCTTGCCGAGGTAGATGTCGGCGAGCACCTCACCGCTGAATTTCAGCTCTTCCTTGACACCCGGCACGTTGTAGGCCGGCACGACCGCCCCCGCGCAGGTCGGGAACTCGACGACGTTGTTTTCGCCGCCGGCTGTCTTGAGTTCCTTGGCGCTCATCGGCGCATCGGAGCCGGCAAAATCGAAGGTCTTCTCGGTGAAGCCCTTGATGCCGCCTCCGGAGCCGATGGACTGATAATCGATCTTGGCATCGGGGTCCTTCTTCCCGTATTCGGTGACCCAGCGCTGGTAGAGAGGGTTGGGGAAAGTCGCTCCGCCCCCCTGCAGCCGCACCTCTGCCGCCGACGCCAGCGAACAAACCGCTACCGCAGCCACGGTGACTGCCCGTTTCAAAAGAGTAAGCATTCGCTTTTTCCTTCCACCCACAGGGTTGTGTGTTCTGGGCGCAAATTAGGCCGGAATTGTTAGGCTCCGTTTAAGGTCGCGTGTGGGAGGGCACAATGTTGGATGGAAAGAAGCCTATGATCTGATATGCGTTACCTGGTTGCGGCCCGCATGAAACCCGGCAGAGAGGCCGACCTCCTCCGCGCCATTGAATCGGGCACGCTCGGCAGAGGCTCTGTCGCTGGCGGCGAATATCTCCGCAACCCGTCCGATGCCCGTCTGCGCGAGGACGGCTCCATCCGCTGGGTGGAGGTTTGTTTCTGCGCCCAGCCACTGGACGAGGAACGGCCTTACTGGGAGCAGTATTTTGAGTTGGTGAAGGTTCAGGACGCCCACCGGCGGGACCACTGCCGCGACGAGACCGGCGCCGAACCCTGGGCCTGCGGCGCCTGCGACTGCACGGAGAAGCTCGAGCGTCACCTGGGGCGGACGGGTCACCTGTTCCTCGAACTTTTGCGCCGGGTCGCTTCGAAATCGGCGGGTTGAGTCGGGAGCTTTCGCGGGGGTGACGGGGAGGCCATTTCTACGGGCCTCGGATTTTTCACCGCGACACGATGTCTCGCCATGGCGAGGCGCACCGGGCGAGGGCTGCCCGTCTTCCCGTCTTGCAGTGAAAAAGGACTCCTGACCCCCTTACGATCCCAAAGATAGCCCTTGCAGCAAAAACGCGCGCCTGGGAAAATCAGCGGAACGGTAAACAGTTACTTCGTTGCGTCGTCGGTAGCATGTCTGGCCATGGCGAGGCGTCTGCGAAAGGCACCGGGCGGGATTGTCTTTCACGTGCTCAACCGTGCTGCGCGACGAGGAAAACTATTCGATGGCCATGGCGACTATGCCGCCTTTGAG
>JBBRCX010000169.1:0-6405 GCA_038204465.1 Tepidisphaerales bacterium | reverse complement strand
TTCGCTGACTTCGTAAGGGCGGCGCTTGTGCCACCGCGGCCAGACGAAGCGATGATAGCCGTAGGCGACGATCGCTCCGCCGGCCAGCATGCTCCACACGATCCGCATCGGCCACGAGCTGAAATCACTTCCGATCGCAGTGCTGTGAGCGAAGCCGAGAGCGAGCGCGCCTAGTGCAAGACCGTTGTGAATCCGCCGCCAGCGCTCGAAGTTGAGCCTGATCGAGACGCGGAACAACGAGGTTAGAATGAGTACGACGATCGTGAGCAGCGCGAGCCGCCCAAGTTGAATAGGCCAGTGGATGCTGGGACGCGTAAGCAGGAACCAATCCCCGCCGCCCCAAGCCATGAGCAACGGGTGGGCGAGCAGAAGGGCGCCGGCCCACACCGCCATCGCGCGGTGGAAGAGGAAAATCATGTCAAGCCCGAAGGGCCGCTCCACCCACTTCCACCGGGCCGAGACGGCGAATTGCAAGGCCACGACGGTGTAACCGAGTACGCCAAGGTTATTAGCGATCTGCTGAGTCAGCGTATGCCCACCCGGCGCTCCCACCCACCCCGCGACAAGCAACGGGGCGGCCGCTAAGCCGGCATACAGCGCGATGCGCCAGACGCCGGCCCAGGTTGTTGCCGACGCTGCGCCCACCGTGGTCGAGATAACCCCGGGCGCGAATATCTGAGGCGATGAGTCGGAACGGATCATGTCAACGGCTCACTTCTTCACGACCAGCTTCATGCCGCACTTGGGACACTTGCCCGGCTTGTCAGAGATCACCTCCGGGTGCATGGTGCAGGTGTAGCGCGCCGCCGCTTGAGTCGTCGCCGGTTGGCTGGCGGGCATGTCGTTCTTCATGCCTTTCATGCCGCCGCCTCCGTGCTGCATCGGTGCCTGATTGACGCCCACCGGCGGCTTGGGGGCGCCGCTGCCGTCCGCGGCAATACCGCTGCGGCGAAGAACTTCCGCCGGGGCCAGTGACGCCAGCGTGCCGGGCGGGTTCTCGTACCAGCCAGGGTCTCCCTCATAGCTCGCGAGGTTCTCGCGCACCTTGAGGATTGTGAACATCCCGCCCATGGTGATGTAATCGTGCGGCCCTGCGCCTCCGAGCATCGGAATGCTGTTGGGCGGAATGGCCATTCCCATGTCGCCCATGTCGCCCATGCCGTCCTGGCCCATCGTCATGTACCCGGGCAGCAGTTGCTGCACGCGCTGGTCCAGTCCTTCTGCATTCACGCCGATCATGTTCGGGAACTGATGCCCCATCTGGTTCATGACATGGTGGGTCATATGGCAGTGCATCGCCCAATCGCCGGGGTTGTTGGCGACGAAATCGACGGTGCGGGTGCTGCCGACCGGCACGAGCACGGTGGTCTCGGGCCACTGACCCGCTTCGGGAATCTGCCCACCGTCGGTCTCGGTGATCTTGAAGTAGTAGCCATGCAGATGGATCGGGTGATGGTCCATCGCGCTGAGGTTCCCGATGCGGATGCGCACCTTGTCGCCGAGCTTGACGACCAGCGGGTGTGTGCCGGGGAACACGCGCCCATTAAGCGTGAGGACGTTGAACTCCATCATCTCGTTGGGGTTGGGACGATCGGTGCCTACGTCGATCCGCCACTCGTGCAGGAGCAGAACAAAGTCCCGGTCCGGTCGCGGACCCTTGGGATTGCGCGGGTGAATGACGATCATGCCGGTCATGCCCATGCCCATCTGGGTCATCTCATCGTGGTGGCTGTGATACATGAGCGTGCCGTGCTGCTTGAGCGTGAACTCGTACATGTATGTTTCGCCCGGGCGGATGACCCGCTGGCTTAATCCGCCCACGCCGTCCATGCCGCTGAAAAGCAGGACGCCGTGCCAATGAATGGTCGTCGGTGCTGCGATGTTATTGGTGACGAAGATGCGCACTCGGTCGCCCTCGACGGCCTCGATGACCGGGCCGTGAACCGAGCCGTTGTAGCCCCAGCAGCGAGCGCGCAGTCCCGGCGCGAATTCGTGATCCACCTCCTCGGCGACCATGTGAAATACCTTTACGCCGTCTTCGATCTTGTAGGGCAGCACCCAGCCGTCGGGGACGACGACGGGCGTGTAGTCTTTGCCCGGCTCGCCGGGCGGCAGCGGCGTTTGAGGCTGAGGCGAGTTGTCGCGCGAGGGATTCTTCTCTTCAAAATCGCCTTCCTTCTTGGCCTCGCGGGTCGCTGGCTGGGCGACTTGAGCGATGGCGTGTCCAGCGCCGAGCAAGACTGCGCCGCCCGCCAGTGCAACCGCGCCGTCGGTCAGCACGCGGCGACGGGAAATGGAATTGGGTTCAGGTTTCATAGCTTTAGCCTCCATGATGATGTTGCTGCTGCTGCTGTTGTTGCGGTTCGAATTCGTTCATCTGCGGCGTTGGGGCGGCGGGTTGTGTTGCTGGAGCGGTGGATGCAACCGCCTTCATCCGCCCGCCCAGCGCCTTTTCCAGTTCGGAACGGGCGACCCAGTATTCCCGCAGCGTCTCGATGTACTCCCGCCCCGCGTCGATCTGCGCTTGCTTGGCCTGGAGCAACTGGAAGACGCCGGTCTGCATCGCGTTGTATTGGAGCTGCGTCTGATCCACGACCTGGGCCGAAAGCGGCAGGACTTCCCGGCGGTAGTACTGCGCCCGATCGCGGGCGTAAATCATGCGGCTGTACTTGGCGCGGACCTGCGAGCGGATCTCGACGGCGAGGGCCGCATAGCGTTGCTGCGCTTGCCGCAGCCTCGCGCCGCCCCGCGCCAGTACCGCCTGTCCCTGGTCGAAGAATGGAAGCGGAAAACTGATGCTCGGCCCGATCGTATTCAAGCCATCCGGCTCTCGCTCGGAATGGATGCCGATGTTGGCGTCGGGAATAAAACGCGAGGCGCGGGCAAGTCCGAGCGACTGCGCCGCGACTTGAATTTCCTCGCGGGCCGCCGCGAGGTCCAGACGCCGCGAGATGGCTATCGATTCCAATCCCTTCCCTGGGTTTTCACTGGACGGCAATTCCGGCAGGCGAGAGGCGACCTTCCAGTCGGTGTTCGTGCCCCACACCCCCAAGAGCACGTTCAGCCGCTCCCGGTCCTGCACGACTGTTGCCTCGGCGGCGGCCAGGTCGAGCTTCGCCTGCGTCGCCAGCTTCTGTTCGTTCCGCAGCGCCAAGAGGGTGGTGTTGCCGGCGTCGCGCAGTCGCTTGGCGGCGTCGGCGGAGGCGGCGGTGGCCTGCGCGACGGAACGCCGCATCTCCAGCATCTGCTGGGCCCCTTGAAGTGTGTAGAACGCCTCGCGTGTTTCTGCCGCCGTCGTCAGCACCGCGTCCGCCACGCGCAGCTTCGCGGCCTCGAACGCCGCCCCGGCGACCCGCTTGCGCAGCGGGATAAAGAACAGGTCGAGGAAATCCCACACCAGGTCGAACTCCGCTGCCTGTCCGGAAAATCGTCGCTCCAGGCTCAACACGGGATTGCGCAGCAAGCCCGCCTGCACCACATCCGCCTGCGCCACGCCGAGTTCCTGATAGGTTGCTTGCAGGGTGAGGTTATTGAGCAAGGCAATCTGCACGGCGTCGTCGGCCGTTAGTTCCTTCTGGAGCATCGTGCGAACGGCAGTGTCCACCCCCGCGTCTTCGGCTGTTCGCCCTCGCCAATGCACAAGGCGCCCGTCGCGCTGAGCGACGGCCTTCTGCACATCACCAAATTCCGCGTCCCCAGGCACGGTGGCACAACCGGCCAATCCCACGACGCCGATCCCGGCGAGGGCAAACTTTATGACGCTGCTGTTCACTCGTGCCCCCCGTGGTCCGAGGTCTTCGCGTCCTTCCTTACCACCAGCTTCATTCCGCATTTTGGACAGTTGCCCGGCTTGTCGGAAACCACTTCGGGGTGCATCGTACAGGTGTAGAGGGTCGCCGCCTGGGTCGTCGCCGCCTGGCTGGATGGCGTGGTGGTGTGCCTCATCTTCGACATGTCGTGATCCATCGCCTTCATCCCGCCCATGTCATGCTCCATATGCTGCATCCCCGACATCGACTTTTCGGCGGCGGGCCCGGTTTCGGCAGACGGGGCAGCGGCAAGCGTCGGCGATAGCGCCGGCAATGACGACTCCGCCGCGCGGGGATTGGCCGGATGTGTCAGTGACAGTGGTTGTTCGGCAGATTCACCAGCGCAGCCGGAGAGGGACGGGACACCAAGAAGCAACCAAAGAAGCTGAATTTTCACAGGGTTCTCCGCTCAGACACGATGAAGAGTGTCGAATGCCGCGCAGGGCAGCGCAGCAACCAGCGGCCGTGCGAGCGGATGCTCGCTACGCCGCTAAGTACTGGCGGAATCTCAAAGGGTGAGCGCGCAGTGCAGGCGCAGAAGTGTGGGAGGCCCTATGGAAGGGGCCTCATCTACGGCCAGCAGCGCGACCAAATTCCGAGGAGCCGGTGAGTCGATGATTGCCGGGACTACAGACAAACCCCACGGCAGCAGGGAAAAGCCCGCGTGCATGCCGACGCTATTGCCATTAATCATGCCAGTGACTAGCGTCCCTCGG
Organism: Tepidisphaerales bacterium; assembly: GCA_038204465.1. Taxonomy (GTDB): domain Bacteria; phylum Planctomycetota; class Phycisphaerae; order Tepidisphaerales; family Tepidisphaeraceae; genus JBBRCX01. The sequence goes on along the minus strand of JBBRCX010000169.1, from coordinate 1,880 downwards.
CAGTGCTGACAGTCATGAGTTTTCTGATCGTGACCCGTTGAGGAATCGTGGCAAGCGGCATTCGAGTCATGCTCGCCGTGACGCGCGGACGCACAGCACTGCTCAGCGCGTGGGGGCGGAGCAGTCACGGACGCAGTTATGCTGGGGCAAAGGCAACTCGCGGTCGTGCAAAAGACGACGAACGAGGTAAAAAGAGAGGTGAATTTATGGGTTGTCATTCCCATTGGAGAAGGCTACGCACAACTGTCGCGATCGTCAACGATGGTACATCTCTGCTTTCTAGAACGAACGAGCGGCCGAGAATAATCCAATCTGCCCCGAATTTGTCCGGATGGGCCCTTTTTCGGATGGCCACGCTGGTCTCGCTGGTCCTGATAGCACTTTGCGGCCGGCAGCTCGGAGCCGAAGAGTTGAAGGTGCAGACGATTCGCGCGCCAGATGGCGGCCTCCAACCGCAGGCACAGGTCGACAGCCGCGGTCAAGTTCACCTCATCTACTTCGCCGGCGACCCAATGCATGGCGACGTTTTCTACGTCCGCTCCGACGACGGGCTAAGCACGTTCTCCAAGCCGATTCGCGTGAACAGCCAACCGGGGAGCGTCGTCATCACGGGCACGGTCCGAGGGCCGCATCTGTCGATTGGCAAGGGGGATCGCGTTCACGTTGCCTGGATGGGATCCGACAAGTCGGAACCGAAGGCGATGGGCAACGCCGCCCCGATGCTGTACACGCGAATGAATGATGCCGGCGATGGTTTTGCGCCGCAGCGAAACGTGATCCAGAAACAGCCAGGCCTCGATGGTGGCGGGTCGGTCGCCGCCGACCTCGAAGGCAATGTGTACGTCGCCTGGCACGCGCCTGCGAATGGGAAAGAGGAGGCTGACAGGCAGGTCTGGCTGGCACGCTCGCGCGATGAAGGGAAGACGTTTTCGGCAGAGACGCCAGCCATCCCCAGGAGAACCGGCACGTGTGCCTGCTGCGGCATGCAGATCATCGCGCTGGGCAAAGGGAAGGTTTACATCGTTTTTCGTTCCGCGTCAGAGATGGTCCACCGCGACATTTATCTTCTCGCGTCAAATGACTATGGCAGGACCTTCGCGGTCGCCGCCGTTGACCCCTGGAAGATCGGCACCTGCGTGATGAGCACGGCGGCGCTCGCCCAGTCGGCGGGAACAGTGCTCGCCAGTTGGGAGACAGAGGAGCAGATTTACGCGACGGTGCTCACGCCAGATATGCGCAAGCCTCAGAATCCCCTCCCCATGCCAGGCCCCGGCGGACATCGCAAACATCCCGCGGTCGCCATCGGCGCTGACGGAAACTATCTCGTCGCATGGACCGAAGGCACCGGCTGGAACAAGGGCGGATCGGTGGCATGGCAGTCGTTCAACAAGGAAGGCCGACCCCTGCGCGGCACGGCTGGCCGGGCGGAGGGTTTACCCGCCTGGGGCGTTCCAGCCACCGTCGCCCTTCGCGACGGGAGCTTCCGCGTGATCTTCTGAGGAAGACGTTCGATTACGCGCGTCTTTGGCTGCAGTTACCTAAATCGAGCGAGCTTTCTAAGGTTAGCAAGAGCAGGACTTCGGGCGTCACCTGGGTCGTGTCCGGATTGATTTGAACTGTCCTACCTCTACCTGTTTCACATTCTCCGTTGTGAGTGGGTTTTCCACGCTGCATCACATCGCGACGGATTCTGTCGACGAGTTGGGAACAGTTGATTCCCGTGCGGCTACGGACGAACGATTCACGTTTGAAAGGGAAGCGATATGCGCGGCAATACATCGATCGTTTTAATTCTGTCTTCGATTCTGTCAAGCGCGGCGGGAGCGCCTGGGCCACGATCGCCCGCGGCGAGAGAAGCCATCAGGAAACGGGAGAAGGCC
>JBBRCX010000168.1:0-6477 GCA_038204465.1 Tepidisphaerales bacterium | reverse complement strand
TATAGCGACCATGCGGCCAATGAGCGGACGTTTCTTGCCTGGGTGCGCACCGGCATCGCCGTGATTGCCTTCGGGTTCATCATCGAGAAGTTCAATCTCTTTGTGCTTTCCATCGCAAACTCCGCCTCCGCTGAAGTGGCGCATCGATTGCAGCTCGAAAGGCTGTCGGGACCGCTCCATCGCTACGGCGGCGTTGCTCTCATCTTCGGCGGCCTCGCACTTATCGTGGTCGCAACCGCGCGCTTCGTCCGCACCGGGCGATTGCTCGATGACCCTGAGCTGCATTCCGCCAGCGGCGTACGCGCCGGGCTGATCTTATCGCTCGTGTTGGTGCTGCTTGTCGCCGGTTTCAGCACTTATCTCGTGCTCGGCTGATATTTTGGCACTTCCGCGACATCCCGCGACGGGAAGGATGGCCGCTTTCGGCCGGGTGACTGGTATACGGCCCGGCGGCTATACGGCCCGGCGGCTCAATGAAACGGTCTCCGGTTTTAGCGAAACTTTACCCGTCAGAACGGAGCAGAATCAGTGAGAATCCGCTTTGGGGCGCTCCCAAGATCCACTGTGAGCTGCTCAAACTGGGCATCGATGTCGCGCAGTCAACGACGCCGGCGTCTATCATGTCGAGGATTTGGCATTGCCTGAGACGCGGCAACTTCATCCTCGCCAAGGCTGTCATCCGGTGGATGTCGGTTCAAAATCCAGCGTAGCGGGAAAGAAGGGATCGTGAAGACGCTAGACCAACCGCAGCAATCACGGTTGGGGGCCCCGTCGAGTGCCGATTCAGACGGCAAGCAGGACAGACGGCCGGACAGAACCGTATTTTTGCGGCGCCTTCGTTCGGTGAACGCCCGCACCGCGCGCCGCGCCGTCCTGATGGCGCCGATCGTCCTGACGGCATGTGAGCCGGCCGTCCTAGACCCGAAAGGGATCGTTGGACTTGCCCAGAAGATGATCCTGATAGACTCGCTCGCCATCATGCTCGCCATCGTTATCCCGACGATCGCCGCGACCCTTGCCTTCGCCTGGTGGTTTCGAGCATCCAACGAGAGAGCACGCTATCTGCCAGACTGGGCCTATTCCGGCCGCATCGAGCTTATCGTCTGGGGCATCCCCCTCCTCGTGATCATGCTCCTAGGTGGCGTGGCAACTGGATCGGATCCCATGAACTCGATCCCGCAAAGCCCTTGCGATCGAACACGCCACCACTCGAGATGCAGGTCGTCTCGCTGGATTGGAAGTGGCTCTTCATCTACCCGAGCCAGGGTGTCGCCAGCGTGAACCGCCTTGTGGTTCCCGCCGGCGTGCCCATTCACTTCTCCCTGACGTCAGCCAGCGTGATGAATGCCTTCTTCATACCGCAGCTCGGCAGCATGATCTACACGATGAACGGCATGACCACGCACTTGAACCTGCAGGCGGACGCGCCTGGCACATTCCGGGGCCTCTCGAGCCACTATAGTGGCGATGGCTTCGCGGACATGCATTTCGACGTGCTCGCGGTGCCGGCGGAGCGGTTCGCCGCCTGGATCGAGGCCACGCGCAACACGGGTCCAACCCTCGATCCCGGGAGCTACGCTGCCCTGGCCAGGCAGAGCATCAATACCCGTCCGTTCACCTTCCGTGCAGCCGATCCCGAGCTGTTCCAGCAGATCGTCACACAGAAACTGCCGCCTGGACCTGGCCCGAACATCGGGCGGCCTAATCCGAAGGTCTCACCCCGCACGGAGGAATAAGCGGTGTTGGGCAAGCTCAGCTGGGCGGCTATACCGCTCGACCAACCGATCCCGATGATCGCATCGGGCGTGGTCGGCCTCGTGATCATCGGCGTCCTCGCCTGGGTTACCTTGAAGGGATGGCTCCCCTACCTTTGGCGGGAGTGGATCACCAGCGTCGACCACAAGCGGATCGGCATCATGTACACCCTGCTCGCGATGGTGATGCTGCTGCGCGGCTTCGCCGACGCGATCATGATGCGGTCGCAACAGGCGCTCGCGTTCCGGTCCCCGGGCTACCTGCCGCCCGAGCATTACGACCAGATCTTCTCGGCCCACGGCACGCTGATGATCTTCTTCGTTGCGATGCCCTTCGTCATCGGGCTGATGAACTTCGTCGTGCCGTTGCAGCTCGGGATCCGCGACGTCGCGTTTCCCACATTGAACGCGGTCGGCTTCTGGCTTACCGCGACCGGTGCACTGCTAGTCAATATTTCGTTGGTCGTTGGAGAATTCGCGCGTACCGGGTGGCTGCCGTATCCGCCGCTCTCCGAGCTGACCTATTCCCCCGGTGTCGGCGTCGATTACTACCTGTGGGCACTCGAGATCTCCGGTGTCGGGACCTTGCTGGCAGGCATCAACCTCATCACCACTGTCCTCAAGCTTCACGCCCCCGGCATGACCTACACGCGCATGCCGATGTTCTGCTGGACGACGCTCGCCTCCAACCTGCTGATTGTCGCGGCGTTCCCCATCCTCACCGCGACGCTGACCATGCTGGTGCTGGACCGCTACTTTGGTTTCCACTTCTTCACCAACGAAGGCGGCGGCAACATGATGATGTTCATGAACCTCATTTGGGCGTGGGGACATCCGGAGGTCTACATCCTCATTCTGCCCGCCTTCGGCGTATTCTCCGAAGTGGTCTCGACGTTCTCCGGCAAGCCGCTGTTCGGCTACCGCTCGATGGTCGCCGCGACAATGGCCATCTGTATACTTTCTTTCACGGTCTGGCTGCACCACTTCTTCACGATGGGCGCCGGCGCCGACGTCAACGCGATCTTCGGCATCATGTCGATGATCATCGCGGTGCCCACGGGCGTCAAGGTCTTTAATTGGCTCTTCACGATGTACGGCGGCCGGATCGTTTATTCGACGCCGATATTGTGGTCGATCGGCTTTATGGTCACATTTGTGATCGGCGGAATGACCGGCGTTCTGCTGGCGGTGCCGCCGGCGGACTTCGTGCTTCACAACAGCCTTTTCCTCGTGGCCCATTTCCACAACGTCATCATCGGCGGGGTGCTCTTCGGCGCGTTCGCCGGCTACACCTATTGGTTCCCGAAGGCGTTTGGCTTCCGGTTGCACGAAGGTCTCGGCAAGGCCGCGTTCTGGTGCTGGATCACAGGCTTCTACGTCGCCTTCGCGCCGCTCTATGTCCTCGGCCTCATGGGAATGACCCGTCGCATGCAGCACTACGATGTCGCGGCATGGCATCCGTGGTTGCTGATCGCGGCCGGCGGCGCGGCGATCATCCTGCTTGGGATAGGCCTGCAGATCGCGCAGCTCGTCGTCAGCATTCGCCGGCGCGAGCAGCTTCGCGACGAGACCGGCGATCCCTGGAATGGACGCTCACTCGAATGGGCGACACCCTCTCCACCACCGGCCTTCAACTTCGTCGTGCTCCCCAATATTCAGGGCGCGGAGGCCTACTGGGGGATGAAGCAGCACGTCCTCAAGGAGGCGAGGCTCGGCGAGGAGCCGGCCTACGCAAATATCGAGATGCCGAGGAACAGCCCAACCGGCTTCGTCTGTGCCTTCTTCGCGACCTTCATGGGTTTCGCGCTGATCTGGCACATCTGGTGGATGGTGGGCCTGGCCGCATTGGGCGCTTATGCAACCTTCGTCGTCTTTGCCTGGCGGGACACGGACGAGACCTTCATTCCAGCGGAAACAGTGGCGCGCATGGATCGAGCCAACCGAAGCGCGCGCAGTGCGGCAGTCGCCCGTCACGAGGCGGCTCCATGACCGCTCTTGACGCGGCCGCCGGCCGCAACGATCCCGATCGCCTTATAAACGAGCAAGTATCGTTGCATCGCCAGCACACGTTCGGGCACGCCGACGGTGGACTGGCATCGAAGCGCATTGTCACCGCCTTCGGCTTTTGGATTTTCCTACTCAGCGACATCATCATGTTCTCCGCCTTCTTTGCCACCTATGCGGTGCTGGTAGGCGACACGGCAGGGGGACCGAGCGGCCGAGAGCTGTTTAACCTGCCCAACGTCGCGCTCGAAACGGCGCTTCTCCTCGTCTCGAGCTTCACGGTCGGGCTCGCGAGTACCGGTGCCCGGGCGCAGAGCGGATCCTGGTTCTATGGCGCGATGGCCGCGACCTTCATCCTGGGAGCCGGGTTTCTTAGCATCGAGCTCCGTGAGTTCGCGAGCATGGTCGCGCGCGGGGCAGGCCCGACGCGGAGCGCATTCCTCTCGGCCTTCTTTACGCTGGTCGGTTGCCACGGTTTTCATATCACCGCCGGCCTGCTTTGGCTGCTGACGATGATGGCGCAGGTGTTCGCCAAGGGGTACCGGGCGGACATCTTACGGCGCATGCACTGCTTCAGCCTGTTTTGGCATGCCCTGGACATCATTTGGGTTGCGATATTTACGGTGGTTTATTTGATGGGGGCGGCGCAATGAGCCCCTCCGAGCCAACAAGTGAACTCCATCTCACGGACACCGCGCCGGGCGATCAGCGCCTCGCCGGAGCCGAGATCGCCGAGGCAATCAAGAGTTATCTGATTGGACTCGGGCTCGCGACGCTGCTCACCATCGTATCCTTCTTTATCTCGGGCACGACCCTCGTCTGGGGCCCGAGCATTCCTGTTGCCCTGGTCGTTCTCGCATTCGCGCAGATGGGGGTTCACCTCGTCTTTTTCCTCCACATCACGACCGGCCCGGACAACGTCAACAATGTCATGGCGCTTGCCTTCGGCGTGCTGATCGTCCTGCTGCTCCTCGCCGGGTCGCTCTGGATCATGGCAAACCTGAACCACAACATGGCGTCCATGGATCAGATCATGCAGATGCAGCTCGAACGCGGTTCGGCGGTCCGCACGGTGACCGCGAGTGGCGTCGTCGGTCCCACCGCGACCGCGCCGGTCGGCGCTCGCGTGTCCGGCGTAATTCAGGCGCTCTATTGCGACGCCAACAAGCAAGTGAAGGCGGGCCAGCACTGCGCGAAAATCGATCCGCGCCCCTATCAAATCGTCGTAGATCAAAACAGGGCCGACCTTGCAGCAGCCGAGGCTCGGCTCGAAAAGAACAAAGCGGATCTCGCCCAGGCGAAAGGGGCCTTCGAGAGCCATGAGGCCCTGGCGAAGCGTCCGGCCATTTCCCGGAAAGCGATTGACAAGTCGCGCAAGGCCCTTGAGAGGGCGCGGACGCAGACAAAGCGCGACGACGCAAGGGTCGCTCTGCTCCAAGCGGCGCTACATGCCGCCGAGACCAACCTCGGCTATACCGATATCGTTTCGCCGATTGATGGAACAGTGGTCTCGCGCAACGTCGAAATAGGCCAGACGGTCGCGGCGGACTCAAAAACGCCGCCGATTTTCGTCATCGCCGAAGATCTCACCCTCACTCACATCGACGCCATTATCAGCGCGAAGGACAGCGGCGAGGTCAAGCTCGGTGACAAAGCTACGTTCACCGTCGAGGCCTTTCCCAACCGTCCGTTCTCTGGCGCGGTAACGCAAATTCGGCCATCGCCGCAGACATATGAGCACGCCGCGACCTACGACGTCGTCATAAGTGCGCCCAATCCAGATCTTTTGCTCAAGCCCGGCATGGCGGCAACGATCAGGATCGTGATCGAATGACGTGATGACGTCCTGCACGGGCCCCGGCCAGGAATTTCATGGTTTTGGGATCGAAGAGCCACATCGGCACGGGATTGCCAATCCCGATAGGTCAGGCGAATAGCTTCTTGGCGACTTAGGCCACATGGCGACCCGACTGGACTTCGTGCGGCACGGGAGCAATGTCGAGGACAATGCACACAGCGCAGACAAGGCGACTTACTTTGCTACTAGATTTCGTCGCTGAACAGAGCATTGCTAGGCGTCAGGCGACGACCTTGACGGTCGATAAAACGCTTTTTTTCTCCCGCAACCTGCCGGCCATGGGCCATTGGCGGGTTCGCGTGCTGTCGTTGGCGAAGGAGGAAAACATGCCGAAACTTACCAATAGTCAATCGACGATGGTCTCGAAGGCGGCGGCCCGGGCGGATGGCGTGGCCGTTGCACCACGTGGGATGAACAAGCGGCGTCAGGCGATCTTACGCGGCCACACTGCGTCAATCGCCGAGCGGATGCAGGCGGACTTGGCGGCATTCATGAAGTTGCCGCCGGGTCCCTACGATGCCTGTGACAAAGTCAACACCCGGATCTCCTCCTTGTCGCTCGTGCGCTACAAGAATAACGATTATTCGACGCCGACGCGCTACGGCCATCAAGAAGTTCTGGCGAAGGGATATGTCGATCGGGTTGAGATCGTCTGCCGGGATGAGACGATTGCCGTGCATCCGCGCAGCTATGAGACGGCTGATTTCATCTATAACCCCCCGCGAAGATGGTGCGGCCGTCCCATGGATGCTCGGGCGCTGTTTTCTGGATTTTCTTCGCGTGAGAAACCGCCTTTTCGCGGGCCTGCCTTTTCAGCCTTTCTTAACCCCGCATCGCCTGGATTGGATTGTCACGAAACCG
>JBBRCX010000167.1:0-6662 GCA_038204465.1 Tepidisphaerales bacterium | reverse complement strand
TCTGGGCGTGAGCAACTGATCCACAACCTGTGTTTCCAGGGCGGCTCCCATGCCGCCCTTCTTCGTTCCAGGAAAAGCAACCAATCAGCGCGATGCGGTTGCCGTCGGGGCGGCAGGGAGCTTGAGAACCATATCGATCTTGAGCTTCGCTGAATCGGCGCCGATGGTCGATTTGTTCAACTGGTAGATCTCGCCCGCGCGATCCCCGCGCCCGTAGCATTTCAACGAGATCCGATACAGGCTGTCCCCCTGCTGCACCTTGTACTCGCTGCGCGGGTCGATCTTCACGTCCGAGGCGCCGCTAGCCGTCTTCGGCGCCGCGGGATTCTTCCCACCAAGCTCCGACTCCGCCGGCAGGTTGATCACCATGTTCGGCCGAAGCTTCGTCGGGTTCACCGTCGGATTGGCATTCGCGATTTGCACGTAATATCGCGAGTTGCCATAGACGGCTTTTGCGATCGTGGAGAAGGTCTCGCCCGGCCGGATCGTGTGGGTGCGGCCGGGATGCGGTTGCGTTGTCGGCGGCGTCGCCGCTTCCCCCAGCGGAGCGCGTGGCGCAGCACTCGACCCATCGTGCCCGTTACGCACCCCGGCCGAAGCCGACGCGTCCGCGTACTGCGTGCGCTCGCCGCCGACCTTGACGGGGCGAACCTGCGCTGCATTGCCGTCGCGAAGATCGGGCGTCATGCTCAGCATTGGCGGGATATCGCCGGCCGTCTGAAGGATCTTCCCCCAGTTCGACGACTTCGGCGCCCCGGACTCGGCCGCCGCCGTATCCGTCCCCGTCCGCTCGCTCGCGGGGGCATGGGTATCGGCGTTCGACTTGTTCACCCATGGATCAGCCGGCGCAGCGGTCTTACTGGCGTCTTCGCCTGATGCAACCTCCGGCTTTTTAGTCGAGCTATTCTCGCCAGGCGGAAGTGCCGGAATTGGATCGTCAACCGCCGCGCCATCCGTCGACTGATTCGGTTTGTCGAGGGCCACGTCGCGGCCTGGGGAGTTGCGGTGCACCACCAGGTAAGCGATCACCACCAGCAGAAACACGCCGCCGACGGCCATTCCGATTTTGAGGTCTTTGCGCATAACGGGCATCCTTTCCCTCTAGCGTTGCGAGAAGTGGTTTCTTCAAGCGCCGACCCGTTGCAGCTGCCCCGCGGGTCGTTTGTCTGTTGTCTCCTGCGGCCGCTTGTTCCCCAGCAACAGAATGGGCGACGCGATCGCGATCGAGGAATACGTTCCAACCAATATGCCAACCAAGAGCACGAATGTAAAGCCATGAATGCCCGAGCCGCCCACGAAATACATGATCGCCACGCTCACCATGGTCGTGCCCGCCGTCAGAATCGTGCGCGACAGCGTCTGGTTCACCGCGTCGTTGATGACCTTCTTGTTCACCAGTCCGAATTTGCCGCGGTTCTCCCGGATCCGGTCGAACACCACGATGGTGTCGATCATGGAGTAACCCATGATCGTGAGGATCCCGGCGACGATGGTCAGGTTGATACGGAAAGGCTCCAGCTTGAGAAGGTTGCCTATTGATGTGTTCGCCATCGCGTGGGCGAAGCCCAGGGCCGCGATAACAAAAATCGTATCGTGAAGCAGGGCCACAACCGTCGCTGTCCCATACTTCAGGTTGCCAAAGCGGATCCAGATGTAGGCCATGATGACCAGCATCGACGCCGTCAGCGCCAACAGCGCATTATTTCGCGCATCGTTGGCCACCTGCGGGTTGAAGTTCTTCACCTGCTGGAGCTTGGCCGGCTCGTGCACCGCCTCGTTGACCAGCCGCCAGACCGGAGTAACAAGGTCCTCCTGCCAGCGAACTTTGTCTTTGGAATAGGCCACGCTCGAGTCCGACGCCAGTACAATGGCCATCCTCGCCGGCAGTTCCGGCCCCCCGGGTGCTTCCACCGCCAGATCGGGCGTCGCCATCGTCTGGCCCGGCAACGGCTGCAGCGCCTGCTGACGCAGCCGGTCCAGCATCTCCCGCGGTTTGAGCGGCGGATCGATTTTGTTCAGCACGATCGCCACCCCCTCCCGAAACGAACGCGCGCCCGGCGGCACGTAGTTGCCGGGCCACTTCGACGCGTCCTTCACCGGATCGGTGTTCCCCCACAGCGGGATAATCGTGCCGGCTTCCAACGCCGCCGACGCGTCGGTGCCCACGCCGACAAAGCTCGAGGGAAGCTGGGCCACCTGCTTGTCCCCGATGATCTTCAGGACGGCATCGCGCACCCGCGGCGTGTCGGCATTCGGCGTGACCACCTCATACACCCGCTCGTCGCGCCCGACCGAAACGATGCTCGGGCTCGGCAGCGCGTTCTGGTCCGCCTTTTCAAATAGATGCCGCACCTTGTCGATCGGCATCCGCTCCTTGAGCTCGAACTGCACCGAAGTGCCCGATGCGAATTCGATGTCCATCATCTGGCCCTTCTTCGCGTAGTGCACGAAGAGCCACGTGCCAATCACGACGGCGACCGTGCTGAACACGTAGAAGATCCATGCCATGCCCATCCAATCCACGTCGGGCCGCAGCAGCCGGTCCCACTTTGGGAATGTCATCGGGATGCTGCCGAGTTTTGTGATGTGGAAGTTGTCGATCAGGATGCCGAAGATCGTCCGCGTAACGAACAAGGCGGTGAACAGGCTCATCACGATGCCGATGATCAGCGTGTAGCCGAATCCCTTCACTTCTTCCGAGCCGAACAGGATCAGGAAGAACGACGTGATGGCCGTCGTCATGTTCGAGTCGATGATCGCGCTGAAGGCGCGGTCGTACGCGTTGCGCAGCGCCATCCGCAGCGAGAGGCCGCGCAACTGCTCCTCGCGCAGACGCTCGAAGATCAGCACGTTGGCATCCACCGCCGTGCCGATCGTCAGCACGATGCCGGCGATGCTGGGCAGCGTGAAGGTCGCGTTGATCGCCGCCATCGTGCCAAGGATCAGGATGACGTTGAGAAAGACCGCGAACGTCGCAATCACCCCAGACAGGTAGTAGTAGCTGATCAGGAAGATGGCGACCACCACCAGTCCCATGGCGCAGGCGATCAGGCCCTTGCGGAGGTTGTCCGCCCCGAGCGTGGAGCCGACTGTTCGCTCGCTGATCGGTTCCGACTTGAGCTGTGCCGGAAGGCTGCCGGCGTCCAGCGTGCGGACGAGGTACTCCAATTCGCCGCGGGTAAATCCGTTGCCGCCACCGCCGCTGATGGTCCCGTTGGAGGCGATGCGGCTCTGAATGTTGGGCGCGCTGATCACCTTGCCATCCAGCACGATCGCCAGCGGCTTGTGCAGGTTGGCTTGCGTCAGGTCGCCGAAGTAGCGCCCGCCCACCGGATCGAACGTGAAAGCGACCACCTTCTCGCCGCTCTGCAACGTCTCGGGGTAGGCGCTCTGCAGGTGCCAGGCCTCGCGATTCGAACGGTTGTCCAGCGACTTGTCGGGCGTTACCCAGGCCATGACGTACGACTTGCCATCCTCCGTCTTGACGCTCTGGTTCTTGAATTCCGCCGGGTTGTCGACCTCATACCACTTGACGTCCTCGCCGGGCGGCATCCGCGGCCCATCGCGCTGCAGGCGCTCGACGAGCGAGTCGTATTTCTCCCGCGCCATCTCATCCGGACTGACAAGGATGTGGAACTCCAGCACGCCTGAGCCCCGCAGCATCCGCTTCAGCTCGTTGGCGTCATCGATGGTCCCCTTCACCTTTTGAAACGCGTCATCGGCGCTGACGTAGGCGGCCAACGCCTGCTCGCGGGCGCCAAAGCCCTTGAAGCTTTCCGTGAGCGACTTCAACGAAGCATCGCGCTTGTTCTTGTTCGACAGAAGGCGGTCAAGATCGGCCGGGTGAAGATTCGTCGCTTCGATCGGTGTCTTGCCCGTGCCCGGGTCGGGCTTCGTGGTGAGGCCCTCATAGCGCGTCTTCAGCTCGGCGGCTTCTTTCGCCTTCGAAGGATCCGCCAGCTTGTACAGCTTCTGCAGCTGGTCGTAGACATCGACCATCTCTGCAAAAAGCTTCTTTCGCTGGGGGCTGCCCATCTCCAGCCGCCCAAGGTCCTGCCGCAACTTGCCGTTGTTCTGCTCCACCGCGTCGATCACGTCCTCGGGCCGGGTATTGGTGCTCTCGATCGCGGCGCTCGCACTGTTCAGCGCTTCCCTCACTTTCTGCGAGTCGGCCGCACCCGCGGTCAGCGGCATCTGGATCTCGAGGCGATTGCCCCCCTGCGGCCGCCAGATCAGGTTCTTCACGCCCTGCGGATCGACGCGCCGTTTGAGCGCCTGCATCACCGCGTTCGCCAGGTCCTTCGTTCGCGGCGTGCCTTCGGGGATTTCGATCTCGTACAGCAAGCTGGTGCCGCCCACCATGTCGATGCCCGGCTTCAGATTGATCTTCTGTCCCAGCGGCAGGTTGCGGTCCAACAGCTTGCGCGGCGTAGGGACAATCGCCCACAGCGCGATGAACAGCACAACCAGGATGGCCGTCACGCGGCCCGTATAATGATGTGACATCGAGTGATTCTGGGTGCGGGCCGCGGCGATTGTCTTCCGCCGAATCTCCGCCCCCGGTCCTTACTTGGTCGGCTCCGTCTTTTCCTCGTCGATCACGCGGTGCACAGCGCTGCGGGCGAAGCGGATCTTGGTGTTCGAGCTCTCGTCCACCTTCAACAGCACTTCGCTGTCGCGAACCTCAACCACCGTGCCCAGAATCCCGCCAATCGTCTGGACCCGGTCGCCACGCTTGATCTGACTCAATTGCGCCTCGCGCTTCTTGGTTTTGTTCTTGTTGGCGCGGAACATGAAGATGTACATCACCGCGATCAGCAGGATCAGCGGGAACATCGGGTTCTTGACGAACTCCACCCAGCCGGGCGCGGGTTGGCTGGTCACTTGAGTGGCCGCGGCGGCCAGAATCGAAAGAAAGTTCAATCCGTCTCCTCGTGGTCAGGTCCCGCCGCTTCAACCGGCAGCCGGGGTCCCTCCGCGCTGCTGGAAGTCTCATCCGCCCGCGGCCCAAGGGAGCAGCGCGGGTCGGTGTTGCGAAACCGCTCGAACGTCCCCTCGCCAATCGCCCGGCGGACGTCCGCCATCAGCCGCTGGTAGAACCGAATATTATGCACCGAGACCAGTATGGGGCCAAGCATCTCAGCCGCGAAAAAAAAGTGGCGGATGGCGCCGCGGCTGAAAGTGCCGCAGGCATAGCAGTCGCACCCTTCCTCGATTGGGCCGGTGTCGCGGCTGAAGGCGCTGTTGCGCAGGCGGATCGCGCCGGCGGCAGTGAAGGCATACGCGTTTCGCCCGTTGCGCGTCGGCAGGGTGCAGTCGAACATGTCCAACCCCGCAGCGACGGCGGCGACGATGTCGCGCGGAAACCCGACGCCCATCAGGTAGCGCGGCTTCCCGGCGGGCAGCGCAGGCGCGACGGAAGCAAGCACCTGCTTCATCGCCTCGAAGCCCTCCCCAACCGCGAGGCCGCCGATCGCATAGCCCGGCAGGTCCAGCGCGACCAGCGCCCGGAGGCAATTTTCCCTCAGCTTCAGGTTCGTGCCGCCCTGCACGATGCCGAAAAGCGCCTGATCCTTTTTTCGCGCGTGCGCCGCAAAACAAAGCTCCGCCCAGCGAAGCGTTCGTCTCACCGCAAGCTCATGGTATTCATGCGGTGCATCGGCCCGCGGACATTCATCGAACGCCATAATGATGTCCGCCCCCAGCGCGTTCTGGACTTCCATGCTCCGCTCCGGCGTCAATCGGACCATCGCACCATCGACGTGGCTCTTGAATGTGACGGCGTCGTCGGTGATCTGAGCGACGTCCGAGAGCGAGAAAACCTGGAAGCCCCCGCTGTCGGTCAGGATCGGCCCGGGCCAGCCCATGAACCGATGAAGATCGCCCAGCTGAGCAACCGTCTGTGCGCCCGGGCGGAGCATCAGGTGATAGGTATTAGCGAGAACGATCTGCGATCCGGTCGCGGCGACATGGTCCGGCAACAGCCCTTTGACCGTGCCCTGCGTGCCGACCGGCATGAATGCGGGAGTATCGAAAGCCCCGTGCCGAGTATCGACGCGCCCGAGCCGCGCCTGTGAAAGCGGGTCTTCGCGAATCAACTCGAACTGCAGGGGTGGGTCGCAGGCCGGCATCTGCCGCGCACTTGTATGGGCGACGCTGGCGTTGCTCAAGCAGACATGACGTCGCACTCTCCAGCAGGGTTGCAAGCTACCGCGAGCGCCGCGAATCTGCCGCCGCGGCTTGATTCCTCGAGGCGCCGTCGTCAGCCTGCACGCGGGAGCCGGAAGACTCGCCTGATCGCGATGAATCGCCGCGCGGCGCGGCGGATGAGCGGCCACGGTCGGACTGCTCCGGCTGCCGGCGCTGCTCCTGGCTGGCGCTGCGACGCGCTTCGCGGTCGGCGGCGGCCTGGGCGGCTCGCTCCTGCTGGGCGGCGCGACGTTCCGACGACGCCTGGCGGTCAGCGGCATCAGCCGCACGTTCGCGGGCCTGGGCCTGCTCGCGCCGGCTCGCCTGCGCCTGCCGTGCATCGTCATCGCTGTTGCGACGCTCCGCCGATCGTTCGCCCTTGCGCGATTCCGACCTCGCCGCCGCTTCGGCCTTTGCCGCTTGAGCTTTTGCCGCGGGCTTGGATGAATCCGACTGGCGCTGCCCCCGCGCTT
>JBBRCX010000166.1:0-6718 GCA_038204465.1 Tepidisphaerales bacterium | reverse complement strand
ACGGGCGATTATTGTGTTCCCCGGATGGGCCCTCCGCTCTCCGTCATGAGAGTGATTTCGGCACTCTGCCAACGAGTTCTCTCCGACATCATGAGAACACACCGCGCCCTGCACTGCGTTGCTTCTCCCACCCTTTTGTTTGCCCGCTTCGTTCATCTGCCGCACGAAGCGGGCAAACACACCGCACGAAGTCCCTTCGCGCAGGCAACCTCGCCCGCTTCCTTTCGCCGTAGCCGTCTTCTGGGAGGTGTGGAGGGAGCACCCTCCACGCATGCATTTCAACTGAACAACAGAGCCCACCCGAAGCGATGTGCTCCCATCCAACGAAACATCCCATGACCCACGCGCGGACTCAATCCAGATCCGAGAATCCGCGCGGAGCGCGCCATCGCGATCAGACGTATTCTTTTACCTCCGGGTGGCGGCGACAATCTTCCAACACTTACAGCATGTTCCCCTGTTGCATGGCAGGCCGCCTGCCTCGCCCGCTTCCTTGCGCCGTAGCCGTCTTCTGGAAGGTGTGGAGGGAGCACCCTCCACGCATGCATTTCAACTGAAGAACACAGCTCACTCGAAGCGATGCGCTCCCCATCAACCCAAACGTCCCATGACCCAACGCGCCGACTCAATCCAGATCCGAGAATCCGCGCAGAGCGCGCAATAGCGATCAGACGATCAGACGCTTTTACCTGCGGGCGGCGGCGCAGAATGTTGCAGAACACTCACCTTCCCCCTGTTCCGGTGCAACTTCTCCCCTTTCTCGCGGACGCCGACGGTATCTCGCCAGCGCCGCAAGCCGGTGCCGGTCTGTTGTGGTCTTTACTGTTCTGAGCCTATATTCTTGCGCTTCCCGATGCCCCGTCGGTGTTCGGAAGTGCTGTCACATCTGCAAGGGAGATCGTATGGTTCGGCTCAGCGCCACGGTCAGCGTTTGCGTACTGCTCGGCTTCAGTGTCGCATTCATAAGTTGCAAGAAAAAGGAGAACGAGCGGTCGGAACGGATGATGTCACCGGCTCCGCAGCTCAGAGCACCGGTACCGCGCCCAACGTCGCTTGAAGACGTAGCGCTCGAAAAGGCGATGGAGAATTTTCGGGCTCACTGGCAGCAATGCGGCGACAGCTACTTAAGCATCGTCGAGAGGCCGGGATCCGAAACTCGCATTGAAGAACTCAAAGGGCCTCGTCCTTACTTTCCAGACGACGTGAATAAGCCGCTTACCGAGGCCGACCGGCTCAATGGGCTAACTTGGAAGGGCGTCGTCTTTTTTAATTACGGCGCGATGCGGCGATATGACGCGCGAGAGAAGAGCTGGAGCGAGTGGCGCCCGCAGGGTACAGCCCGAACAGGATACTGGTGGCTGGAAATCACCGACAAAGATGGTAAGTGGGAATGCAAGCCGTGGTCCCCGGACCAGGACGATGCGATGAAGTTTCGTAAGCCTCTGGATTGTGATAAGGCGCCGGAGATTAATAACGCCAAGCCAACTTGAACCTGCGCGCCGCAACGGGCATGGCGGCGGTGTCATGGCAGCCGGCGCACCGGGTTCTCCGCGTCTCAGCCGTTATCTCCAGTGGTGCCCACGCCCACTTCCCCCTGTTGGCACCCGCCGCCCCAATACCGCAAAATCATCCCATGCACCGTCCCCCGGGGGCCCTCACGCCGGCATCCTTCGTCGAGAAATGGTCGCGCAGCGACCTCTCCGAGCGCGCCGCCAGCCACGAGCATTTCCTCGACCTGTGCAATCTCCTCGACCAGCCCACGCCGGGCATGGCCGATCCCACCGGCAGCGACTACACCTTCGAAAAGCCCGTCAAAGTCGTCGGCACCGCCTCCAAAGGCAGCAAGGGCGAGTCCGGCTTCGTCGATGTCTGGAAACGCGGCTGCTTCGCCTGGGAGTACAAGCGCAAGGACAAATACAAGAGCCTCGACGAAGCCTACCGCCAGCTCTACCAGTATCGCGACGACCTCGACAACCCGCCGCTCTCCATCGTCTGCGACATCCGCACCACCGAGATCCGCACCCACTTCCCCGGCTTTCCGACCCACAAGGTCACCCTCAAGCTGGAAGAGCTCCCCGGCCGCCTCGACGTCCTTCGCCGCTGCTTCGTCAGCCCCGAAACATTCCGCCCGGAGAAGACCACCGACGCGATCACCCAGGACCTCGCCGAGGAATTCTCCGAGCTCGCCAATCGCCTGATCGAGCGTTTCCCGCCCGCGGACCTTTCCCTCTGGGAATACGCCGGCTCGCCCGTCGCCCACTTCCTGATGAAGGTGATGTTCTGCCTCTTCGCCGAGGACATCGAGCTCCTCCCCGACAACGCCTTCACTAAATTAATCGACCGGGCAACCTACGACGCCGACAGCTTCGTGCCCCGCGCCGACCTGCTCTGGAAGCTCATGCGCACCGGCGGCGAGTTCGGCAACGACCTGATCGAGTGGTTCAACGGCGGGCTCTTCGACGACGCGCCGCCCATCCCGCTCCTGTACGGCGACCTGCTGGTCCTGAAGCGCCTCGCCGATCGCCGCTGGTCCGACGTCGAGCCCAGCATCTTCGGCACTCTCTTCGAGCGCATCCTCGACCCGCGCAAGCGGGCACAGATCGGCGCGCACTACACCAGCAAGTCGGACATCCTGCTGGTGATCGAGCCCGTGATCATGACGCCGCTGCGCCGCAAGTGGCAGGCCGTGCAGGACGAGCTGAAAACGGCCCTCGCCACCCACGAAGCGGAGCCCGACCGCAAGAAGCGCGACGTGCTCGCGGCGCCGATCAAGGTCGCCCTCGACCAGTTCCGCCGCCACCTCGGCTCCCAGCGCGTCCTCGACCCCGCCTGCGGGTCAGGGAACTTCCTCTACGTCGCCCTGCAGCAATTGCTCGATCTCGATGACGAGGTGGTACGCTTCGCCGCCCGCCGCGACATCGCCCTCAGCCCCGTCCCCTACGTGCGCCCCACGCAAATGCACGGCATCGAGATCAACCCCTACGCCGCCGAACTGGCCCAGGTGGTCATCTGGATCGGCTACCTCCAGTGGCTCCACGTCCACGGCATCGACAACCCCAAGCGCCCCATCCTCGACAAGCTCCAGACCATCGAAAACCGCGACGCGATTCTGGACCTGAAGGACAAGGACAATCCCAAGCCGGCGGATTGGCCGGAGGCGGATTTCATCGCGGGGAACCCGCCGTTCTTAGGGACAAAGATGTTGAGAGCCGGCTTGGGCGACGAATACGTCAGAAAACTGTTTGAGGTTTACTCGGAACGCATTCCGGGTTTTAGCGACCTCTGTTGCTATTGGTTCGAGCTTGGCCGTCAACGCGTCCAACTGAGTCGAGGCACGCGCGTCGGTTTGCTCGCAACCCAAGCAATCCGTAACGGTGTCGCACGACGAGTTCTGGAACGAATCTTAGCGACAGGAACGATCTTCATGGCGTGGGCAGACCGTCAGTGGATGCAGGATGGTGCTGCGGTCCAAATCTCCATCGTCGGATTTGACGGAGGGTTGGAGGCCGAACGAGTATTGAACGGGCGAAAAGTCGACGGCATTCACGCGAATCTTACAGCAGGAGAAAATGTCACGGCGGCGGTATCACTCCAAGAGAATCGTGACATCGCGTTTGTCGGCGATGTGAAAGGTGGGCCGTTTGACGTCTCGCTCGATACAGCACGTGACTTGTTCCAGAATCCTCCACCAAATTCGAAGCCTCTATTCAAAGTAATTCGCCCGTATGTGAATGGCCTTGACGTCACCAGACGTGACCGCAGTGTTTGGGTCATCGACTTCGGTCGCGACGCGACAAAGGGGGAAGCTGCCGGTTACGGCGCCTCGTTCGAACATGTTGCAAAGGTCGTGAAGCCGATGAGAGATTCGGGTCGGCCTAGCCGTTCTGAATGGTGGCTCCACATGCGGCCTTGCCCGTCGATGCGCGACGCCGTTGAGGCTCTTCCCCGATACGTTGCGACGCCTACGCTGACAAAGTATCGCCTGTTCGTATGGATGAGCGGCAATGCTTTACCCGACCATCAACTGGCTGTTTTCGCGCGCACGGACGACTACTTTCTCGGCATTCTCCAAAGTGCATTGCACGAGTTGTGGGCACTCCGTACGGGGACTCAACTGCGTGAGATCGAATCAGGCTTCCGCTACACCCCAACCACCTGCTTCGAAACCTTCCCGCTCCCCTGGCCGCCCGGCAAGGAAGACGTGAAACATCCGGCGTATCAGCGGATCAGCGCCGCGGCCAGGGAACTGAACGAGAAGCGCGAGCGCTGGCTCAACCCGCCCGAGTGGATCGAGCCCCTCGCCCAGCGCATCGACGCCACCGACGACTTCTCCGACGTCCCGCCCGAAGCCCGGCCCCTGATCCGCCAATCCGCCATCATGGCCGCCGCGGCCAAAGACGCCCGCCTCAAGAAACGCACCCTCACCAACCTCTACAACGAGCGCCCCACCTGGCTCAGCCTCGCCCACGAGCAGCTCGACCGCGGCGTCCTCGCCGCCTACGCCGCCGTCGATCCCAGGGGCGGCTGGTCCGAAGACTGGGCCGAAGTTTGGACCGAGACCGGTGCCGGAAGGCCGCTTCCCCTCGAGCACGCATCGCGGGCCCGCCGTGCTGATGTCGATGCACGGATACTGGCTGCTCTGCTGGAGCTGAACCGGAAACGGGCAGGGGCCGCGACACAGACTTCCGTGCAGATCCAGACACTCGACAAGCACCGACCTCTTGCCGATGAAAAAACGCTGGGCGCCGTCGCGGATTTCCGCAAAGGCCTGGAAGCGATATATGGCAACCGCCTGGCGAGGGTAGTCCTGTTTGGCTCGCGTGCCCGGGGCACGGCATCGGCAGGCTCGGATGCCGATCTTCTGGTCGTCCTCGCCGGTCCTCTGAATCAATCCGTCGAGCTGGAGAGGACCAGCGCGCTCGTAACAAAGCTGTCGCTTCTACATGGTGTGACGCTCAGCCGTATCTTCATGAACAAGGCGATGGCGGACTCGTCTGAGGGCTTGCTTCAGGCTAATATTCGAAGAGATGGCATAGTGATTTGACCTTCCGATGAACCATTTAGCCGATCAGTTCCTTGAGAAGGCGCGAAACACGGCGCGGCTCGCGCGCCACTGGCTCGACTCGGCAGCCGATGATCCGAACGTTTCGGAGAATGTCGCCGCCGATGCGGCGCGAGCGATGTTTCAGGCAGTACACGGCATGCTCATTTCGCTCGCGGGGGAAAAGGTGGAGCCGGACGCCTTGCTGTCTTCCTTCCGCGATAATGTGGTAAAACCAGGAATCCTTCCGGAAACTGCCCTCCAGATGCTGATCGATGCATCGGATATCAGAACCCGGCTTGTCTATGACGTGGGCGCGCCGATTCGAGCTGAGGAGGCGCGCAGAATTGTGGCTCGTGCGGATCAGTTTGTCGCACTCATCAGCAGCAGCATATCTCAGCGCGATCGAATTAACAGAACCGCCGGCGTCGCCGGCGGAGACGCGTGTGTTGGGTCCACGAGAATCCCCGTCTGGACGCTGGTTGAATTGATGAATCTAGGCCGGACATGGGAGCAACTCCTCCAGGATTTCCCCTCGCTCTCGCCGCAAGATCTGGATGCCGTTTCAGCCTACTACCGCGATCGTCCTCAGGAAATTGATGAAGCCATTGCCGCCCAGGAGCGCGAGGACTGAGCGCTGCGATTCTATTCGAACGAAAACTTCCCCCAGCCGGTAGTTGAGCAGCTTCGTCGCCTCGGCCATGACGTCTTGACATCTCTCGAGGCGGGCCGGGCCAATCAAAAGATTGCCGACGAGGACCTGCTGCGATACGCGACCGACCAGCAGCGCGTTGTATTGACGCTCAACCGCCGACACTTCGTACGACTGCATCGGCTCGCTCCGCTCCACGCCGGAATCGTCGTCTGCACCGTTGACGCAGACTACCATGCGCAGGCGGCGCGAATCTCCGCCGCGGTGGGCAGCCTGCAGTCGCTGTCAAACCAGCTTATTCGCGTGAACAAGCCGGCATGAGATCCAGACACTGCGGCTCCCGGCCTGACGTGGCGGCCCATCAGGCACGCGGCGAATTGCAGAAGCGGATGGACGCGGGGCGGCGAGTCGCCCGGCGACTGGTCCGAAGACTGGGCCCAGGTCTGGACCGAAACCGGCCCAGGCCGCCCCTCACCCGAAGCCCACCCGCTCACAGTCAAGCGCGCCGACGTCGAACAGAAGGTGCTGGCGAATCTGCTGCGGCTGAACGGCGAACGCGCTGACGTGCAAGTGTGAACCCAGCGGCTGCCCTAAAACTTTTCACCCTCGTGGCATCAGCTCCACGATCGATCGTCAGGTCGCACCGCGGCTATTTCTTACTTGCCGTCCCGCGAGGCTAACGATCGCGCCGCCAGCGAGGCCCGAAACCACAGACGCCATCAGGATGCCCACCTTTGCCGCGATGAGCCGCTGTTCGTGTCCGACGAAGGCCAGGTTCGCGACGAACAGCGACATGGTGAAGCCGATGCCGCAAAGCACCGAGACGCCCACGATCTGCCGCCACGTCGCGCCTTCCGGCAGCGCTGCCATCCCACTCCTGAGCGCCAGCCATGACGCCAGCAGGACGCCGAGCGGCTTGCCGACCAGCAGGCCGAGCACAATGCCCCATGTGATCCCGCTGCTCAACCCCGCGCCCCCACCCCGCATGTCCACCCCCGCGTTGGCCAGCGCAAACAGCGGGACGA
>JBBRCX010000165.1:0-6728 GCA_038204465.1 Tepidisphaerales bacterium | reverse complement strand
GCATGCCGGCAACATCATCAACATCCATCACAGCTTCCTTCCCTCGTTCGGTGGCGGCAAGCCGTATCACCAGGCTTATGAGCGCGGCGTGAAGCTGATCGGCGCGACCTGCCACTACGTCACCACCGAGTTGGACGCCGGCCCGATCATCGACCAGGACGTCATCCGCGTCGATCATAGCGATGCCCCCGAAGACATGATGTGCCTCGGCCGCGACGTCGAGAAGACCGTGCTCGCCCGCGGGCTGCGATACCATGTGCAGGACCGCGTGCTCATACACCAGAACAAGACCGTCGTGTTTACCTAGGAGCCGGATCCGAGATGCCGTACCGACTGTTACGATTCGCCCTGAGCAACCAGTATCGCGAGCCGCGGATGTTCCACACTCCCGAGCGGCTCAAGAAGTCGTACGACATGGTCATCATCGGGGGCGGCGGTCATGGCCTGGCCGCCGCCTACCACCTCGCCAAGGACCACGGCATCAACGACGTCGCGGTCCTCGAGAAGGGCTACCTCGGCGGCGGCAATACCGGCCGCAACACCGCCATCGTTCGCTCGAATTATCTCACCCCGGAGGGCGTGAGGTTTTACGACGAGAGCCTCAAGCTCTTCCAGGAACTCTCGGCCGACCTGGACCTCAACCTGTTCTACTCCGAGCGCGGGCACTTCACGCTGGCCCATACCGATGCATCGCTGCGCACGATGCGCTGGCGTGCCGAGGTGAACAAGCATATGGGCGTCGACAGCGAAGTGATCACGCCGGAGGAGATCAAACGCATCTGCCCCTATATCGACCTGGAATGCGGCGGCGATGCGCCGATCGCCGGCGCGCTGTTCCATCCGCCCGGAGCGGTCATTCGCCATGACGCCGTTGCGTGGGGTTACGCCCGCGAGGCCGACCGCCGCGGCATTGAAATCCACCAGCAGACCAGGGTGACGGGAATTGAGACTACCGACGGCGGGGTTGTCGGCGTTCACACCGACAAGGGCTTTATCGAAACGAAGAAGGTCCTTTCCGCCGTCGCCGGGTACACCCCGCGCATCACTCAGATGGTGGGATTGAAAACGCCCCTGGTGATCCAGCCGCTGCAGGCGTGCGTGACCGAACCGCTCAAGCCGTGGCTCGATAACATCGTCGTCTCCGCAAGCCTGCACGTGTATATCAGTCAGTCCTCGCGCGGCGAACTGGTGATGGGGGCAGCGCTCGATCCCTACGAATTGCACTCGCAGCGCTCGACGCTCGATTTCGTCGAAGGGTTGTCCGGCCACGTTCTCGACCTGTTTCCGTTTCTTTCGGATGTGAAAGTGAACCGCCAGTGGGCGGGCATGTCGGACATGACGCCGGACTTCTCGCCCATCATGGGCACCACTCCGATCGAAGGCTTCTATCTCGATACCGGCTGGGGCACCTGGGGCTTCAAGGCCACGCCCATCAGCGGCAAGACCATGGCCCACACGATGGCAACAGGCGAGGACCATGACTTGATCAAGCCGTTCAACCTCGCGCGGTTCGAGAACTATGAGCTCGTCGGAGAGAAAGGCGCCGCGTCGGTCGGTCACTAGCGGCATCGCCCGCTTTTTTCCAGAGAGGCCCGCAGTGCCGCCTCGGAACGAATCATGAAACTGTTACGTTGCCCCATTAACGGTCTTCGCCCTCTGCAGGAATTCAGCTATGGAGGCGAGGTGCGCGAGAGCCCCGACCCCGCCTCTGCCGCTGACAAGCAGTGGGCCCATTACGTCTTCAACCGCGAGGGTGAGCCGGGCGTGAAGCGCGAGTGGTGGTACCACATCGCCAGCGGCACCTGGTTCATCGCCGAGCGCGACAACGTCAAAGACATCTTCCTCAAGACCTATCTCTACGGATCCGGAGAGCAAACCCAGTGATTCGCGACCGCCTACCCCCGCAGCCCCGCGAGTGGATCGACCGCGGCAGGACCATCGACTTCCAGTTCGAAGGCGGCTCCTGCACGGGCTTCGCCGGCGACTGCATCAGCAGCGCGCTGTGGGCGAGCGGCGTGCGCATGCTCGGCCGAAGCTTCAAGTATCACCGCCCCCGCGGAATCTACAGCCTCGCCAACCACGACGTGAACGACGTCGTGGAAGACGGAGTAACGACCAATATCCGCGCCGACGTCACGCAAATCTGTTCCGGCGCCAGCTATCAGGCGGTCAACACCTTCGGCGGGTTAAAGAAAGACTCGGCCCGGCACATCGAGCACCTGTCGCGCATGCTGCCGGTCGGGTTCTATTACAAGGCCTTCCACACCCCGCGAAAGCTCTTCCCCTATTGGGAGCGGAAGATGCGCGCGATGGCCGGCCTCGGCGCCATCAATCCCAAGCTGCCGCGGGCGCGCACGCCCAAAGACTATGACTTCTGCGATGTGCTGGTCGTCGGCGCCGGGCCGGCGGGTCTGTCGGCATCCATCGCGGCAGCGGAGACCGGCGCGAGCGTGCTCGTGGTCGACGAAAACCTCCATCCCGGCGGCACGCTCGGCTACCAGTGGAACTCCGATGCTTCCGCCGCCAGGCGCTTCGCGCAGTTGATGGGCAAGATCAGTTCCATGCCCAACGTGTGGATCCGCACTGCGACCGAAGCGGCGGGGCTTTATGCCGACAACTGGGTCGCGCTGATCGATTCCGTTCGCCTGACCAAGCTGCGCGCCGGCGCGGTCATCGTCGCGGCGGGGTGCTTCGAGCAGCCCGCGGTCTTCAAGAACAACGACCTGCCCGGCGTCATGCTCGCCTCCGCCGCTCAGCGGCTCATCGCACGCTATGCGGTGAAGCCCTTCCAACGCGGGATAGTCCTCGTGGCAAACTCCGACGGCTACTGCGCCGCGCAGGATCTGCTCCGCGCCGGCGTGCAGCTGGCGGCGATCGTCGATCTGCGCAAGAGCCCTGAATCTCCCGAGCTGGTCCAGCCATTCAACGCGGCGCGGGTCCCGATCTTCCAGCAGCACGCGATCTACCAGGCGCGTCATGCGAGCGGCAAGCAGGGGATCATCGGCGCCGTCATCTGTCCAATCGATGATGCCGGCAAAACCGTCACCGAGCGCGCCTTCAAGCTCGAGTGCGACGGCATCGCCGTCAGCGTCGGTTGGATGCCCGCCGACGGGTTGATCAACCAGGCCGGCGGGAAGATG
This sequence comes from Tepidisphaerales bacterium, assembly GCA_038204465.1. GTDB lineage: Bacteria > Planctomycetota > Phycisphaerae > Tepidisphaerales > Tepidisphaeraceae > JBBRCX01. The sequence continues at coordinate 3,588 of JBBRCX010000165.1, read as the reverse complement.
AAGTATTCCGAGCAGCTTCACCAATACCTCCCCGAGAGCCTGCCTGAGAAAGTTTTCGCCGCTGGACGCGTCAATGGCGTCTACCACCTGGAGGCGCAGCTCGCCGATGGGCGCCGCGCCGGCCTCGCCGCTGCCGCGGCGGTGGGGCGCAACAACGGACCGGTTCCCGAGCAAGCCCGTCACGAGGGCCCTTCGCCAAATCATCCCTACCCGGTCTTCCCTCATCCGAAGGGGAAAGCGTTCGTCGATCTCGATGAGGACGTGCAATACAAGGACATCGTCAACGCGGTCCAGGAAGGCTTTGACAGCATCGAGTTGATCAAGCGCTACACCACCATCGGCATGGGACCCAGCCAGGGAAAGCTCGCCAACATGAACGGCGTGCGCATCCTGGCCAAAACACGCCATCAAACCGTCACCCAGACCGGCACGACCACGTCTCGTCCGTTCTATCACCCGGTGCCCTTCGGTCACCTCGCGGGCCGCAGCTTCCACCCCCATCGGCTGACCGCGATGCACTCGCGCCACCAGAAGGCAGGCGCGCAATTCATGCCCGCCGGCGCGTGGCATCGTCCCGCTTATTATCCCGCCGCGGGTCAGGGCCGCGACGACGCAATCCTGGCGGAGGTAAAGACGGTGCGCCAAGGCGTCGGGCTGATCGACGTCGGCACGCTCGGCAAGATTGAAGTGTGCGGCCCCGATGCGGCTGAGTTCCTCGAGCGCCTCTATACCGGCCGTTTCGCCAAGATGCGCCCAGGCACCACGCGCTATCTCCTGATGTGCGATGAGAGCGGCGTTGTGATCGATGACGGCGTCGCCGGACGGCTCGCCGAAGACCGCTTCTACGTCACCGCCACCACCACCGGCGCCGATGCGGTCTACCGCGAGATGCAACGCTGGGCGATCATCTGGGGCAGCAGCGTCACCCTCGCCAACGTCACCGGCCAATACGCCGCCATGAACCTCGCGGGCCCGTACTCGCGCAGCATCCTTGCGAACCTCACCGACATCAAGCTCGATCAGGACGCGTTTCCCTACCTGGGAATTCGCGAAGGCGTCGTCGCGGGCGCTCCCGCGCGATTGATGCGGGTTGGCTTCGTCGGCGAGCTCGGTTACGAAATCCACGTCCCGTCGCAGTTCGGCGGACACGTCTGGGACCGGATCATGCAGCAGGGCGCCGGCTTCGGCATCAAGCCTTTCGGCGTCGAGGCGCAGCGCATCCTGCGCCTGGAGAAGGGTCACATCATCATCGGCCAGGACACTGATGGGCTCTCCAGCCCCTACGAGGCCGGGATGGACTGGGCGGTGAAGATGGACAAGCCCTTCTTTGTTGGCCAGCGCAGCCTTCAGATCATTCAGAAAAGGCCGCTGCAGCGCGCCCTGGTCGGCTTCACGCTGCCCACGGATTATGCCGGGCCGATCCCGAAAGAGTGCCACCTTGTGATTCGCGGCGATCAGATCACCGGCCGCGTCACCAGCGTCGCCTTCAGCCCGAGCCTCAACCGCGTGCTGGGCCTCGCCTACGTCGCCAAGGATCAATCGGGCCTCGGCACCAAGTTCACGATTCGAGTCGATGGCAGGAAAGAGGTGGAGGCGGAGGTGGTCAAGACGCCGTTCTACGATCCCGACAGCCGCCGGCAGAGCGAGACCGTCGAGAAACCCCGGGAGGCCGCCGCGTGATGACCACCGCGTCCAGACAGAGTCCGATGCACGATGCGCTCGAGCACCTGCACCCCAGGTGGGGGCAGGTCAACGGGATGTCCGCCGTCGCGAGCTTCGCCGATCCGCAGCACGAGAGCGCGTTGTGCAGAACGCTCGCCCTCGCGGACGTGAGCGCGCTGCCGCGCACGCTGCTCAAAGGTCCCCAGGCGGCCGCATGGATTCAGCGGCAGGGACTCAGCGTGCCGCCAAAGATTTACGCGCACGAAGCCATCCCCGGCGGAGGCCTCCTCATCCGCACCGGCGCCGCGGAATTCTTCGCCGAGGGCGCCGTCTCGGGTGATGCGGTCGAGCGCCTCGCGGGCGAAGGCGCCACTCTCCCCGATGGGGTCTATAGCTTTCCCCGGCAGGACGCGGCGATGCTGCTCAGCGGCGAAAAATCGTTCGACGTGCTTGCCCAGACGTGCGGCTACAACTTCCGCCAGCCCGAGATGGACTTCATCATGTCGCGTATCGCGGGCGTCTCCTGCTCGATCCTGCGGGAAGACCGCGACCGCGCGCCGCTGTTTCATATCTGGTGCGACGCCTCCTACGGAACGTATCTGTGGGAGACGCTGCTGGAGATTTCGCGTGAAGCCGGCGGAGATGCCGTCGGTATGTCCTGCTTTTTCCCAACGGCGATCAAATGAGCATTCGAACGAATCCCTCTTGTGAAAGGACCGCTCGATGACGCAGCAGGAAGCCAAAGCCTTTCTGGCCGAGAACAAGGTCAAGTTCGTCCTGGCGCAGTTCGTCGATATCCACGGCGTCGCCAAGGCCAAGGCGGTGCCGGCCAATCACTTCGAGGACATCCTCACCGATGGCGCGGGCTTCGCCGGCTTCGCGATCTGGGGCATGGGCCAGGAGCCGCACGACCCCGATTACATGGCGGTCGGCGAGCTCTCGACCCTGTCGCTCGTTCCCTGGCAGCCGGGATACGCCCGAATCGTCTGCAACGGGCGCGTCAAGAACAAGCCCTGGCCGTTCGACACGCGTCACATCCTCGCGCAGCAGATCAAGCGCCTCGCGGACAAGGGCTGGACGCTCTTCACCGGCCTCGAGCCCGAATTGATGCTGCTGTCGAAGAACGCCGACGGCACCTACGCGCCCGCCGATTCCACCGACGCCCTGGACAAGCCCTGCTACGACTACAAGGGCTTGTCGCGCAGCCGAGCGTTCATCGAGCGGCTCGTCGATTCCATGGTCGCCGTCGGCGTCGACGTTTATCAGGTGGACCACGAGGACGCCAACGGGCAATTTGAGATCAACTTCACCTACTCCGATGCGATGACCACCGCCGATCGAATCGTCTTTTTCCGCATGGCGGCGGGGGAGATCGCCCGCGAGGTCGGCGCCATCTGTTCGTTCATGCCCAAGCCGATGTCGAACCGCACGGGCAGCGGAATGCACATGCACATCTCGATGGGCGACGGGAAGACGAAGAACCTGTTCGCCGACTCAGGCGACAAGCGCAACCTCGGTCTCTCCAAGCTCGCCTATAATTTTCTCGGAGGCCTTTTGGCCCACGCACCGGCCCTGGCGGCCGTTTGCGCGCCGTCCGTAAACTCTTACAAGCGCCTCGTCGTCGGCCGCTCCTTCTCCGGCGCAACCTGGGCGCCCGCCTACATCTCTTATGGCGACAACAACCGCACCTCCATGGTCCGCATCCCGCAGGGCCGAATCGAGCTGCGTTTGACAGATTCAAGCTGCAATCCCTACCTGGCGACCGCCGCGGTGATCGCCGCCGGCCTTGATGGGATTGAGAAAAAGATGGATCCGGGAGAGCCGCAGAACTTTAACCACTACAATTTCACGGTTGACGAGCTGCACGAGAAGGGCATCAAGGTGCTCCCGCAGAGCCTGAGCGAGGCCGCCAATGCCCTGGAGGCC
>JBBRCX010000164.1:0-7006 GCA_038204465.1 Tepidisphaerales bacterium | reverse complement strand
CGAGGCGGTGCGTCAGAGCATCAAGAGAGGCAGGCCACTGGGATCCGACGCATGGATAGAGAAGATGGCGGCGAAGTTGTCCCTGCAATCAAGCCTGAATCCAACGCATCGCCCAAGGAAAACGGAGAAGCGGAAGCACTCCCGCCCCGTTCCGAGGGCTGCCCGTCTGCCCGTCTTGTAGTGAAAAAGGAGAGACAGAGCACTCCTGACCCCCTTATGATCCTTGCTTTGTGCCCATTATTCGCCTCGGCCTGCGTAAGCGCCGGCTTCGCGTTCGCCTCAAAGCCGGCCAATGCATCAGTTGTGGTTACGACCTGCGGGAGAGTAAGTCGCGATGCCTCGAGTGCGGGGCTTTCGCGAGTGGAAGAAACGATCCGGGGAAGAACGTCTCATCGCGCGAATTGGCAAAGGCGTAGTGCCGCCTGATCCCTTCTTGCAGCACTCCAGGCCGCTCCCGGCGAGGGCACGTCCGTGGTGCTCACGTGGCAGCCCGGCTCCGACGACACCACCGGGTACACAATCTATGACGAGCAGGGCAACGTCGTGCACGAAGCCTCCGCGTCCGAGACCTCCTGGACCGTCACCGGCCTGGCGCTGACTTCGACTTGCTGGCGCCCTCCGATCACCGGCTGTCAAAGCTGCCGCATGAAGGCGACCAGGTCTGACTTTTCCTGCTGGCTCAGTTTCAGCTGTAGCACGATGTTGAAGAACTCGACGGTGTCCTCCAGCGTGAGGCAGCGGCCATCGTGCAGGTATGGCGGGCTCTCCTTGATGCCCCGGAGCGTAAACGTCTTGATCGGTCCGTCGCCCGGCTCCTGCGTGAAACGCTCCACGTGCAGGTCGTGCAGCTGGTGATCGAGGTACGCGGTACCGGAGTGGCACGAGGCGCAGTTCGCCTTCCCGAAGAACAACTCCTGCCCGCGCAGCTCCGCCGGGCTCGCCTTTGCGGGGTCGAGCCGGCTGGTGACGGGATCGAGCTTGGGCGCCGGCGGGAAGTCGAGCATGTTCTGGAACTGCGCCATGTGGCTCACCTGCACCCGATCGAGGATCATCGCCCCTTTCTTGAAGGCGTGGATCTGGTCGCCGTTGAAGTAGGCGGTGCGCTGCTCGAACTCGGTGAAGTCTTCGACTGATCGCAGCGAGCGCTTGGAGCCGTGGATCTGCTGCTGCGAGACGCCGCGAAGGCTCGTCGTGTCCAGCCGGAACCGCCGCTGCTGTGGGCGGTCGTCCGGGTTCAGATGAAACTGCGCCGTCGTATGGCCGTTCACGTGACAGTCGAGACACGTGACGCCGAGCGACGGCTTCGCGCTCTTCCGATCGTCGGTTGGGTTGAACTCCTCCTGCGGCAGTGGCGTCAGCAGCATGCGCAGGCCGTCCAATTGCACTGGGGTGATCAGGTCTTTGAACAGCTCGTAGTAATTGTTGATCGATACCACCTGCCCGCGCGACACGTCGCCGAGTTCCGGGCGGCTGGAAAGGAAAATCGCCGGCGGAAACTCGGGGAGGAAGGCGTCGGGGATGTCGAAGTCGACGTCGAAGCGCTGCAGGCGCGGGAACATCGCGATCTGGATTTGCGGGAAGACCTGCCCGCCGGTCACGTGCTTCGGATGCGGCAGCGGCGGATAGGGGAATGCCCCCGCCTTGCCCATTTCGTCGGGCTTCATGGACGCCACCTTGTCCCACGTCGTGCCTTCCGCGAGGCGGGCGGTCGGCCCGACCGGCAGCGGCTTGCCGCGCGACATCTTCGCCTCGGGATCCAGCCGGGGCGTCAGGTTGTAGCGCGATTCGAGCAGCTTGCGCTGCGCCTCCATGATCGTCGCCTTGTCCGCCACGTCCTGCTTCATCGTCTCATCGAACGTCTGCATCGGCTTTTTGGCGTTGAGTGGATCGCGCACGAAGTCGAATCCTTTCACCTTGCCTTCATCCGGCTGCGTCTTGAGCGCATTGGAAGAAGCGGGGGCGTTGTCCGCGGCGAATCGGTCGGGCCGGTCATTGTCATTCGCTTGCTGCTCGGGGCGTGTCGCGGGCACCTGCCGCGGCGTCTGCGCGTCCTCAATCGCATCCGGCAGCGTCCCGGCCTGCACCGAGGCAGAATCATCGCCCGGCTCCTTCGCTCGCGCGCCGCTGGCGCAGGCGGTGATCCCCACCGCGATCAACGACAGGGTCAGGACCAACGCGATCATCCAAAGCTGTCTGGCGCGCATGACGCACCTCCTCATCGAACCATAGGAATTGAACAGGTCACGACCTGTCCGCAAATGATGTGCCTGCCGCCCAACGTGGCGCCAGTGCCAGAAGTTCCTCGCGAAGAGGGCAGGTTTGAAACCTGCCCCTACGTGCACGCGGGCTGATTCTTCTAATCACTGGGCGCAAAGCCCGTGCGGTCGATCGGGCTCGCTTCGCTCAGGTCCACGCTACTGATATCCACCTTGCGCGGATTCTTCTTGGCGCATTCAATGCACGTCGTCACGCCCGGCAGGGCTTCCAATCGCGCCGCAGCAATCGGCCCGCCGCACAGGCTGCAGCGCTTTTTCGGTTGCTTCGCTTCGTTGCTCATAAACACTCCGGGTCAACGCCATCGCGGATGATAGCATGGGCGCAGAGGCGGCGGGAACGTCACGAGAGGTTCTGCAGGGAGATATGAAAACATGCGGATGAGAAACGCCTCAGCTCGTCACATCCACGTCCACGATCCCGCTGCAAACCTCTTCCACGTACTTCTGCACGGGGACGTGCTTTGGATGTTTCATGTACGACTCGAACCCCGCCTCGTCGTCGAACTTCGCGTAGTAGAGCACATCGTATGACTTGGGCCCGTGGCGGGAATCGGGCACGACTTTCAAGTCGCGGACAAACGGCACGTCCGTGCGGAGCTGCTCGAGCTTCGCGATGAAGTTTTGCAGCTCGCCACGCCGCTCTTCCTTCAGCTTGAACATCACGTAGTGCTCGAACATCTGGACCTCTTCGCCGCTGCGCCCGTCACTGCCCGGCCTTCGTCTCGCGGCGAAGCTGCAGCCGCTTCGCACGCAGTAGCAGCTTGTCGGCCCGCAGCAGACTCCTGTCGGCCTTGAGCTGTGCGATCAGCTCGGCTCTGTGCTGACGCATCGTGAGCTTCGCCGACGCGATGTCATTCTTCAACTTCAGCTTGTCGGCAGCCAGTTGTGCCTTGTCGGCCGCCAGCAGTTCCGGGTTGGCGCGATCCGCCTTGATCTTGCCGCGGTCGGCAGCGATGAGGGCTCGGTCCGCAAGGAGGGCCGCCCGCAGCGCATTGCGGTCGGCGGCCAGCAGATCGCGTCCATTCTGGCGATGCGTCGCGATGAGGAGGAGATCCGCCTGCACCCTCTGCTCTTCGACATCCGAGCCGCTTCCGACCGGCGTGGGCGTGGGGTCCGGCGTGGGCGCTGGCGTCGGGTCGGGAGCTGGAGTCGGGTCCGGCGTGGGCGTTGGATCAGGAGTCGGAGTCGGATCAGGCGTTGGAGTGGGATCGGGAGTCGGAGTGGGATCGGGCGTTGGAGTTGGCGTGGGAGTCGGATCGGGGGTCGCGCCGTTGGCCGCGCGGACGTTGCTCACGATATAGACCTGGTCCTGGAAGTCGAAATTCTCCCCCACCGCGCTGGCGCCGACGCTGTAGTCCAATGCCATGAAATAGGTATCCGCGATCAGGTTCCCAAGGTGATCCCGAACCGGATAGAAGCGGATGTGATGTCCGCCGCCGCCGGCCTGGTTCTGGGTGTCGTCCGTGCTCTCGTATCCGTCGATCTTGAATCCGAACGCGCTGCCGGGCGCGAAGCTGCCCTGTGCAACTGCGCTGAGATTGCCTTCGAGGTGCGGCAGGAAGCTCTGCCCCTCGACGCCGGAAGTGACGAACAGCGTCCGCGCCTGGCGGCTCCCCTGCGCGAACCACGCGAGCGTCACCGGGCTTCCCTGGCCGTGCCAGGAGGCGATGTCGCGCACCGTGACATTTTGATTCGGGTTGGCAGCGATCCAGTACGGGCTGACGATCTCCTTGCCGTAGGTCTTTCGCGTGTTGTTGGGCTGGTCGAGAAAAGTTTCTCGTGTCGAGCTGATGTTGGTGCGGTAATTGAAGACCAGGTTGATCATGCTCTGCAGGCTCGGCTCCTCGGAGAATTCAGATTGGTCCTGCCACCAGCCGGACAGTTCCTCGGTCACGTTGGCGTGCTGCGGGTCGTTGGTGGAGAAGGTGAGCGCGCCTTCCCACGCGCCGCCCTCGTCAGGATGGAAGGGGCCGTTGGTTTGGTTGAAGGAGTGCGGCGGCTCGCTTGTGGCGATGAACTTCAGCGTGAGCAATGCCGACGCGCCGGGCTGGATCGTTGCCGGAGCATTCCCGACGATCTGCCACGGGCCCTCAATGTGAAGTCCGCTGAGGGTCAGCGGCTGATCGCCCGTGTTGCTCAGCTTGAGCGTCGCCCGATCGTGAACGACGTTGTTGGGCGGCTGCACCTGCTGACCCGTGGCAGGGTCGGTGCGCGGCGCCGGTGGCTGGACCTGAATGCGGTTGAAGATGAGCCGCTCGACGCCCGGCAGCACGTCGAGGTTCTGGATCACCAGCGCCGGCCCAGCGGAAAGCAACCTGCGGGCCTCCAACGGCTCGATGACGGATTGACCGCAGCAACGAAACAAACAAACCACCTTCCGCCGGCGACCGGCGAGGAAAAAAACGACTACCTCGGATGAGTGGAGGTGATCGCGGTGCTCAAACCTATTGAATAGAACGCGCGGGCGAGTGCGAAACCTTGCACCCAACTGCGCACGAGGCGCTTCGATCCAACAGCGCGCCGCACTCGCTCACACGGGGAGGCTACGACGTCAGTCGGCATGAGGTCAACGCCGATTTGAACGCGCCCGCCCGGATCGCCCGAAGAAAGGCAAATGCAGCCATCGCCGCAAACCCGCCACAGCATCCAACCCGCGCAATCGTTTCAAACGGCCGGCATCTCCCGGGGTCTCGGCCACCATTACCCTCGGCTTCGGCACAGGGAACTCCAACATTTCCTCGGCGGTCGGGATCAACGATCTGACGATTCGCGACAACGTCGTCTACCGCTGGGCGCAGAAAGCTACAACCTCAGTCAGGGCGCCAGCGCGAAGCTCTTCCTCGCCGCGGCCCGACAGCAGTCCCGAACCTCCTGGCGCTCAACTGCGTACACCGCCGGCGCCTTCCTCGCATACCTGCGCGGCGGCTTCAACGGAAGCACCTGTCCGAAGGTGGAACTGACTTTTCGCGCCGATTGTTCGTGCCGGCGTAATCACACGGGGATACAATTCCTTCAGCATGGCGCACTCGCCGCTGTTTAAGGTCGGGACGATCGTCTGGGCGCTGCTGATCGGCGCCGGCGTGGTGGTCGTCGGGGGCGGTATCTTGCTGCCGAGCACCAAGCGGGCCCACATTGACTTCAGCCGCCAGCCACGCGACGCCGCACAGGAAGCGCCGACCACCGCTGCGGCGAGCCTGCCGGAGATTCAAGCGCTGCCGGAGTGAGCGGGGTGAGGATTCAGTCGGAGCCGGTGTGGACATCGCAACGGCCATCGTGAACGCGGGCCTGAGCTTCCTGGTTCTTTATTTGATCTTTAGACCGCTGGAACGCGCATTTCCCGCGGACAAACAGCAGCGCTTCTTTCGTCCGCACTGGTGGACAGACCTCTGTTTTCTCGTCGGGCAATACCTGTTCTTCAACGGCGCCGTCTTGTGGCTGCTGGTGCGCTCGCAGCGCGCGGTGCACGGGGCCATCCCGCCATCGCTGCTCGAGTTTGTCGGTGGGTTGAGCTGGTGGCTTCAGGCAATCCTCGTGGTGTTGCTCGGCGATTTCCTGATCTACTGGGGACATCGGCTGCAGCACCGCGTCGGGTTCCTCTGGCGCTTCCACTCGATCCACCACAGCGTCGAGCATTTGGATTGGCTGGCGGCCCACCGCGAGCATCCGCTCGATGCGCTTTACACGATCTTCCTGGTGAACCTGCCGGCCTTCGCGCTGGGTTTTCCGGTGCACACGCTCGCCTGGTTCGCGGCCTTCCGCGGGCTCTGGGCGGTCTTCATTCACGCGAACGTCCGGCTGCCGATCGGCCCGCTGCGCATGCTCATCGGCGCGCCGGAACTGCACCACTGGCACCACGATCGCCAGCGGGATTCCGGCAACTACGCCAACGTCTCGCCGCTGATGGATCTGCTGTTCGGTACATACCGCTGCCCAGGGCACGAGCCGCCGGCCTTCGGCGTGGATGATCCGATTCCGCAGTCTTACGTCGCGCAACTGCTCTACCCGTTCCAGCGCCGGACCCGGATCCGAGAGAGCGGGGGAGGAATGAAGTTCCCTCCGGAGGAGGGGCGCGGGATGGTTAAGCGCCTTTGGCTGCCTTGGATGCGTTGTCAGCGCCGCGGTCGCGGGAAACCCGGCAGCGGAATAAGCGGCGCTGGGGCGATCTCGCCGATCAGGCGGCGCCGCGAAAGATCACGCGCCTCAGGCGAGCTGGTCGCTCATGATGTCGAGCGCGACGCCTTGGCGCAATGCGATGCTGGTGGTGCTGAAGTTGCGTTTCCATCCGGGGCCGCCGTGCGCGACTTCGCCAAAGTTTAAATCGGTCACGACCTGGCCGGCGCTCAGACTTACGGTGTAGGAGCGGGCTGCCGGGGCGGTTTGCAGCCAGTGCTTCTGTGGAACTACGCCGAAGGAGTAATCGCCCGCGAGCAGGCCCGTGAAACTCCATTGCCCGTCGCCGTTGGTGCGCGCGGTCCGCTCATTGCGGTCGTAGCGCCCATTGCTGTTGGCGTCGAGATAGACCTGCCAGTTGGAAAGTCCCACCTCTGATCCACCGAAATTGCCGTCGCGATCGGAATCGCCGAAGACGATGCCGGACACGGATGCGGTCTGCGCGAAGCCGAAGTCGTTGCCGCCGATCTCCTGGGCGGCCGCGGCGGAACCGGTGTATTCGCTGCCGGTGGGCACCGTCCCGATCCAACCCGTCGGCGGGAGGATCACGATGCGGTAAC
>JBBRCX010000163.1:0-7071 GCA_038204465.1 Tepidisphaerales bacterium | reverse complement strand
GCACAGCCCGCCTCACTTGATCAACAGGCGCGCGAAATCATCCAAAGCTCCCTCACTCAATCAGAGCAGTTTCTATCAGACGGCAACAGTCGGCAGGCCGTGCAGGAAGTGCTGTGGCTGCTCGAGACCGTATCGACGGCGTTTCAAGGTGTCGATACGGGTGCAGGTACTGTGCAGGGAAAATACTTCAATAAGATCGTTGCAGACCTCCGGCGTCGCAACCAATGCACAAAACTTCATCAGGTGCTGGATTGGGTGACAACGCTCCACGGTTACTTGTCATCGCTGACAGGCGGCGGAATCCGCCACGGCACGCACTTGAAAGCCGGTGTTGCGACGAAGCCGCATGAGGCGAGGCTTTTCTGCAATCTGATAGCAGCTACATCTTCTTCCTGATTGCCGAGCATGAGCGACTCACAGGCCCGCCAGCAGAGCCCGCAGCAGCCAGCGGAAGTGCTCGCTGTAGCGGCCTGTCAGAGCCCGTTCGAGCTCCTCCTCCTTCTTCGTCTGCAGTGGAGATCGAAGAACCAGCAGCAACCTCCTGCTCACTTTCCGCGGCCCTGCGAGGGCTATACTGAAAATGCCCGTAAGTGATCGCGGCACATTAGGAGGTCTTACGTGGGACTCCCAAATTCCAATCTCTCGCCTGCGCCCCAAATTTCGATCGGAGGAATACGCAATTGGCAAGAAACATGCCGATGTCGCAATTCTTCAGCATCGTCCAGTCTCGCCTCAGGTCCCGCACGATGAATTGGACGAGACATCGCACGTTCGCACCTTGGCTCGTTGCCCTCCTCGTCGGCTCAAGCGCCCTTATCGGAACTGAGATCTTGGCCGGCCCCGTTGTCGCCTCCTGTCCAGCTCCCCTCGCGCCACGACGCGCGCTTGCTGACGATGGGGTCTGCGTGACGCCGCAAAGTCTTCGTCGCGTCGCGGCAGAGAACGCGCGGGCGCCTCTCCTCTGGATTCCGGGCCCGTTCGGCCCGAAGACCTGCGCAAAGGGTTTCGTCTGGCGCGAGGCGACGCCGAGAGATTTCACGTGCGTCACGCCGGACATCCGCGCCCTCGTGCGGACGGAGCGGACCAATCCGCAGCTCCCACCGAACCAATGATGCGCACTGGCCTCATCGCCATCGCCCTCGGCTCGACGATGCTTTCCATCGCGCCTGCCGTCTCTGCTCAGACATCCGCGGATCTCAGGCCAGCGGCGGCGACAGGACAAGAGGCATCCGACGGCATTCGGAAGCGTGCCCGCACGCTCCACATGACGATGGCGTGTGACAACGAGCTCTACTTCGCGCGCCAGTTCGCGTTCTCCACGCACTTCGGAAAGGGCGGCGAGGATTCCACGACGCCGTTCGTCGAAAAAGTTTTTACGACATGGCCCGTGACACTGATGCTTGGCAAGGCCGCCGTGCTTCGTGACGGAGAGATCGCGCCGGAGCCCACGAAAGTTTCCCTTCCAATCTGCCACAGCCGCCTCGGCACGAAGACCGATGTCCTTCGCGACTGGGCGCCGCTTACCATCGACCGGCAAGCACGGCCAAAAGAGACCGCTGACGAGATTGTGAACCGAGTTTACGGAGAGCTTTACGCTTTCAGCGAAGGGACGCACAGCGGCGTCTGCAACAACGTGGCTTCGTCGACTGAAGCCGGCGACGTCTTCGTCGACTTCACCAGAGCCTGCCTCGCGCGCCAGATCCGCGCCGTGATGACACATCCACGGCACGGGCCGTGGAACGAAGAGGGACCCTACCCCACACCGGAATTCCCCGGCACCAGCGCGAGCAAGCTGCCGTGCCTTTCGGAGTTCAGCTTCGGTCTATCCGGAATCGCGGGCGACTGGGATATGGCGGTCACGGACTACACGCGGCTCGCCCATCTTCTCTACGCCGTAAGCGACACCCGCGTCGGTCTCGATGTTACCGCGGCACTCGAGGTGCTAAACCGTCGCTTCCTGACACTACGCTCCAGCCCCCAGCAGGGCGCGACGGCCCGAGAAAGCTATAACCTGCTCTTCAGCTGCGGCAACCTGCCGAACCAGTTTGGAAGCGCAGTTAACACCGTGGAGGGGACCGGTGCGGATCCAGGAGTCGGCCAATACAACGAGGACGGTCGCGACGCGGTAGAAGACACCTCCTTCTGGGAGGATTTACTCCGCTTCCTCGCCGTGGTCGCTATCGTCGCAGTGACCCTGGGCCTCGCCTATGTAGCCGGGGTGCTGATCGCCTCAGCGCTCGGCGCCTCTGTCGCTGCGGCGGCTGTGATCGTAGTTGTCACGGTGATCATCGTCGGCGTGGCCCTAACGCTCGGCAGCATCGAGGAGACTGAGAATCATCTCCTGATGCAGAACTCCGCCCGCTACCTCAAGAACAAGCTGATGATGGCGGAGCTCAGCCAGCAAGGGCGTCGAAAGGATTTCGACACGATCGCCGAGCTCAACGAGGAGCTTCGGATCTGGCTTCTGAAACGGATGAAGCGTATCGCGAACGAGGACTTCATCGAATACAACGCGAAGCCCTATGGCCGCCTGAGCCACTTCTCCCTGCTCAACCTCATCGATTTCGCATGCGACATCAAATGGGACTACACACTTAGCGCCCAGATGCAGGGCGCGGATGCCGCGTGCGACGGTAAGGACCAGGCGATCGTCACCAGCGCCGCTGCGGTGTTCGATCTCTCCGCCGCGAAAGCCGCCGTCGGTTCGCTCGACGGGCGCCGCCTGATCCCCTATCGCCGCCTTGCGGTCGAGAACCAGCGGTACTACGCCGGCCGCTCGCTCCTGGATTTGGTCGGGGGTGCGGACACCATGCTGGCCGCGCTGCAGGTCTGGACAGGGCAGATACGCTTCGCACCGGCGCAGCGCGCACGGCCGGAGACATTCGACCAGCTCGTCTTCTACTCGACCTCACACTACCGACCCGACCCGATGATCCTCGAGATCGCGGTCAACAAGACTGTCGCTCGCCAGCAGCAGTATCGGCACTTCACGCGCGAGGCCTACGGCAGCGGCAATGGCTGGCTCATCACCGCCGGCGGGACGGACGAGCGAGCCGCTAACGGGTTCAAACTGCCACTCGGGATTACGCTCTACGCCTTTTCGCCGAACAACGATCGCGGAGTCGGCGTGCCGACGACGCTGATGACCCGCTCCCCCAGCGTCATCGAGGAAGGGAAGCCAACGCCGGGCAGCAGGGTGACGGACTTCCTTCGCTTCGATGGAAAGGATGTCGATCTAGGCGATGATGAGGGCAGCAAGCTTGTCTCGTTCTCCGATAACAACTGCATTGCCGGATCGTTCGCCTGCGGTCTCCGGCCGCGCTATCCGAGCAACTTCCACCCTGAAAGCTGCACCAAGAAGATCGCCGACCGATTCGTCGCGATCGATTCCACCCGGTGCGTCGCGATAGGCGGTGCCGACAACAACCCCGCCGCTGCCATTTTCGTTGCCCTCTACGACCACGACGGCGAGTGGGGCTTCTTCGAGGTCGGGCAGCAGGATGCGTTCGGCCTCTCCATCGATGCGTTCATCGCGGCGGTCAAGAGTCGCAACGTCGCCCACATGGGCGAATGGGGCAACAAAGACGCGGGCGACGAGATCACCTATGTGACGACCCACGGGCGGACACTCGAGTTCACACCGGACGACGAGGTATTCGGGGCCGATCGCCGCGCTTGCGGCGTCGTCAACCACCTTGGCGGTGCGCGCTTCACGATCAGCAATGTCGACGCGGGGCAGGCTTCGTCGTGCCACGCCGTCGGACGACGAATCCTCATCAACCTCGATGACGAGAAGAAGCCGGTGCGCGCTGCCGAGGAGGGGGCGCCGCTCGATGACCTCTTCTGACGCGTTGCGCCGCGCCGCCAGGCTTGCCGCATTCGTCTCAGCAACCGGCGCGTTCCTAGCGACGAACGTCGCGTTGGCCCAGCCCGTCCAGATGGTGACTGTCTGCGGCAGAGATGACGCCGGCGGTGGCCTCAATCTGGCGACCGCACTCGCCCTGGGCGGCAACATCTCGATCCAATGCCCCTCGGGGCAGGACACGATCGAGCTGACGCGGACGCACGCACTCACGGCGGCCGTGGCCATCGCGGGCGACGGTCGTGTCAAGCTGCACGGGCCGTCGTCCGCGCCGATGTTCACGACCTCACAGAGGCTGCAGCTCAAAGGCTTGACGCTCGTCAACCCGGCCGCAGTGGCCGGATCGATCGTCTCGGGCGACAAGGCGCATGTCGTGCTCGAGTCCGTCCGCGTGGAGGATAGTTCGTCCGCCTTCCTCGTGCACTCGCTGCAGGCCGCGAAGAGCCGGTTCTCGCATAACGGGGACCCGGCGGCCGCAGCCTCCGGCAGCGCGGTCATCAATGCCGAGACAATCGAATTGAGTGGTTCCGAGTTCGTTGGCAACACCGATCATCCGATCGCCGGCGGCGCTTTCCCGACGCCGGCCCGGATCGCCCTGTCGCGGCGCGTCACGATCGACGACACCGTGTTTACGGGCAACCGTGCCACTCTGCTCCTCATCGATGCGCGCGTCTCAATCCGGGCGAGCCGATTCGTGGAGAACGGATTGCCGATCGCCTCCGCCCGCGAGTCGTGGGGTTGCTGCGGCGGCGCCATCACGCTCGTGCGGTCGGACGCGGAGGTATTCGACAGCGAATTCCGCGCGAACGGCTCTTCTGGGTTCGGCGGGGCAATTCACGCCGTCGGGTCGCGCCTCACTGTCGCACGATCGACCTTCAGGCAGAACACCGCACGCGTTGGGGGCGCAATCATGAGCTGGGCCCGCCCACCGCGCGTCAACATCTGGAGCACGGATGACTGGATCGACCTGCCGCGGCTCGTTCTGACCCGCGTGACGTTCGACGGGAACACGGCAACAGAGCTTGGTGGCGCCGTCGCCTTCGCAGGCTCGGTGGCGAGCGAGGGTCTCGTGTTTCGGCACAACGAGGCCGGCTCGGCTGGCGGCGCCATTGCCTCTTGGCGCGCTGCCATCCTGCCCGAGCGCGATGGCAGCGTGTTCCAGGTACTTGTCGACAACACGCAGGTGCAGCCTGAGGACAGGATCTCACTCGCCCGTTCGATTCTCGTCGAGAACCGTGCCGGCGCCTCTGGCGCGGCCTTGTCGGTTGCGGACGCCGAGGCGGCGCTCGGCGACGTTATCATCGCGCGTAATACGGCCGGTGCGGGGGCGGCCGTGACCGGAGTACGACTGCGCATCGTCAACACGGTCATTGCGGACAACGATGCCACTGGCCTCGCGGCGCCGCTCGGTGCCACCGTCGGGCTCGGAAACACAGCCGTGTTCGGCAACCGTAAGGGTAACTGCGCGCTTGCAGCACCGCCGCTGATCCTCGGTCCCAATCTGCAGAATCCAGGAGGCGACTGCGGCGGCCAGATCCGGATCGCGAATCCGGGTCTTGACGGATCGTACGCACCCGGGATCGTGAGCGCCGCGCGTGGTGCCGGCGACTACGGTCTCTGCGTAACCGATCCCAACGTCATGGGGGTTGACATCTACGGCTCGACCCGCATTCGGTTGGATCGTACCTGCGCTGTCGGCGCCATCGAACGGGACCTCTCGGAAACCGTCGCGTCAGCGCTGACGTTCGGTTCTACTCATGGCCTCGGGCAACGCCTCCAGTGGCTCCTGCTCCTCCTGCTCCTGCTCACGTTCATCGTCGCTGTCGTGACCGGGCGTCGACGACGTTCCTCCATCCTCAGTCGCAGATGGTTTAGAGTCTGGCGGTGACTGTTCTTGGTTCAGCTGTCTGGCGTAGTCGGCGGGCGTGAGCGCGCCCGAAGCTCTTCTTCGGTCGCTCCTCGCAGTTATTTGGGTTGTAAGCCCAAACCGCCGAAAATTCCGTCACGCCAGATTGAGCCCCGCTATGATCGCATCCAGGTCGATGGGTTGCCCGTTGCCGCGGAAGGTGTAGTGGCCATTCATGTGGATGTGGCGCCAAGCCGCCGGTGAGATCTGCCACAAAACCCGACACGAAACGGGGGGTTTTTGAAAAACCCGCCGACTAGCAGCTAAGTGATTGAAAATAGGTCCAAACCCTTCTTTTAACGCATCACCCCAATGGAATCGTCTCCACTGTGGCAGGAAACGGGAGGCTGTCGTCGTTGAGGCCGGCAACGATGACATTTCCGGGTTTTTCCACCACGCAAAGATCCTTGAGCGCATGGCGGCGGGATTCAGAGGATGTTTGAGAAGTTTCGTCATCACTCTAACTAAACGTTCAACACAGGTTCCGGCAAACTGAGAGAAATGCCGACCAGCCCTTATTCAACAGACCTGACGAATGCAGCCTGGGAACTTATAGCGCCTCTTCTTCCTGGAGCGCAGCATGGCGGTCGACCGCGCACAATCTGTTTGTTCGCCTGAATCGCTTCGTCTATCATTCTGAGAGCTGTCTTAAGTTGACCCCGTAGTTCATATTGCTGGGCCAGAACGCCTCCGACTTCCGAAAGGCCGCGCCAATACCCGAGATTATTGGCGTGGTGCTTTGCTGTTGTGTAGTCTGAAATGGCTTCTTGCGACTTTCCGAGTCGTTCATAAATCCCGCCTCTGGTTAAGAGAACTTGGTATAAATGTCCCTCAAGTTGATGTTGTTGAGAATAATGGAGAGCTTCCTCTGCCAGAGCAAGAGCTTCAGTGTTGCGGTCCAGACCACTCAGGGCTTCGATTTTCGCCGTAGTAGCAATATTTGCATAAGCAGCCCCGGGGGTCCGCTTTGAAAGTTGTACGGGTAGAGCCGGAATAAGCGCAAAATTGGGACATTGCGGTACAAAGGGCTCTGTAGCAGCATAGCGTTGCTATCCTGTCCCGATGGCTTTGATCGAACGTACCGCCTATCCCCGCTTCAGCCGGGTGTTCACATCGCGGGAACTCCAGGATGTCTACACGCCTGCAGCTGAAGAGATCCTCGTCGCGGGACTGCACGTTCGCAACGGCACCGGTCTCCTCTGTTTCGTAGTTTTGCTGAAATGCTTTCAGCGTTTGCAGTACTTCCCGCCCTTGCCCGACGTACCCGCGCCCGTCGTGGACCATGTCCGGAGCTGCTTACATG
>JBBRCX010000162.1:0-7113 GCA_038204465.1 Tepidisphaerales bacterium | reverse complement strand
ATGATGGCCCGGAATAGGACTGACGAAGGACCCCGCCTCCGCGTCCGTCATCGGAAGCGCCACCAGCGCTCGCGCGACCGTAAGCGTCACCCGCCGGCTAACGTGCACAGCCGTTCGCCCATCGCATGGGAACGGCCGCGGACACGGTTCGACCGATCCCCTTGGCGGTTCAAGCCGTCCCGTTCGTGCGGCCAGTCTCATGCGTACGAATCCTTAGTACATGATTCGCTGTACATCGCCGCAGAAACTGGCGGTGCGCGCGTCCATCCTGCTGCCGGCCGATCGCGTGCGGCCGTCGCATGTCGCGACCCGGCCCGCGCTGAGCCGGAATCACGTCCATTGCTGGCTGCGGCGCTACCTCGCGCTGGTGTTGGCGGGGTGCTGCACGATGCCCCCCGTCAGGGTTGGCGGAAACACTTCACGGTGGCCCACGTCGCCACCATCGTCGACGCGACGCTGAAGACCCGTCCGCCGGCGGCCACGCACTGGAGTACGCGCACGATGGCCAAAGCCCAAGGCGTCAGCGAGGGCGAGATGGCGGGGGAGAGCGGCGGTGGAGATCAAATCGCCGATGAACTACTTTGAGCGCAACGTCCAGCAATTCAGTTCCCGACTCGCCTCAGAACTCCCCGTTACGACACGATTGCGCGCCGTCGACCGATGATGTCGATCACAAACAGCGCCACCGCGAGGATTAATAGGAGGTGAACAAATGCACCGAACGCATGGGTGCCGACAAGTCCGAACAGCCACGCAACCACGAGGAGCACCGCAAGTGCAGAAAGCATGAGATTCTCCGAGGCGGGTTGAGTGCAACACGAATGCCGTTAAAGTGCGCTCGATGGTTGGCGCGGTATTCGCGCGCTCATCGAGGCCGCAAATTCCATTAAGTGGGGCGATCTCACTGGGGGACCTAGCAGATATGAACGGTACCGGCCCTGCAGACTGAACCCGAGGAACAGCAGCGCCGCGACCACGAGCCGCAGGTGAACGAACGGATCGAGGGGTTGAGCACCGACAAGACCGAATAGCCATGCCATCAATAGAATCGCGGCGGCTGAATAAAGCATGCTGTCCCGCGGCCCGGGGGTTCTCCCTCATTCTCGTTGCTGGGCAGCCGGGACTGTTGGAAGCGGAATCAGCCGAGCGCGGAGGAGTTCGACGCCAGCCCTCCCGTACATTTGGCGCTTGAGCGTCTTCAGTCGATTGACGTGCCCTTCGACGGGGCCATTGCTCCATCGTGTGATGACGGCCGCTTCGACGGCCGAAACATCCCGGCGCAATCGCTCCACAAAGTTCTGCAGGGATCGGATGCCCGTCGCCTGCGCGCGGTCCATCCACCGGTGCAAGGCGACGGTGGTACGCACCTTCTGGCTGGGGGTCGTGGGCTGTCGCAACAGTGACCGGAAGCCCAACATCAATGGTCGCATCACCGCGTAGCCCGGACACCCCGCCTTCAGGGCATCGACGATCGCGCCTTGGGGGCCGGTGAGCTCCGGTCGTGGCTTGGCCAGCAAGGCCGCGGCGATTTGCGGGGAGATCTGCCGCGCGGTCGGGTCGGTGCGTGACGGCGCCGTCGGCGTGGCCGGTGTGTCGGTGGCCGACGTTGACCTGTTCGGTGGGAGGAGTGGAAACGGGGCGTGAGATTCGTAGGCGACATTCCCCACGCGCCAGGGCGAGACCAGCTTGTTCACGCTCTTGTGGGTCCCGGTATACCCCAAGGCCTGAATCTCCTCAAACAACAGCCGCCCATTCCGATAGCCCACCTCCCAGCGCTGGCGCAGGTACGCGCGGAAGGGTTCGGCGCTGCGCGGACGCGAGGGCATCACACTGCGAGCCGGCAAGGTATCGACTTTGGCCCACCGGTCCAATCGTCGTCGGTTGAAGTCGAGTTGTCGCGCAATGACGCTCATCGGGAGCTTGGTCGCCTGTAAGGTCTTGAACCGGTCAAACAGATCCTGCCGCTCTTGACGGCGCTGCCGCGCGATCTCGGTGTCCAGGGCCAGTCGCCGCGCCGGCCAGAGCCACCGCTCGCGCGCGGTCACTGGAAGGGTGACGATCGGTTGAACGCCTGACGGGCTCACAGGAGCGGTCGGTACGACCGGCCCGTCGGGCGCGACGCGCAGATGCGCACGGTGCACGGCGAGTTCCCGCTCAATGGTCTCGCGCAGATTCTGGACGAGATGAAAGCGATCGGCGACTTGGGTGGCGGCCGGCGCACCACGGTGAGCGGCCTTGGCGTACCGCCCATTGCGGTCCCGACAAATGGTGTGGATCGCCGGGTGGGCCGCGAACCAGTGCTCGACGGCCTCGACGTCGTAGGTATCCAACACGTCGACGACCGTGCGGCTTTCCAGGTCCACGACGATCGTGCCGTAGTGCAACCCTGTGCGCTTCGCCCATTCATCCACGCCGACGACGCGCGCGGCGACGGCGACGGGACGTGCGCGTTTCTTGAGCCGCCGCACAATGGTGTCGTCACTCACCGGCAGACCAAGCCGACCCAAGAGCCGTTCACCGGCTCGCCCGCCGCACGCCTGGCCGATCAACTCCGTCACCACCTCCGCCCGGCTCGTGCGACGGCCATAGGCCTCCGCGACGCCCGGCAACGCGCTCGTGAAAAAGCGGACCACGCATCCTGGCTGACGACAGCGCCAGCGTCCAACCCGTACCCGCAGCGACACAGCCGCCCCCGAGGCCGGCAAATCTTTGTAATGACTATGACGGGCGCTCGATACCTGACGGCAACGGGGGCAGCGCGCATGGTCTGGCCCGTGGGCGAACACCGTCCAACCGGCGTCGCCTCGCTCCAGAGTCGTCAGCGTGAGCAGCGAAGAGGGCAACAACTCGTGGCCCGGCATGGACTTGCGCATGACGCCGAATTTTATGCACTGTCCTGCCAGCAACGAGAATGAGGAAGAGCCCCGAAGATGCGTCAGAACCCCAACTGTGAGAGGGAGAGCCGGTTCCTATATGCCGTATGCGCCGATTCAGATGTTTGTCGGAACGGAGGACGCGGAAGTGTCTCCGAAACGCTGCATGACATGAGAGAAGCGCGTGCACGCTGCGGGAGGGTCGATCGACCTGACCGTTTACGATGGTGCCGAGCACGACTTCGACGATCCCAGCCCGAGCAAGCGACGCAACGAGTCCAATGCTGCTGCTACGCGCGATGCCGTGCGGCGGGCTGAGGATTTTTTCGGGCGCCAGTTGAGATAGCGCTGTCTTGGAACGCTGGACGCTGGGGTGTACAAGCGGCAGTATGTGGGTAGCGGTACCCGTATTACGGCTCGGCGTCCTCAATGTTCGGTCCTGTTCGACCGGCGCTCCCCGCGCGCTTGTGCCGGTCATGGGAAAGGTATAGGGTAAGAGTCCGCGCTTTCCTGACTGCCACCACCGCGCTGGGCGTTCTCCAGCCCTGGCCCCTGCCTTCATCAAGGCTCGTTTCCTCGGAAATCAGACTGCCATGATCCCATTCCCTCACTCCGCACCACTTGCCGCACTGCTGCAGCGAGTCCGCGAACAATACCGAGAGATGCCGGGGCTCAAGTTGACCAAGCCACAGGCCACGCGCCTATTGGGGGTGGCACCCTCGGTGTGCGCCGCGACGCTCGGGGCGCTCGTGATGGAAAACTTTCTGTCCCGCACCGGAGACGGCCTGTTTGTGCGATCGACCAGCACAGCTGCACGCCGCTAGCTCAGTCCGTTTTCTTTTTTGGGGACGCCTTGTTGCGGGAGGCGCTCTCACACAGTCTACAGGAGGTTGTATGAATCGAAATAGCTTCGTCGCGTCCTTCGGCCTCCTCGCCGTGTTGGCCGCGGCTTTATCGGCGCAGGCGCCGTCCTCGAACGGGACGGTGAACCAGAAGGCGGTGCAAAGCATTAGGGTCACGGTGGTCGGCTGCGTCGAGCGTGACGCCAAAGCCGGTCGCTACATCCTCACGGGCGCCTTCCTCAGCGGCGATGATACCCCGTCAACCGTCGGGACAGCGGGCACGATAGGTTCCGGAAAGGACCTCTCATTCGAGAAGAGCCTTTCCTACGACCTCATGGGCGGCCGTCTCAAGGCACACGTAGGCCATGAGGTCGAAATCATCGGCATCACCAGCGACGCGAGATTGAACAACAAAGATGCGCTCAGTTCGGCAATCGGCTCGTCGACGCATGAGAAGACGACGTTAACGGTGGATGCGGTGAAGATGCTCGCGGCGAGGTGCCGCTAGTATCGTTCTCACCGGTCCAAAGGCGGCCAACGCAACCCGAATACCAGCGGCCAGCCTGTCTTCCTGAGTTTGCCCATGATCTCGGCGGCGGCGTCCACCGCCAGATGAAGATAGGTTTCGGGCCTCGCCCACCTCGAGGGTAGTGGTCAAGTTTGAAACCAGCCCGTGTCTTCTTTGAAACAAATGGGTTGATGGGTTTCTCGCCAGAATGGTCCGTGAGCCTTAATTCCTTCCCCCATGGCCCGAGTCGAGTCGTCAAGGAACTCGTATCGTTTCTCGGGAACATGCTCCAATGGGCCACGCTGCTCGGGTCGGTGTTCTTTGGAACCCTCGGCGGTGTCTACGCGTTGTTTGGTCTGTTCGGGGCCAGCGGCCGTAGAGAGCATACAAAGTTGTGGGGCGGGGCCCTCTGGCCGACGGTTGAGTCGGCACCCCACAACTTTGCATGCTCTCCCGCGACGGTGCGTGCGTGGCCCACTGGCGACGTCTCCAGCGTCTCCATCACCTCCATCACCATCGACAGATTGTGAACTTCGGCATCAGCACCACGATCTGGGACCGCTTGTTCGGCACGTTCCAGCCGACGGATGAGCCAACAACGGACGACATCCGGTGGCGGCCCATCAGATCGTATTGGAAGAAGCTGACCTGCAGGCCGAGCGCGACGAGCTGAGGACGGCTGTTTACCGTCAGCCAACGGTGCAACAGCTTACAAGACACGCGCAATCGCGATGGGCGTGCGCGGATCACGAGGTTCTCGAAGCTCAGCGTGCCGAAGTCGTGTGCGTTTAGGTCGGCGACGAACCCGTTCTCGCCGGGCCAATCATGGTGGCCACCGCAACTGGTCGAACGGGTCGCGACGAATCGAAGGAGGGCATGTCAGCCGAAAGAGCTTCATTCGAAGGCTCTTGTCGTCATCTCATGGCGGGCATCTTGAATTCTGATAGAGTTCCGCTCGCATGTCATTCGACGCGCTGGGAATGATCGAGACCAAAGGTCTCATTGGTGCGGTCGAGGCAGCCGACGCGATGGTGAAGACGGCCAATGTCGCGCTGATCGGCAAGGAATGTATTGGCGCCGGCTACGTGACCGTGATGGTCCGCGGCGATGTCGGCGCGGTGAAAGCGGCCACAGACGCCGGGGCCGCGGCGGCGCGGCGCGTCGGCGAACTCGTGTCAGTCCACGTGATTCCCCGCCCGCACGCCGAGGTCGAAAAGATTCTACCCAAGGGCGGCAAAGACCCCGTTACCACGTGAGCTCCCATCGCGGCCGAAACCCAGGCAGCGCAAACCGATCGCGACCTCGCCTCGATAGCGAAGGCGGTCGATCGCGCCGCGCGCCAAGCAAGCCGGTGCCGAGCTGGGCCGAGTTCAGCCATGGGCACCTCGATGACTTGCGGGGGATGCTTCGGATCTGAAGTGGCCTGAATCGGATCTCAAGTTGACCTAAAATAATCTATACTTGCGCCTCATTCCAGAACTGAGCCCGCCAGCGTTCGAGTAGTGCCCCTCGATGCATGGGTGCGCGCCGACAGGTCCAACTTTGGCCGTTGTGTCGGAGCGCCCATGCCGCACACCCCACTCGCATGTCCATTACCCGTCGAAATTCTCGAAGGGCCGCTTGAGATAGTGCCCTTGCGCGAACTGGACCATTGACACGTTTTGACGACGGCGCGCTCGACGGGCGATCGTCGATGCGGTGACTTCCTGACACGGTGATGATGCAACGTGGCGTGCGCGCGGTGGGCGAGCGAGGCACCCGAGAACCGCCGCAGGAGCGTGGCTATCGACGTCTGGGGGCGGCCGTGATCGTGTCGGCCGTTCGGGACTTGGAGAAGCCGACACGGGCGGGAGCAAAGTCTGTGCAGGCGGGCGCGTCCGCGCGGGCGTTCTTGACAGTCTCGAACGCAAACCTGAAGTTTTGGTGCCGCGTGGCGGATGTCGACATGAACGCGATCCTGCGAACGTATGGCCAGGGAGGGAAGGTCGCGTGAATCGTCGGCGATGTCGAACCGACAAATTTGCGACTTCGTCAAGAAGCGGTTTCCTGGCCGTCCCGCCAGGGTTCATCGAGAACAGGCGCGGAAGCCGGCTAGAAAGAGCGGATCGGCACCATGACGCTCGAAGCCGTGCTCAACCGGGCGGGTCAGATGAATCGAGCCGAGCGGTGGAAACGATAGACCGCCTGTGGCACGCACCAATCTGATTCGCTTCCGAGAACCGAGACGGGCGGAGCCAGGCGGCCGAGATATTGTCCGAGCTGCTGGACCGTCTTTAGTGCTGACGGCGTGTTGCGGAACCCGCCGTGTCTGCCTCATGAGCCGTGTGTGGGAGTGGTGCGGCCATCTATTCGACCGAAGGGCCAGTGATGCCGGGCGAATACAAGTCGCTGTATGAGTACTTGGAGCATCGATACGCGAACACGGTGGTCCTGACGTTCGCTCAAATCGAAGACCTCCTCGGCTTCACGCTGCCTTTAATGGTCGCCGGTGAGCGCAGGCATTCCGGACTGACTAGCGCGGGTGTAAGCTCCGCTCATGCCCAAGGCTCCTGTCCAGGTGTTTTGGCGCGGCGCAGGTGGGACCGAATGTGTCCTGCGCTCGACTGATCGGGGATGGGAAGTTGCCGTAATTGCGAAAGATGGCCATCTCTTGAAGCGAGAGCGCGTCTCCGCCGCGAAGAACGCCCGGCTTATCGCGAACCGCTGGCGACCAGTCGGGGAATCGTCACATTAGGTAATGGAGCAAGGCGCTCCCGGCGCGAAGCGCCACCGGTGATTGCCGGCGGCTATTTCTCTGCCAAGCGGCGTGACCGCTCCCGCAACGCGTCGATCGTCTTCGACGCCTCCGCTTTCGTCAGGTCTCGTCGAATTCTAAACACTTTGCCCAATT
>JBBRCX010000161.1:0-7379 GCA_038204465.1 Tepidisphaerales bacterium | reverse complement strand
GGGGTCGGGCAAGTCCACGCTGCTGCGGCTCATCGCGGGCTTCATCCAGCACCAGGCGGGAAGGCTGCTGATCGGCGGCAAGGACGTTACCGGCATTCCGCCGTGGAAGCGCAACGTCGGCATGGTGTTCCAGAATTACGCACTTTGGCCGCACATGACGGTGGCGCAGAACGTGGCCTTCGGGCTCGAGGAGCGAAAGCTCGCCCGCGCGTCCGTGCGGCAACGCACCGACGCGGCCCTCGAGCTCGTGGGACTCAGCGGATATGGCTCGCGGCGCCCCAGCCAGCTCTCGGGCGGCCAACAACAGCGCGTGGCGCTCGCGCGCACCCTCGCCATCGAGCCGCAGGTGCTGCTGCTGGACGAGCCGCTGTCGAACCTCGACGCCAAGCTGCGGGTGCAGATGCGCCACGAGCTACTGCGGCTGCACCAGCGGCTCGGCATCACCACGATCTTCGTGACGCACGACCAGGAGGAGGCGATGACGATCTGCGATCGCATCGCCGTCATGGACCAGGGCGTGATCCAGCAGATCGGCACGCCGATCGAGCTCTTCGACCATCCGCTGAACCGGTTCGTGGCGCAGTTCGTGGGCTCGGTGAACCTGTTCGAAGGCGAGATACGCGCGGGCCGCTTCGCCTCGCCGACGCTCGGCGAATGCACGCTGCCGCCGTCCCTCGCGAATGCGCAGAAGCCGCACGTGCACCTCGCGTTCCGGCCGCATGCGGTGCGACTGAACGAGGCCACCGGTCCCGAGAGCCTGCAGCTCGCAGGCGAGGTCGCCGGGGCGGAGTTCTTCGGAGAGTTCGTGCGTTACGAGATTCGCGTGAACCGGGGAATCGTGACCGCCGACCAATCCCACGTGCGCGGAGCGGAAAGAATTCCGGAAGGCACGCAGGTGCGAGTCAGCGTTCCATCGCGGGAAATACGTGTGATGGAACCCTAGCCCGCGAATTTGTTGCGCGCGTTCGGACGGGCGCAGTTCCGGTCGGCCTTTCATCGAAACGTCGACGCGCTCCTGAGCGAGCGCGGCGCGGAGGAAAAAGTCTGGGGCTCGATGATCAAGCAGGCGCTGAAGCGCCGCAACCCGGGGTTCAACGAGTCGTACTACGGCTTTCGCTCGTTCAATGCGCTGCTGGAGGAAGCCGCTCGGCGTGGCGAGCTCGTCCTCGACCGCGACGAGAAATCCGGCGGCTACATCGTGCGGCTCGCCCGGGCCGACGACGAAGCCGGCTGAAGCCGGCCCCACGGTGCGGAAAGCGGGTCGGAGTCGACTTTCTCGGGCGTTGCCTGCGCCGGACGGGAGTTCGAGGAAAGTCGTCTCTGATCCCACCTTCCGGGCAGGCTTCAGCCGTGCAAGTACCGCGCGGCCGTTGGCAGGCTAGCGGTTGTCCGCGTCCTGCGGCGTCGACGCCGGCACTGACGGGTTGACAATCACCAGTTTGCCGCTCTGTACATAGGCACGCTGCGACGGGGCGAATCGCGGTGCGAGCAAGCCGTCGTTAATCTCACGCGTAATAGCGAAGCGATTGAACGCGCTTGGCGCCAGATACAGCCGGCGGTTGGACTGACCGTCCGAGAGACCATTGATGTTCGCTTCTTCGAACGAGATCACGCCGTCGCCGTTCTGATCCACCCGAGCGACCTCGTGAGCGAAGGCCAGGAACAGGCGTTGCGCACCATCACTCACATCCGGCCGGAAGGATTTCACCCGCACGAACGCGCTCAGCAGCACCTCCTGGTCCAACGCGCTCGGGATGAAGCGATTGCGAAATTCCTTTTGCGCCGGGTTGGTTGCCTCGGTGCGGTCCGGATCGCGGGGATTGTTCGGATCGTCGCCATAGAGGGCCTTGTTGTTGGAGACGCCCGCGGGACCCGAGCCCGGAATCAGTGACAAGCGGTTGTACTGCAGCCCAGCAGCGAAGGTGCCAGGAATCCCGCCGGTGAAGGGCAACTCATAATGCGGGAAGATCCAGTTGGTTCCGGCGTTGAACTCCCAATAGGCGTGCACGTCGCTTTGTTGCTGCGCATTGAAGGTGCCGATGCTCACCGGATGCGGCAGTATGTTGGGTGTACGCGCCGGATCCGGGAACAGGTCCGCGGGGCTGCCGAAGCGCGGTGCATTGCCGTCAAAGGTAAAGAAATTGCCGGGAACGTTATTTCCGCTGCCCAACGCACGAATCGCATTCAGGTCCGCCTGCGTGATCTTGCCGAACTGTGCGGTGCCGTCCGGGCGCGGCGGCGCGACCGCCGGCACTTTGACGTCGCTGATCAACCAGCCCTCGTACCAGCCGGCCTCGTTGTTGATCACGAACAGCCCCGAAATGTCGGTAAACATGTCGATGAACGCGCCGGGGTCATTGGGATCGGTGGGCAGGCCGGGCTTGGGCTCGATCACCATGCGCACCGCGCCAATGGTCGGTTGGCCCCCATTGGCGAAATTGGCTCCGGTGGGGATGGCGGTGTCGTTGATCCCCGGAATCGCGCTGGTGAAGACATTCGGTTGGAAATTGTTGCTATCCAGCAAGTAGTACTGAAACAGGCGGCTCGGGTCCGGCGCCTCGGCGAACGCCGTGATGGGAAGAAAGGTATGGGGACGGCCGCCGATTTCGACCAAGCGCTCCCTGAGGGGCGCGGGGAGAAATCGGACGTCTTCACGGTTTCGGACGTGATTCTGATCGGCCCGGGGCGAGCGGGAGAACGCGTCGGTGCTGACGGCGACGATGCCCGGTAAGGCGAGCGCCGCCGCGATACCCAGCGTTAACGCAAGGGGTTGGTTCCGTTTCATGGCATAACTCCTGTGTGGTGTTAGACGGAAGGAAACGCGGATGCTCCGCATGAGTTGCATGTTTCCGCGTGCGGTTGCGGCAGGCGGTCACGGTAGTCTGCTGCACAACAGGTCGCGGAGTCCTCATGCAAACGTCACAAAAATGTGACTTGACTTCCTCCCGCTCGTCCGGCTTTGATTCCAAATTCGCGAGCTAAAGGCCCGTCCCTGCATGCACGATCCACGGCGCATTCTGGTAATCGAGGACGACCCCGACATTGCGCAGATGCTCGCCCTCAATCTGCGCAACGAAGGCTACGAGGTGGGGGTCGAGGGGAATGGATCGGCGGGGCTCGCGCGCCTGAAGCAGGACCGACATCATCTGCTGGTGCTTGATCTGATGCTCCCGGGCATGGACGGCTGGGACGTGTGCCGGGAAGTGCGCCGAATGCCCGATTACGTCCCGATCATCATCGTCAGCGCGAAGGTGACGGAGACCCACCGGGTGCTGGGCCTGGAACTGGGCGCCGACGATTACCTGACCAAGCCTTTTTCGCTGCCGGAGCTGGTCGCGCGAGTTCGTGCCGTGTTACGCCGAATGGATGCCGCTCGGCAAATGGCCGCGACGCTGGCCGGTGTGGTGAGGCGTGGCGCGCTCACCATCGATCCGGTCGCGCGCGAAGTCCACTTGCGCGGCGAGGAAGTCGCGCTGACGTCGCGGGAGTTCGACCTGTTGCTGTTCTTCGCTCGAAATCCGGGACGCGTGTTCAATCGGATGGACCTTCTCAATCAGGTGTGGGGCTATTCACATGACGGCTACGAGCACACGGTGAATTCCCACATTAATCGCCTTCGTTCCAAGATCGATTCGGATCCGACGGGCCCCCGCTATATCGTTACCATGTGGGGCATGGGCTACAAGTTCGTCGATCCAGGAGAAGACGCGTGAAACTGGATTCCCTCTACAGCCGGATTGCCCTTGTGTTCGCCGCCGTGCTGATTGCGTTCGGCACGGCCCTCGGGTGGTTCTCCTACTCCGCGGCCAAGTTTCATCAGCAGGACGTCATGCAGCAATTGAGCCGCGGCCTTGCCGACCATATCGCGAGCCATGAACCGCTGATGACCGCGGATGGGATAGATCGGAAGGCGATGGACGAGTTGTTTCATATGGCAACGGCAGTCAATCCCAGCATCGAGATCTATCTGCTCGACCCGGAAGGCCTCATCCTCGCTCACTCTCCGCCGCCGGGCGAGCTGGACCTGGACCGCGCCTCCTTGGCGCCGATTCGCGCCTTCATATCCGGTCGATCGCTCCCCATCGTCGGCGACAACCCGCGCAATGCCGGTCGCCAGGACGTCTTCAGCGTGGCCGCGATCGAGCGTCGCGGACGTACCGCCGGATTTCTGTATATCGTTCTTCTTGGCGACATGTATCGGCAGATGGCCGAGGATGCCCGGCTGAACTACGTATTGCGAAGCGCGGTGTGGACCGCGGCGGCGGCGCTGGGATTGGCGCTGCTCGTCGGGCTTGCGGCGTTTGCGTGGATCACCCGCCCACTGAACGCGCTGACGCGGTCGGTTCAAGCGTTCGAGAACGGCGACATGGCCGCAACGTTTGCGCTCGCGAACGACGGGGCCACCGCCACCCACGAGATCGGTCGCTTGTCGCGCGCGTTCGCGAATATGACCGACCGGCTTGTGGCGCAGATGAAGGACTTGCAGCGTCAAGACGACCTGCGCCGCGAGCTGGTTGCCAACATTTCTCACGACCTGCGCACGCCGCTCACCTCCATGCAGAACTACCTGGAAACGCTGGCTCGCATGGGCGAGAGTCTTTCCGCCCCGGAGCGTCAGCATTACCTGGACGTGGCAGTGCGCCAGAGTCACCGCGTGGCCAAGCTCGCTCAGCAACTGTTTGAACTGGCCCGGTTGGAATGCGAAGAGACGCAGCCGCAACCGGAAGTATTCTCGCTCTCGGAGCTGTTGCAGGACATTGCGCACAAATTCGCGCTGGCCGCGGGCGATAAGGGCGTGAGCCTCACGACTCACTTGGACCCCAAAGGTCTTTTTGTGTGCGGCGATATCGGAATGATCGAGCGCGTGATCACCAACCTCATCGACAACGCCATCCGGCATACGCTTGGGGGAGGTCATATCCGAATTGAGGCAGCACCGGCGCAGGAAAACATCAGAGTGCAGGTCGCTGACACCGGCGTCGGCATCGCCGCCGAGTATCTTCCGGGGCTGTTCCTGCGCAATTCACCCTTGCGCAACCCCCCCGAGCGAGGCAACGGCGGGCTCGGGCTATTGATCGCGAACCGCATCCTGACGCTACACGGGGCGGGCATGGCCGTGGTTAGCGAACTCGGGCGCGGCACCACCTTCAGCTTCACTCTGCCGGCGCGACATCCGGCGTGACGATGGGCCTGATCTCGCCGGGCGGCTCGTCCCGCTCGGAAAGTGAGGTCAGAGGCGACTTTCATGTTCGGCGTGCGCCGGACGAGAGTTCGAGGATAGTCGTTTCCGCGGAATCGTTGGCGTTCGGGTGGATCTGGTCGGCGACGGGCTCGCGCCACTGGACGCTCCCGAGTTCCCCCGATTACTGAGGTAGTTGACCGATCTCGGTGGCGCCTCGCATGCCACCGGACAATGAACGTCCATTGCGGGTGGCGGTTGCCGGGCGCCGGCTGGGTCAGCGAACACCCATTGCTAAGGCGCGAGATTCCGCGGGAAACACGGATGGTGTCAGTCCATCACCGGCCGAGCGTGCGATGAGCGACGCACGTTCCGAGGCGCCAAGGGTGATCGTCGTGGCGTGGGCGGGCACGGCGGCGGTCGGACAGTCTGCACGCAATAATGTATACGTTATCGCGTTCGAACGACACGCGAAGCGGCCGCCGACTACCGGGCACCGTTTTGAACGAATGGCGGCATGATGCCCTACCCCGCCTTCCGCGATGGCGGATAGTGGAAATCGTGGCTGACCCTATTTGTCATTGAGCATCGCCGCGCGCTTCTCGGTCAGCCACACGACGGGCTTCAGGTTGTCTTTCGGCTGCGATGGGCCCTCGGGTTCGGCCAACGCCGCGAGGCGCGCCCCGCGAATTTGTTGCGCGCGTTCGGACGGGCGCAGCTCCGGTTGGGCCTCCACGAACGTCTCGAAAATGGACAGGAAGTTGCCGATACCGCGTTGGTGCGTATCGCCGTAACCTTTTACCAGGCGCTGGCATTCGGCAATTTCGAGCGCGAGGTCCAAGTCCTTTGCCGCAGCAGAGGAGATCGCGGAGAGCCAGCGCTCGATCAGCCGGTGCTCCTCGTGATAGCGATAGGTGCCGCGGCGAAGGGGCTTGAGCCAGGCGAGCGAACGCATCAACAGGTAGCCGGTGACGGTAGTGGTTTTAACGTGCAATCCGACGTTGAAACGTCTGCCCTTGGCCCACGTCAGAACCCGGCGGGCGAGTCCGCGCGGCAGCACCGAGCACAATTCATCGAGGCCGGGCTTCAAAAACTCCACCAGCACGATGGGCTCGCCGGGCTTGGCGCCGACTTCGGCGCGCACACGTGTCAGACGGGTACGGCGGGTCTTGAGATCGGCGACGCGGATCAAGTCTTCGTAACTCATCCACAGCGCGAGATAACGTCCCGTCTCGTTGGTGAGCCGGTAGCCGCCAGGCCCCCCCCTGCCTACGCGGTCGGCGCGCAGCACAGGCTCGAGGCGATCGAGATAATGCAGGGCGTAGGCGGTGTCCTGATAATCGGTGAGACGCGAAACACCTTCGGCGATGATGCGCTGGCACTCCGGTGGAAAGGTATTGCGCACGCGCTCCGTCAACGAACTCGCTTGCGGATGGGGATTGCCCCGCCCGCGCTTTTGCTCCGCGCGCGCCTGTTTTCGCATGAGCGCCGCCGGGCCAAGGCGCGGGTGCTCCCCCTCGGGAGGCAGCGCAGCGGCCGCATTGGCCAATGAGGCCGCAAGCGTGGGGGTCACGTGCCCGCACGCATTGGCATAGCCGGCCGCGAAGCCGCGCAGCGAAGCTTCCGCGCCTTTTCCGTGCTTGCGAATGGCGGCTTCGCACGCTTCGCGCGTCAGCGGAAGTGCGCCGGTCCCGGCCATGGCGCCAAAGAGAACGGCGTTGATGATCGTGCCGGACTTGCGCGCCAACTCCGCCATGTCGAATAGAACGGCGCGGCGGGTCAACTCTCGCGTCGCCTGGTACAGTTTGTCGTCATCGAAGCGGCCGTCGCCCGCTACCGATTTCTCGGCGATCGAATAAACGCGATGCGTGGAGGCGACGAGTATCGTGCGCTCAGGGCTGGTGAAACCATTTTGCATCGCGCGCCCGGCCTCGACGAATTCGGAAGCGGCCATGACGTCGATCGAGCCGGGCGACGGGGTGAGCGCCAGCACCGGGCGCTTGCCGCCGAGACGCTGCGCGTGCACCGGGTAGATCTCGACGTAGTAAGTGGTGGCGCCGGTCCTTTGCGCAACGCCGGGGATGGACGTGCTTTGCACGGGGAAGCCCTGCGCGGTGGCAGCATCCACCAGCCAGTCGGCGAGCACGCCGCCGCCTTCGCCGCCTAACGCGGCGATGAGGATCGTCAGCGGCCGCGCGGG
>JBBRCX010000160.1:0-7450 GCA_038204465.1 Tepidisphaerales bacterium | reverse complement strand
GCCTGGCTCAAGAACGCGCAGCCCGCGCCCACCGGCCGCCCGCTTCGCGTCATCTTTGGCCGCGACTCCCGTCCCAGCGGCTTCTGGGTGCGCGATGCCGCCCTCAGCGCCCTCGTCGCCAGCGGGATCGAAGTGATCGATCTCGACGTCGTCACCACGCCCGGCGTCGCCATGATGGTCAAACATCTCAACGCCGACGCCGGAATGATCGCCACCGCTTCCCACAATCCGATCGAATGGAACGGCCTGAAGTTCTTGAACAGTCGCTCCGTCGCGCCGCCCCCCGCCGATGCCGAAAGCATCAAGAAGCTCTACGACGACAACGGCTCCTCCTGCGTCCGCGTCGACAAGCTCGTTCCTCCAAAGACCAACGCCGAGACCCACGCCCTGCACGTCAAGCGCGTCCTCGATCACATCGACGTCCTCGGCATCTCGACCCGGCGTTACAAGGTCGTGCTCGACAGCGTCAACGGCGCAGGCTGCGTTGCCACCGCCACCCTGCTGAACAAGCTCGGCTGCCAACTCATCCACCTCAACGCCACCCCCGACGGCCAGTTTCCCCACGAGCCCGAGCCCACCGCGAAGAACCTGACCGGCCTCGCCGCCGAAGTCCGCCGTCAGCGCGCCGCCGTCGGGTTCGCCCAGGACCCCGACGCCGACCGCCTCGCGGTTGTCGACGAGCACGGGACCTACATCGGAGAGGAATACTCGCTTGCCCTCGCCGCCAAGTTGGTGCTCTCGAAGAAACCTGGAATCGCGGTCACCAATCTTTCGACCAGCCGCATGCTCGACGACGTCGCCGCGGCCCATGACAGCCGCGTGATCCGCACACCGGTCGGCGAAGCCAACGTCGTCGATGCCATGCTCCAGCACGGCGCGGTCATCGGCGGCGAAGGCAACGGCGGCGTCATCGACCCACGCATCGTCCCCGGCCGCGACAGCCTCGTCGGCATGGCCTACGTCCTTCAGCTGATGGCTTCCGCCGGCAAATCCATCTCGCAGCTGGTCGCCGACGTCCCTCGCTATGAGATCGTCAAGACCAAGTTCCCCTGCCGCCGCGAAGACGCCGACCGCGCCGTCGCCGCGCTAAAGCGCGAGTTCTCCTCCGAGCGCGTCGACACCCAGGACGGAGTCCGCATCGACTGGCCCGAGGGTTGGGTCCACGCCCGCCCCAGCAACACCGAGCCGATCATGCGCATCATAGCCGAGGCAAAAGACCGCCCCGCCGCCGACGTCCTCATCGCCCAGGTCCAATCCATCGTCGACGCCGCCCTGAAGTGACCCATCCCTCATGCATCTGAAACCAGATCGCTCTAACCAGGTTACAGAACAGGCCGCTCGCCTCACCGCCACTACTGCTGACTCATCCCCAGTTCCTCAAACTCAGCGACGAATCCGTGCCAATGATCGGCAGTCGGATCGAGTCGATCCCGCGGTCGCGCCGCCTCGGGGGCCAAGCTTTTCGCCTCCGGCCCAAGCGACCTTGCACGAGCTTTGGCGAGCTTTGGCGATCCGATGCAGGGCTTTGGTGGGCTTTTGCGGGGTTATGGTGGACCAGGAAGACCTCAACCGCCGCGCCACAGACCCTCAATGCCGGCCCGAACGACCCCAGCCGCGAATGCCGATTCGGCGCGGCCCGGCGGTTTCACCGATTCATTTGTCAAAGAGCGTTCCGACACGGCCCCAGCCGTTGCGCCGAGGCATGATTCATTATACACTCTTTCTTCATGGAGTCAACCCTTCCAGAAGGAATTCAGGTTTTGAAACTTGCCGCAACAGTCAGACCTTTTTTGGTTACGGAACAAAACATCGGTATATTGCTGAGCGCACGGCAAGCGCTTGACCGAGACTCCGTGCGGGAATTCCTCCACGCCAAGCGCTGCAATCGACCTGGGCGACGTGGCGGAGCGCTTGGCGCACGGCAAGAGAATCGCGACATGTCGTTGCACGCACATCGAGATTTGAGGGGCTGTGGTTGTCGATCGACGCCCCGGGGGGCGGATCTTCAACACGCGCCCATGGCTCTTTGAAAGGAGCGCCTCCATGTCACTGACCAAACGCTGTCTTGCGGAGATGTTGGGCACGTCCTGGCTTGTCTTCGGCGGGTGCGGCGCCGCGGTTCTGGCGGCGGGATTCCCCGGCATGGGAATCGGCTTCCTCGGCGTCGCCCTGGCATTCGGACTGACCGTGCTGACGATGGCCTATGCCATCGGTCACGTCTCCGGATGCCACCTTAATCCCGCCGTCTCCGTCGGGCTCTGCGTCGGCGGTAGATTCCGCGCCTCCGACCTGCTCCCCTACCTCGGCGCACAGGTGATCGGCGCGATCGTAGGCGCCGCGATCCTGTACCTCATTGCCAGCGGCAGGCCGGGCTTTGAGCTGGGCGGTTTCGCGTGCAACGGGTACTCAGCGCACTCCCCCGGCGGCTACTCGCTGCTCGCCGCGCTCGTGGCCGAAGTCGTGCTCACGTTCATGTTTCTTCTCATCATCCTCGGCTCCACCGACAAGCGGGCGCCGCAGGGCTTCGCTCCGCTCGCGATCGGCCTGGGCTTGACGCTGATCCACCTCGTCGGAATTCCGGTCACCAACCTCTCGGTGAATCCCGCGCGCAGCACCGGAACGGCCGTCTTCGTCGGAGGGTGGGCACTGGCGCAGCTGTGGCTCTTCTGGGTCGCTCCCATCGTCGGCGCAGCCCTGGCCGGTGTGTTCTACGTGGCGTTTGCCGAATCGCGAACGATCGAGCCGAGTGCGTGAGGCACGTTCACATCAGAAGGTCCACCCGACGCCCAGCAGGTAGCGCAAGTCGTCGCTGCTGGCGCCGGGGGCCGGTGTCTCGTCGTGCCGCCATTCGAACTTGAACTCAGTGAACATCCGCCCGCTGAGCGTTGCCCGCACGCCGGCGTCGGCGTTGACGTTGAAGTCGCTGACGTTCTCGACGCTGGGCAGGAACTCGAGGTTGTGGAACAGGCTCACCTTGTCGTTGAACTTCTTATCGACGTGGTACGCCAGGCGCGCAGCGAAGTGATCGTCTGAGCCGGCGTTGGTGTAGTTCTCGTACACCCAACTCATGCCGGCTTCAGTAGAGAAATTGAAGTCCGGGCGCTCCACCCACTGGTAGCCGACGCCGACGCTCGGCGTGACGCGCAGATCCAGCTCGGCGATGCGGTCCTTCTCCACGCGCACCCCAGTGTAACCGTAGAACTTCTTTGTGAAGAAGTAGTCGTACTTGCCCAGGAGATACCAGTTGTCGGTGGTCGTGGTCTTGCCGTCGCCAGGGGCACGCTGTCGGCCGTAAAGGCGTAAAGGTACTGGGCGCCGAAGGTAATCCGGTCCTGCTCGCTGCGGCGGACTGTGTCCAACGCGGCATTGAGATTGTCCGTGTCGCTGTTGCCCCGAGTGAGCAACCCGCCGACCGTCACGGTGCCGGCCCACTTCACGGGCGGCGGGTTGATGCGCTTCACGCTCGCCAGCTCGACGCGCTGCGGCTGCACGTTGCCGGCGCCTTCGGTGGCGATGCTGCCGTCCTGAGCGGCCTTTACCCGGTCTTTAATCGTGCTGCCATCCGGAAACTGCAGCTCGATCGGCTGATCGGTGGTGAAGGTTTTCACATCCTTCAGATCGACCTTCACCTCGCCCGCGACCGCGGTCTTGATCGTCAGCTTTCCGCCGTCGGCCGTGATGATCTTTCCGGTGAGCTTGTCGCCGTTGCGGAAGATGACTTCGTCGCCCAGGACGCTTGTCGCGGCGGTACACAGGGTCAGCAGGATGACCAGGATTGTATTTGAGCGCATAGCAGCCTTCCTTAATGGAGTTGGCAGCTCATCAGGATTCCCTGAGGCCGAGAAAGTCACACTTCCACTGCAACGGCCGGCACCGCGGCCGGCTCACCGCTATCGTTTTTAACCGCCGGAGAACATACCCGAGCTGTGCAAAACATTTCAAAGACTTCATTGCAGCCCAACGCACCACCTGTTCGCCCTCTAATTCCCCGTCGTCCCCAGCACCTCATCCAGCAGACTGGTGCGGCGGCGAGGGTGAAGAGCTTGTGTTTCCCGTCGTCGGTGGTGTCGCAACCGCAGTGCCGCACTTAGGGCACCGCCCGGGGCTGGCGCGCAGGTCGTAGCCACATCGCGTGCACTCGCCCCGTAACGCACGCCCCGAGTTTCGAGATCGAATCGCACGCCTGCGGATCCACATGAGCGGCGGGACGATCAATGCCAAAAACAAAGTCCAGATCGGCGCGGCGACTTGCCTGTAATCGACCGGTGAGTTTGGCCTATTGTGTCGAAACGTCCCCGAAAAGAAGCTTGTGAGGCCGAGCCACCTTCCACGCGTTGTCTCCCGATATCCAAAGTGGTGGAAGCCAGTCTTGAACTGCGCATCCGTCGCTGTCTCAGGCGATTCGGGCGTGCTCGCGACAAGCGCGTAGATGACGCCACCACACAAGCCCACCGCGGTCTGACGATGAACGGATCTCCCTGGGAATGTCCACATGTCGCAATTGAAATAACTTCGCACCCACAGCGCCGCCACCGCAAAGCTCAACAGCAGCGAGAACAGGGCCGCGAGGGTGAAGAGCTTGCGTTTCATGCAGCCGGTGCAGACCTGACCGCGGTTCCACATTCGGGGCAGCGATCTGGGCCGGGGCGGAGGTCGTAGCCGCACACTGGACACAGGCCCAGATGTCCCGGCATTCGCCGAACATACACCCGCTGAATCCAGCGCAAGATCACCACGGTCGGTCCCAAGCGATCGATCACCTACGGTTCCACCCGGCGGTCGCCGACCTCCATCAGCAGGCCCTTCTCGTCGACGATCGCGTCAGTGGGAATTGCAAACACTCCGTACCGTTCGCTCGTCAAGCCCCATCCTTTCTCCTCGGGATCGGGCGCATCGAGCATCACGGGGAAGGTGATCTTGTGTTCCTTGAGGAACTTCTGGATTTGAGGTCGTTCCTTCGCGCCGCCACCGGTATGCACGGAGATGAAGGCGGGCGTACTCCCCGCCCTGCCGGCCTCCTCGTAGCGTTCCTGCAATGCGCCGAGCTCCGCAACGCATGGCGCGCACCAGATGTTCCAGAAGTGGATCGTCACCTTGCGGCCCTTGAGGTCCGAAAGCTTCAGCGGCTTTCCCACCAGCCATTGTGCTGCACTGAGGTCGGGCGCCGGCTTGCCGAGAATGCGTTTGAAGAACTCATCCTCCTTGCGGCGTTCGCTCAGCAGTTGAGCCACTCGCGCATCGCTGTCGCCAACTTTGTATGAGATCCCGCGAATCTGGTCATAGACACCGTAGCCTGTGGGGAAATTTAGCTTGAATCGCTCCGGGGCGTGGACTTGGTTCAGGGTCAGCTTTTCGACCGTCAACCGTGAAATCGAGTGGAGTTCGTTTGAGTTGCGATAGGTCGACAGCGAGGCTTCCACGGGCATCCAGATTCCACTCACACGCCGGGCTTTCTCGATGCGCATCTCGCTTATTCGCCACGCGAAGGCGCGGTGGCCATCGCTCGAAGTGGCCTCATCGATCGTCAGCCGCACCGGCATAAAGTCCAGCGACGGGTCGATCGCCAATTGCGAAGTCCATACGCTCTCAAAGCCTCTGCCCTGCTTCTGTATTTGCTTCTGCAATACGTAGCATGGTAGCATGATCGTCCATCGACAAGTATCCGATCGCCCATCAGCTTTGCGTCTGGATCGTTAACGAATGACAGCAGATCCGGGAGCGGGTCTGGGTCTCCGCCAGGGCCAGAGCCAAGCTGATTCGGTATTACCGTCGCCAGAAAATCACGATATCGCAGTGCCGACGAAGCGCGGGATTGATCCTTCTTCCACTTAAGCACCATCGCCTCCTGCCTTTCAGGCGAGACTACAGAGATGCATTCGCCATCGAGTGCCTCCACGGTATGCGAGTTTTCATCAATCGCGGGTGCCTCGGCGTCCTTCTGCGACCACATTCGATCCGTCACGTCAATCCAGACACATGGTCCCTGGTCGATTTCGCGGACGATGTCATCACGGTGTAAATCCGGCACCTTCCGACCGTGCGCCATCAGCGCGCATTGCTTCCACTGTGCCACATATTGCGCGTCAAATGACGAGACCGCACGTGCGTATCGATTGACGATCGCCACCACTGCGTACTTCGACATGCCGGCGGGGATCGATTCGTTCGTTGCAGGCGAATTCTCAGCCCGCATTTCCGCTGGTCGCGCGGCGCATCCGCTCAGAAAAACGAGAGTTGCCAGAATTTCACCGGTCCGGCCCCACTTTGAACGATGATGCATCGTCCCTCCAGGCATTTCTCACGTTGACATGATGTGACGTACCATATAGGTCGTCCCCGCGGTCCGGTGGCAAGCAACAGGAGGGCCGATTGCGGCAACCTCGATGTCGGAAAGCCGTTCGCTTCGATAAGAGAGGTCGCTAAGGTCCTTCCACGTCCTAGGCGGTGGCCATTGGTGCCCGGAACACGACGAGAGCGCGACCCGGGTCCTTGGCGGTCCGACTTGTATCGACACCATTGTGAAACGATTCGGACGTGCGGCGCGATTCTCGCTGATACACTACCCGCTTGTTTCCCCAAAATGATACCGAGTCCACAACCTAATAGCTCCGCACCCACAGCATACACACCGTCACGGATAGCAACAGTGACAGAGCGGCGGCGAGGTTGAAGACGATGCGTTTCATGCAGCCGGTGCAGGCTTGACCACAGTCCCGCACTCGGGGCAGCGGTGGGGCGTGGCGCGAAGATCGTAGCCGCACATGGTGCATTGGCCGCGTTCGCGTCGCTGGCTTAGACGACGCCGTCGCCGTTCGACCCACCGCATCGCAGGCAACACCAGTAATATCGGGAGCACGAGCCAATCAGGTACACAACCGACCGTTTGATGAAGGCGCTTCGTAAGGTCGTACCACGGAATTAAGGAGTAGCTATCAAAGCAAAGCCCGGCACGCTGCCAAAAGGTGGCGGGCTCCCCATTTGGCCAAATTACCGGGCGATTCACGTGGAAGTGCTTTAGGTGCCACCCCAAGCCCGCGTGGTAGTCCGCTAGTGCGTCGGCCGATGGCGGGGCGAGTTGCTCGCTCGCGAAGATCGAGAAGCCGACGGATCCACGGCCGGTTAGCAGCCCGCAACCCCAGGTGCGCGGCAGTCCGTCCTCAGGGATACTTACTGAACTCAAGTTGAGGCTGTCTTGGGCCCAATAGCTACGGACCCACAACACGCACACCGCCACGCAAAGCAACAGCGACAACGCGACCGCGACATTGAAGAGCTTCCATTTCATGCAGCCGGTGCAGGCTTGACCACAGGAGTTATTTCCAAAAGCTGTGGACGGCCACGACAACTCAAGCGGCCTTTCGTTCACCGTCGACGAACACGACGCCGTCGATCAGGTCTTGCAGCTTCTCGGCTCCGTTCAGTTTTCTCCAGCGCGACTCGGCCTTGCGGG
>JBBRCX010000159.1:0-7726 GCA_038204465.1 Tepidisphaerales bacterium | reverse complement strand
GGACAGCGGGGTTCTCGGGTGGGTCACCCGCCGCACCAAGCGGCGGGGCCGGAAAGAGCAAGCGATGCCGGTAGCAAGACAGCAGTCGAGGCCGCCAGTGAGTGAAGGCCAGTATCGGTTGGTCATCTGAAATTAAGTTGTCTGCGCCATTACATTTCGGAAAGAGCGAGCGGATGAATCGAAGCGGCCCCGGGCAACTGCCCGGGGCCGCAAACAACGTTCACATTTCAGGCCAATTCACGCGACCTGGAATTGAGTCGCGCCGACGGCGGTGTTGTTCGAGTCGTTGGACTCGGCGAGGTGATTCGAGGAATCAATGTCGGCCGCGGTGAAGAAGGAACCGGCCGGCATGTCCGCTGGGAGCGTGAGCTTCAGATTGAACTTCTTGCTCTTCCCGGCCTTGAGCTTCACCTTGACACCGAGCAAGGCGAGCAGCTTATCGCCGGCATCGAGGACCTGATCGGTCGAACCCGAGAGGGCTACATCGACCAAGCCGCTGGCGGTGACGTTGCCGTTATTGGTGATGGTGATCGAGGTCTTCGTCTTCTGGCCGGCGGCGAGCGTCCCCGTGATGGGGGTGGTGACGACGCCCGACAGGTCAACAAACGGCGCCGCGATGGTTACGGCGGAGCTGCTGACGCCGACATTGTTCGCCTCGTTGCCTTCGGCGATCAGGAGGGCGGGGTCAACCTGCGCGAGCAACCGGTAATCGGCGTCCGAGACCGCCGGGTAGAGGAACTTGACGCTGACGAGCTTGCTCTGTCCGGGCTTCAGCTTCATCTTCTTGGTGACCGTCGTGATCAAAGTGTCGGCGGAGGCGGCGGAAACGGTTGGATTGTTGACGGTCGCGCCGGCGACAAACTTTTTGCCCGCGCTGAGCGTGCCGTCGGCGGAGACGAAGAGGCTGATGCCGACGTTGCCGCTGGCGATCTGGTTGCCCTGGTTGGTCACCCGGATCCTGGCCGCCCCCTTCGAGCCGCCCACGACTGCCCCCGGAAGCGGCGAAGCGATGGTGGCGATGAGGTCGGGCCCGGCGCCCGGTGCGACCGCCAGCGTGAAGGACCCGATGTTGCCTGCCGCGACGGCGTGGTCCGCGGCGTCGGTGACGGTCCCGGGAAGCATAGTTACGGTATAGAGTCCGTCGTCGCCTGGATCGAGCGCTCCGCCCGGCGCATTGATGCGATAGGTGGCGGTGGCGTTCTTGCCGCTGCCGAGGCTACCGACGAACGACGCCGTCTGCGTAGTGCCGTTGGCGAGTAAGACGGTCACGTCTCCGTCGCTGAACGAATTGGTGTTCAGGGCGATGTTGTCGCTGTAATCAACCGTGAAATCGTAAGTAGGGGAGCCGGTGGCGGGCGACGCCTGGGACGAGCTGACGGCGGCGGTCGGATTGACGGTGTCGTCCTCGGGCTTGGGGGCCGCCGCGACGAAGACGTCTCCCGCCCCGCTGACGGAATTGGAAGTCAGATCGTTGCCGCTGCTGGTGAAGGCGACGAACTTGCCGTCGGTGCTTACGAAGGGATCGATCGACGCTCCGTTGGCGCTGGTGGCGGCGCTGTTGACGCTGAGCAGCGTCATGGCGCCGGTGCGCAGATCGCGGAGGAAGATGTCGCTCACTCCGTTGCCGTCACCGGTGACGAGGTCGCTGGAGGTGCTGCTGAAGGCGGCGAAGTGGCCGTCCTGGCTGACGGAGGGCTCGGCCGAAGCGCCGTTGCCGCTGCCGGTGCGTTGCTGGTTGACGCTCAGTAGCGTGGTGGTGCCCGCCTGGGTGTCGCGGAGGAAGACATCGTCCTTGCCGTTGCCGTCGCCGGCCACAAGGTTGCTGGCGGCGCTGCGGAAGACGACCGACTGTCCATCGGAGCTGACCGAGCTGCTCAGCGAGCCTCCATTGCCCGCGCCGGTGCCGCCGCTGTTGATGCTGACCAGCGTTGTGGTCGACGTGCTCATATCGCGCAGGAAGACGTCGCTGACGCTGTTGGTGTCGCCGGTGACGATGTCGCTTGCCGAGCTGCTGAAACCGACGAATCGACCATCGGAGCTGACGGACGGATCGAACGAGCGCTGATTGCCGCCGGCCGTTCCGGCGCTGTTCACGCTAACCATCGTGGTGGTATTGGTGGTGAGGTTGCGCAGGAAGATGTCGGCCCTGGCATTCGTGTCGCCCGCGACGAGGTCGCTGGCCGCACTGGTGAAGGCGACGAAACGGCCGTCGGCGCTGATGAAGGTTTCGGCGGAGAGCCCATTGCCAGGCCCCGAGCCGGTGCTCTTCACGCTGACCAGGGTGGTCGTGTTCAGGGTCATATCGCGGACGAAGATGTCGCTGGCGTTGTTCGTATC
Organism: Tepidisphaerales bacterium; assembly: GCA_038204465.1. Lineage (GTDB taxonomy): Bacteria > Planctomycetota > Phycisphaerae > Tepidisphaerales > Tepidisphaeraceae > JBBRCX01. The sequence goes on along the minus strand of JBBRCX010000159.1, from coordinate 5,389 downwards.
GCCGGACACAAGGTCACTGGCGAGGCTGCTGAACGCAACATACCGCCCATCCGCGCTGACGGAGGGCTCGGCGGAGTAACCGTTACCGGAGGCGCTGCCGCCGGTGTTGACGCTGATGAGCCTCGTCGAGTTGTTCTGGCGGTCGCGGAGATAGACATCGCTGGTTGCATTGTTATCGCCGCTCGTAAGATCGCTGGCGGCGCTGCGGAACGCGACGAATCGCCCGTCGCTGCTGACGGATGACTCGCCTGAGAACCCGTTGCCGCCGGCGGTGCTTGCCAGGTTGTCGCTGACGAGCGAGACCGAGAGCAGTCGCCGCTCCTCGAGCAGTTCCGTGTGCACGGCTGGCGCCGGTGCCTTAGGACTGGCGGATTTGCGCTGCTGAGAGGACCGGGAGAACGTAGAGAGCTTCCTTGCCATACGGCATCCTTCCCAAACGAGTGGTAAACGGATCGCGCCTGCGCAACACCGGCACACAGACGCATTTCAAGCTCTTATCGGCCGAACCAATGCCCGGAGCTTGAAGGTTTTTCGGTCCAGACGAGGCACGAGGCAATCCGCATGCCGAATCGGGGTTACAGCCTGCGCCCGAGCGGAATGCTCGCGATGAGGCAGATTACCAGGAAGTAGAGCATCCACCCGGTCTCCAGGCCCCACCACTTGCGGATCGGATAGTCGACATGCAGATCGATTCGCCGCGCGAATTGACGCGGGATCGCGGGGCGCCCGGGGGTGGCGACGTTCAAGCGCAGGGCCTCATGCCCCCCTACCCTCAGCGGATGGATTCCCGCTGAACTGGCGCGCAAGCGGCTCCAGGTCGTTGCGATGGATGCCACGTGAACATGACCGGTGAGGAGCACGTTGTCACTCGCCGGCTCGACGAGCAACGGCGCGTCAGGCACCTCTCCAACGGCGCGCGCCCTAATGACCACGTTGGCTCCGACGCCTGCCGGCCCGTAGCCGTACCGATCCGACAGCACGCCATAAAACAGGGCGAACAGGACGCCGCCGAACACCAGCGCGGGCGAGAGGTATAGCAGCAGCTTAAGGTTGTTCCAGATACAGCGCCATTGCGCGCGGAGCACCATCCGGGGCCGGTTGCGGTAGAGGTAGATCTCATATGCAGCTGCGATCATCTGCTGCCGGGCGCTGCGGACGCGCGGCAGCAGACGAGTGAGCTTGATGAACAGCAGGATGAGCAGAGTGAAGAATGCGGCGGCGAACGCCAGTTCCACCCATCGATTCGCCAGGTAGACCTGCGGCAGTGCTCGAGTGATGAGGCGATCGATCGGCTGCAAGAGGTTCCAGGCCCGGGATGATGGCCGTCTGAGCTTAGCGCGGGACGACGGTAAGCACTCGATCCAGATGCATTCCACAGCACAGCGCAACCGCGAGAGCGTCGGCCACGTCCGGCGGATCCGGCGGCTTGTCGAGGTTCCACTGGCTCTGGATCGCGCGCTGCATCTGAGATTTGCTGGCGTGGCCATGCCCGGTGACCGACTGCTTGATGCGGTTGGCGGCGAACTGCTCGACCTGCACCCCGCGCCGGCGTGCCGCCAACAGCACCACTCCACGGGCGTGGCCCATCAGAATGGCGGTGCGCGGGTGAGCATAATGGGAATAGAGTTGTTCGACAGCACAGACGTCGGGCTTGTGCTCGTCGAGCAGCGCATCCAGCTCGATCTCCAGCTCCACCAACCGGTCGGCCAGGGGCGTCTTGAGCTTCAGGCGGATCACGCCGCCATCCACCAGCTTCGGGCGCAGGGGCTGGTAGTCCAGCACGCCATAGCCGGTGAGTCGCAGGCCGGGATCGATTCCAAGAATTCGCATTGTTCGAAAAGCTGCGCCGGATTGCTTATACCACATCGGGCCAATCCAACATCGGTTTGCAATGACGAGGTGGCGCGAGAAGATCCTGACAAATCCGGCGCTGCTCCCCGCGGCGGCGGAGAACAATCTGCGCGAGAAGGAGCTGTTCTGGTGCGGCGTCGAAGGCGGACAGGTGCACCGCGAGCGCGACGCCAACTGGTGTCTCTCCACGGCGCCTGGGGGCTCCAACAGCGTGTTCAACTGCAGCTTCTCCCCACGCGAAGGCGAAGCACGGCTCGAGCGGATCATCAGAAGCTACCGCGACGCCGGGGTCGGCGCGACCTTCTGGATCGGGCCGGCCGCGCACGAGCGCGGAGTGGACAAGCTGCTCAAGGCCCGACGGGTCGCGCTCTTCAAGCACGTGCCGGGAATGGCCTGTGACCTGCGGTCAATGAAGAAGCGTTTTGCCCGCCCGCGCGGCCTGAAGATCGAACCTTGCGAAGACGGTTCGCGCTTCGAGCGTTACGAACACCCCTACTATGGGCCGATGACCACCGCGATCCGTCGGACGGACCTTGACGTCACCTTCCGCGCCGCGGCGCTGCTGCCCCGGCGCGTGTGGAACTTTGTGGCGAGCGTGAACGGCGTGCCACTCGGATGGACGACGCTTTTCCTGGCCGAAGGAGTGGCCGGCATCTATGACGTGGGCGTCGTGAAGCACGCCCGCCGTCAGGGAATCGGCACCGCAGTTTTGATCGGAGCGCTGGAGCATGCCCGGAAGCTGGGCTATCGGTACAGCGTACTTCAGGCGTCGTGGCAGGGAGAGCAGGTCTATCGCCGCCTCGGCTACGAAGAAGTCACGCGCGTCAGCACGTGGTATTGCAGCAAGGCGCTGCAGAGGAAACAGCTCGCGGGCGCCAATTGATGGATGTGTGGCATGGCTTCGTCGCCAGCAATGCGATCGATTACTCGCGGCGCCAGCGCGTTCCTTCAGGGCCGTCTTCAAGGGCGATGAAGATCTCGGTTAAGCCGTCGCGGATGGAATCGGCGAGGGCGAAGTTTTTTGTTTCACGCGCTTCCTTACGCAGGCGGATGATCAAGGCCATCAACTGTTCGGGCAATTCGCCCTGCGCCGCATCGGGGGTGGGCGGCCTGGTGAACAGGCCAAGGATGTTTCCTAGATTACGAATCGAGTGTGCGGCGGAGACGGAGGCGCCGGTGGCCGTCGCATCTTTGGATCGCTCGGCGCCGGTGCGCTCGATGAATCCGTTGATCTCGCCCGCCAGCTCGTGGAGCACCGCGATGGCGCCGGCGGTGTTGAAGTCGTCATCCATCATCTCGAGGAACTTCATCTTGAGGGCCAGCACATTCTTCGCGAAGGCGGCGTGATCGGTCTCAAACAGCGCGGCGGCGGCGGCGTCCATGTCGGGCGCGGGCTTCTGGTCGGCCGGGACATCCGCGCTGAGCGGCTTGCCCGCCAACCGCTCGACGCGCTCGAACAGGCGGTAGAAAACCGACAGCGCCTTTTTCGTGTTGGAGAGCACCTCATCACTGAACTCGATCGGCCGGCGGTAATGGGTGCTGAGCAGCATGTAGCGAACGACCTCAGGCCCCTGCTCGCGCAGGAGCTGCTTCGCGTCGATCACGTTGCCCAGGCTCTTGCTCATTTTCTCGGAGCGCTCGGCGCCGGAGAGCTTGGTCTTGATCTTGGTGAGCCCATTGTGCATCCAGTATTTGGCGAAGGGCTGCCCGGTGGCGCACTCGGACTGCGCCAGTTCGTTTTCGTGGTGCGGGAATTTCAGGTCGTCGCCGCCGCCGTGGATGTCGAACGTCGCTCCGAGGTACTTCATGCTCATGGCGGAGCACTCGATGTGCCACCCGGGCCGCCCCTTGCCCCAGGGCGAGTCCCACGAGACCTCGCCGTTCTTAGCCGCCTTCCAGAGGGCGAAGTCGGCGGGGTTGCGCTTGCCGGAGCCTTCGAGGTCGCGCGTGCCGGCCTCCTGTTCCTCAACCCGGCGGTGCGAAAGCTTGCCGTAATCAGGATCTTTGGTCACATCGAACCAGACGTTGCCGCCGACGGCGTACGCGTGGCCCGAGCCGACGAGCGTCTTGCACAGGCCGATGATGTCTTCGATGTGCTCGGAGGCCTTGGGAAACCGGTCGATGGTTTCGATCCCCATCATCGACAGGACTTCCATGTAATTCGCCGTCTGCCGCTCGGCGAGGTCCTTGACGGTGATCTTTTGCTCGGCGGCCTCGTTGATCAGCTTGTCTTCGACGTCGGTGATGTTCACGACGAGGGTGACGTCAAAGCCCTTGAACTTCAGGTAGCGCTTGACGGCGTCGAAGATGACCGGCCCTACCATGTGGCCGATATGCGGCGGTTTGTAGACCGTCGGGCCGCACAGATACATGCCGACCTTGCCGGGCCGGACGGGCTCGAAGAGGTCTTTCTGTTTCGTCAGGGTGTTGTAGACGCGAAGGGTCATGGGAGGCTGGAAGGGGTACGTCGCTTCGATGATTCGCAGGAGGTCGAAACGCTCGGCCCGGTAGGGAATCGCCAAACAACGCGAAAGCGCGGGATTCTAGCTAGTCTGTGCCGGCCAGCAACACGACGGCATGAGCGGCGATGGCCTCGCCGCGCCCGATGGCGTCGCAGCCTTCGTTGGTGCCAGCCTTGATGTTGACCCGGTCCAGTGGCAAGCGCAGCAGCGCCGCGAGCGACTGCCGCATGGCCGGCTTGAGCTGCGTGAGGCGGGGCATCTCGGCGAGGACGGTGACATCCACGTTTTGAATGGCGAATCGAGCGGCCGTCGCACGCTCGAACACCTCATCCAGAAATACCCGGCTCGCGGCGTCCTTCCAGCGCGGATCGGTGTTGGGAAAGTGCTCGCCGATATCGCCCAACCCCATGGCGCCCAGCAGCGCGTCCACCAGCGCGTGGATCACGACATCACCATCGCTGTGCGCGACGGGGCTCAGGTCCTCGGCAACGACAACGCCCGCCAATAACAACCTGCCGCCCTTCTGAAGGCGGTGGAGGTCGTAGCCGTGGCCGATACGGAGAGACTGTGGCAAAGCACGGGTCTGGTCAACGGTCTTGTAGGGGCGGGTTTCAAACCCGCCCTCTTCGCGCGTGTCGGTCGGGTTTGCCGCGCGGGCGACATCGTCTGTCGCGGATTGTGATCCGGCGGCGCCCTGTGCCGCGCCCTTTGTAGGGGCGGGTTTTGAACCCGCCCTGTTTGCTGGATGCAACGTCCACACCCATTGCTCAACATCATCCGATCGATCGCCATCCGGGTTTTCTTTATCGGATTGCCATCGCGACGGATTGCTCATGATGTATTCGCGGATGGCGGCTAATGAAGCGTCGTCACGAATCACATGTTCGAAATAGTTGCGTTGCCAGAAGGGTTGGCCGGTTCGTGCGTTCATTTCGTTGATGCGGCGCGCGGAGAATGTTTTTAGCGCGCGGACGATTTCTGCGAGAGGGGGATTTTTTTTGGCGGTGGAGAGGGCGGGTTTAAAACCCGCCCCTACGGGGGTGGTGGGGGTTGCGGTCGGAGAGAGGGCGGGTTGG
>JBBRCX010000158.1:0-7844 GCA_038204465.1 Tepidisphaerales bacterium | reverse complement strand
CGTCATGCCCGGGCGTGCGCATGGTCACGCTGACCGCGCGGCCGTTCACGCGGATCTCCAGCGGTTCCTCCTGCGCCATCTCGTCCGTCGCCTCCCGCAACGGCTGGCCAGCCTGATAGCGCAGAATCCTGGACTTCATTGAAAACCCACCGGAAAAGGAGCGATTGCCTTAACTGCCTCGCGGTGCGGCGGCTTTGGCGCGGAGCATGGTCTCGATCAGCTCATAGGAATAGGGGACGGGTTTCAGGCCGAACAGCTGGCGTCGTAGGTCGGTCGTCGCCACCGACTCGGCGGACCTGGGCGCAAGCGGTTGGCTCATGAACTGCACCCATGCGTGACAGTATCCGTACTGAAGCGTGCGCCGAGGGCGCCCGCTCGGACTGTTGTTCGGGAGGCGGGCGTGCCATCCATAGGAGTTGAAGACCACCGCCGTCCCGGCGCGCACCGCGAAGCGCACGTGGTTGGGCATCTTGCCGGCATCATCAAAACGCGGCGGATTGACGATGGTCATCTGGTCGAGCCGGTGGCTGCCGGGCACGTAGGCGAGGCATCCGCCTTCCGGTTCCACATCGTCCAGAAAAAGCAGCACGCGCGCCATGTAGCAATCATGGGCCAGGTTCATCCCGATGAAGTGCCACAGGTCCGAGTGCCAGTAGGCCTGCGGCGCGCCCGGCGGATAGGTCGAGGCGTTGGCGAGCGTGAGGATCAAATCATCGCCGAACGCTTCAGTGAGCACCGGCATCAGCCCGGGATGATCCGCCAGCTCGGCGAAGAGCGGATCGGCGTCGAGAAAGTCCTTCAGGAAACGCGCATCGGCCTGTGGTTGCGCTGCAGGCTGCGGAAACTGCCGTGCCATCTCGCGCTCGAAGACCGCTTGAACGCGCTGCAGTTCCTGCGGCGAGAGCATCTCCTCGATGACGAAGTAGCCGTTGGTGCGCCAGAAGATGAGGTCTTGCGGGCTCATGCTCGATGATCGATGACGCGCTACCAGTTGAGGCTCAGCGCCGGCCTGCCCTGGCGGGCGACGGGCAGCTCCGCCATGGCGCGGGAATTACCATGAACGTCGACGGCGGCGGCGCTCTTGTAAACGTGCGCGACCATCGCCTTGGTCTGCATGCTCTGATTATCTCCGACGCGATGCGCCAGGTACGTGTGGATGATCAGCGCATCGCCCGCCTTCATCGAGGGTTGCTCGACTTTTTCAGTGATGAGGTGATCTTCGATAGCGAGAATGTCCTCGCGCTCGTGGGGGATCTTGCCGCGCTGGTGCGAGCCGGGCGCGATCATCGTCGCGCCGGCGCCGGGCGCCGTGTCGTCGAGATAGAGCAGCGCTGCCGCGAGCTCGGCGCGGTCGTGTTCCTCGTAGGCCCAATCCTGATGCCAGCGTTGCGGATTCACGTGGCCCGGCGGCTTCATCGGGATCTTCTGATCGTGCAGGTTCACGTCGGGGCCGAGCAGGTCGATCATCGGCCCGACCAGGCGCGGATCCAGCGCCAGCTTGAACCAGTCATCACCGAGGAGCGGCGACTGCATCACGAAGGAAGCGCCCAGCGGGTTCTGGGGGTCCTTGCCTTCGGCGGACTTGTCGTACCCGATCGCCAGGCGCTTGGAGCCGGTCCAGGGCTTGCGGAGGATCTCGAAGAGGCGCGAGCGCAAGGCCTCGGCCTCGGCACGCGGAAAGAGCGCGGGGAGCACGAGGTAACCGTTCTCGCGGTAGAACGACTTTTGTTCGTCGCTAAGCATCGGGTCGATAGTATAGCGGCCCGCGGCCACCGCGCGGCGCGCCGCCGTGGATCTGCATGCCCCTGTTCGATGCGCAAGATCGCCCGGTCCAGGTAAACCCCTACGGCCTCACGCGCCGCGACCACCTGCTGTTGGTGGGCCTCGTGCTGGGCCTGTGCCTGTTTCCCATGCTGTTGCCGGGGGATGCACCGTGGATCAACGACGAGCCGGTCCTGATTCAACAGGCGCTGGATGCGAACCGGGCGCAGAAGCTTCCCGCGCGCGGCCTGTTCGGCTCGCAGGGGTGGGCATATGGCCCGCTGCCGACCTGGTTTTACCAGGGTCTGCTCTGCATCACCCATAATCCGGTGGCAATGGTTGCGATCCGAGCCGGGCTCGTCTCGCTGGCGACCGGTTTGTCGTTGCTGTGGCTTGCCCGGACGCTGCGGCTCTGGCCCTGGTTCGTGCCGGTGATTCTGTTGTCGCCTTACCTGTGGGCGTACAGCCGGCAACTCTGGGACAACAGCTTTACGATTCCGCTGGCCGCGCTGGCCATGGCGGCGTACGCCGCGTTCCTCGAGCACCGGCGAACCTGGACGCTCGCGGTTGCGCTGGCGTGCATCATCGCCCTGCCGCTGGTCCACCTGATGGCTCTGGCGATGTCGGTGCCGTTGCTCCTGCACCTGCTGATCCTGCAGCGTCGCTCGCTGTGGCCCCATCGCAAAGCCGTCCTGGCGGCGATGGTCATGGCGCCGGCGGTGTTCGTTTATGTGCGCGACTTGCTGGAGTCGGCGCCCGGTACAGCCGGGGCGGAGACATTCAGTCCGTCCGCCATTTGGTTTGCGCTGCTGGCGCCGCGGCTGTTGAGCGCTTCGGGGCTGGATTACATTCTCGGCAGCAACTGGGCGCGCCCAGGCGGGCCGATGCTGGCCGCGGCGATCTTTGCCGCGGCGCGAATCATCACGCTGGTTGCGTATCCGCTGGTCTGGATGGGAATGCTGCTAGCGGCACGCCGCGCGGCGCGGGTGGTGCGAAGCGGGGCGAGCGCGACGACCTTCGATCACGTAGCGGCCATTTCACTGACGGTCTGGGCGGCCCAGACAGCGCTCGACATTGTTCGCAACGTCCACGGCCATCCTCACTACTACAACGCGACCTGGATCGTCTATGCAATCTTCGCCTGGCTGACGATCGATGCGCTGGCGAGGCGTCATATCGCCCACTGGCTCGCGGCGGTGCAGGCGGCGTCGCTGGCGACCGTGCTGCTGTTTCTTCTGCTGCGGATCCACCTGGGCGGCGGCATGCGCTCGCGGAACTACGGACCGACGCTCGCAAACCAGGTGCAGGTGGTGCGGATGTTGAACGAATACTCGCCCGACAGCCCGGTGAAGATCGAAGCCCAGCATTACCGCGATTTCCCTCACGCCCTCAGCACGCTGCGCGCCCTGTTGCCGCCATCGCCCCATGAAGATCTGCCGCGAGCGGCACTGCGTTTGCGCGAGCGGCATCCGACGAGCGACGATGCGCGATTGGAAGTGGTGAAGGAGTAGGCGCCAACACTCACCGCCGCTCAGCTTCCTCAGCCAGCGGTCTGCTTCAGCATCCAGTAGTTGCGGAACCACTCGAACAGCAGCGAGCCCGTGCTGCGCGCATAGAGATCGACCTGCGGCGGGAGGCGGTCATGGTCTTCGTAGAGAAACTCGGTGAAGTCGTGGGGCACGCGCTGGCGGTGCAGGAGCAACTCGACGGCTTTCTGGTACGCCCCGCGATGGCCGAGGGCGGCAAGTCCGCAGAGGAAATTCACCTCGAGGCGCGGGCGGGCGCTTCCGCCATGGACGGTGGAATAGTAGGCGAAGCCGTGCGCGACGTCGGGGTTGTAGCCGGGACGGACGTACGGCTTGAAGCCCGGCTCGCGCGACTCGGGATAGAAGGTGCGGATCGTGCCGGGATCGCTGTAGGTCTTCGCGATATCTTCCAGAGCGAGCGCGAAGGCGTTCTCGCGCATGGCCGGCGGAAGGTACTCGTCAAAGCGCTCGCCGAGGATCTCCTTCAGCACGGGCAGGTCGCCTCCCCAGTAGAACGTGCGGTAGAGATTGAACGTCTCGTATGACTTCTCGAGCGGCACGCGATCGTGCGAGAACTGGGAGATCCTTGACTCGAAGTGGCGCGACCAGCGGCTGTCGCCGGTGGTCTTCGCGGCCCATGCGATGGCCGGGAGGTAATAACTTCCCGCGTGCTGCAGTGGCGGCGCCCACTCGTGAATCAGCCACTTGTAATAGAAGTAGCGAAAGCCCTGCTGCTCGTACCAGGTGAGCGTCTTGAGCAGCAGGTCGCCGATCTGCTCGCGCTCCTCCGGCGGCGCGTGGCGCAGGTAGCGATACAAGCCGGCGAACATGGGGCTGGCCTGATCGGTGCCGAGCGGCTCCATGAACTTTTCCATCTCCAGGAAGCCGCCGTAGGGGCGCAGGAAGCTGCCGATCCCGTGCACCTGCGAGGCGAGATAGACTTTCTCGAGCATCTGCCACACGTCGTTCGCCCGCCGCAAACACTCCGCGTCGCCCGTCACTTCATACTTGCGGACCAGCCCATCGAGATAGTGCCCGGAATTCTGGATGCTGTCTTCGTACGTCCACCACGCCCACGGATTGAATGCCGCGCGGCGCGCGACCTTCTCACGAGTGATGAAGTCCTTCTCGAACGGCTTGCCCGTCTGCACATCGACGTAGGCGTAGAGAATTCCATCGGGGTCCCAGAAATGAGCAGCGAGGTAATCCTCGATCCGGGCGATCGACGGCGCGAGCTTGTCGAGGTTCTGCTCTTGCATGGTCCTCGGCGGCGCTGCGCAGCGCATCCTAGACGACGCTGAGATGCGCCAGGCGAATCGATTGGCGCACCCAAGGTTTCCTGCTCGATTCCTGCCAGCCGACCAGGTCATATACGACGCCGAGATGTCCGGGGGACAGCTCGGTGAATCCGACGTTTTCGGTCGAGTAGTAGTCGCCCGGAAGGGACCCGCCGGCGGCGGACGCTCTCTCGCGCTCGATGGCGCCAAGGTCGATCTCATGCTGCCAATGTTCGCCGGTGCCGGTGGGGTCGCGCATCAGTCGAATTCCGGGCCGCCCGTATACGCAGGCGACGGAGCCATCGGATAATCGGTGCATCACCGGCATCACGCCTTTGGCGGGCTCGCCGGTGTTCTCCAGCCGCACCGGGACCGGCCGGGTCCAGCTCCTGCCGGCATCGCTCGAGCGGCACTGGGCCATCGGCTGGTTGGAGCCGGCGCGGATGACGGTCAGCAGATCGCCATTGGTCAGCTGCGCCAGCGCCACCTCGGTGAATCCATGCTGGCCGAACATCGCCTGCTCCCCTGCAAACTGATCGTCCCAGGGGAGAGTGCTGATCTGTTTCCAGGAGCGCCCCTTGTCGGTGGACTCAAGAATGCTCGCATACCAGTAGTCCGCCCCGCCCCGCTTGTTTCCCTTGCAATAGGTGGTGGCGATGACGCGTCCGTCCGCGAGCCGCACGCTCTGCGAGGTCGGGCCGCCGGCGCCGAAGACGATCTTCTTTGCCGTGTCAGGCCAGCCCGGGACGATCGGGGGGTGGCCGTTTGCTTTGAAGAAGTTGTTCCACGGATAACACGGCAGCGCGAAATAGCCCGTCATCATCTCCGCCAGGGTGTACGTCTGCGCGCCCGGCACGTGCAGCGGAATGCTCAGCTCCGGCGGCCCGAAGGTGCGCCCCCCATCGTGCGAGAAGCAGGCCTGGATGGCATACTCGTCGCCGCCTTTGTGCAGCGCGTAGAAGCTGTCGAAGAATGCGACGGAGTTGGCATCGACCTGGACCAGCGGGCCGCTCTCCGTTGCCCAGCCGTCGGTTTCCCACGTGCCGCCCTGGTCGCGCGAACGAAGGTAGCCGCACTTGGCGAAGGCGGCGTCGTCGGTCCAGCAGAAAATGACCATCCAGTCGCCGCAAGGCAGCACGTAGATCTGCGGGAATTGCCGGTGGCCGAACCGGGCCTGATCGAGTGTCTCGATGCGATCCAGAGTCAGCCCGCCGGTGGCGGTGGGAATGGGGTTCATATGATGAGTTCCAGTGTGCCGCGCCGCGATGCGTTGTACTCGTGTCCAGCGCCGCCGCCAAATTCGCAAGACATCGGGGCTGAGGCGCGTATGCTGCTGACGTGAATCAAAAGAGAGGTCATTCATGCTGAGGATCGGTTGGGGTTCGCGGAACATTGTTCCGCAACGGCCCGCAATGCTGATGGGCCAGATGCACACGCGGGTGGCGCATGAAGCGTTGGACCCGCTGACGGTCACCGCGATGGCGATCGACGGCGGCGCGCATGACGGCTCGGATGGGGTGATCCTCGTCTCGTGCGATCTGGCGCTGATCTCCGATGACCTCCAGGAAGCAGTCCGCCGGCAAGTCTCGAAGGGCCTGCCTTCGCTGCCCGCCGACAACATCATCCTGTTCGCGACACACACCCACACGTCGCTGGTCTGCGTGGACGGCTTCTATCCGCATCCTGGCGGGGACGTGATGACGGCGCAGGAATGCTCGGCGTTCCTGGCGGATCGCATCGCCCAAGCCGCCGTCGAGGCCTGGCAGGGGCTCGCGCCCTGCAGTGTTGGAAGAGCGTACGGCCATGCCGTCGTCGGGCACAACCGCCGCCCGGTCTATACCGACGGGACGGCCCAGATGTACGGCCGCGCCGATCGGCCGGATTTTCAATGGATCGAAGGCTACGAGGACCACAGCTTCGACATGCTCTTCGTCTGGGACGCCTCCGGCGCGTTAGCCGGCGTCGTGCTCAATATTCCCTGTCCGTCACAGGTTGATGAAGGGCTCAATGAATTCTCGGCCGACTTCTGGCACGAGATCCGCGTGGAACTGCGGAAGCGGCTGGGCGAGAAGCTGTGGGTGCTGCCGATCTGCGGGATTTCCGGCGACCAGTCGCCCCACTTCATCCTCTACAAGAATCAGGAAGAGGAGATGCGCAAGCGCCGCGGCTTTTCCGAGCGACAGGAGATCGCAATGCGCGTGGCCGACGCGGTCGAACGCGCGCTGGCCTGCACGCGTCCGATGGAAGGCGAGGTTGCGCTGGCGCATCAGGTCCACCGGGTGACGCTTTCGCCGCGGCGTGTTTCGCGCCAGGAGCGGGACTGGGCCGAGGCCGAGCACCAGCGCGCCGCAGCGCAGATGGACCCGAAGTCATGGTGGCCGCAGCGCCTTCAGCTGGTGGTGGACATCTTCGAAGGGCGGCACAAACCTGGGCCGGTCCCCGCCGAGCTTCACTTCCTGCGGCTCGGTGATGCCGTCCTGGCGACCAACCCCTTCGAGCTCTTCGTCGACTTCGGCCTTCGCATCAAGGAGCGGAGCCCGGCCGCACAAACCCTGCTCACCCAGCTCACCTCAGGGGTAGGCTGGTATCTCCCCACGAAACGCGCCGTCGAAGGCGGCGGCTACGGCGCCATGCCCGCGGTATGCGCGGTCGGCCCGGAGGGTGGCGACGAATTGGTGGAACATACAGTGAAGGGAATTGCGGAGCTTTTTGCGGAGAAGTGACGATCGAGGCGAGACATGGAGAAATGAATCATTGAAGTGTCCTTCCAATGTGCGGTGTCGGCCGCGCTGGGCTGGTTCATGTGGTTGGAGGTGATTGGCGCGCTGGGTCATGAGGGTTTGGGTGTGTTGGTGTGATTCTCTTCGGCGCGATTTCCTGGTTTTCAAATGCGAGAACGGGGGGTGCCCCGTGCCCCCTGAAAGGCAGCTTCGGCGAAAGGAGGCGGGCGAGGCAGCCGTTCGCTTAACCAATGGATTCTCGAAAAAGGTTGAGAACCTACAGCACGGCGTCGCGCTGCACTTCATGCACTACAACCACTGCCGGATTCACCAGACCCTGCGCGTCAGGCCAGCGATGGCATCGGGGCTGACGGACCATGTTTGAAATCGATGAGCTGGTGGCTTTGCTCGATTAAGATTGGAGTTATTTCCAAAAGCTGTGGACGGCCACGACAACTCAAGCGGCCTTTCGTTCACCGTCGACGAACACGACGCCGTCGATCAGGTCTTGCAGCTTCTCGGCTCCGTTCAGTTTTCTCCAGCGCGACTCGGCCTTGCGG
>JBBRCX010000157.1:0-7979 GCA_038204465.1 Tepidisphaerales bacterium | reverse complement strand
CAGCCGACCATTGGGTTCGGCTCGACGCAGCCGCGACCTTTCACCGCCAGGGCAAGCGCTCGGCGAAGATGGATGATATCGATGTCGGAGGCGGTGGTCATTCGTACTGGAGGTCGCGCGTCGTCGTCGCCGTGGCGCGGCGGGTGATCTGGAGCCGAGCGTTTAACAAGGCAAGCGACCGACCGATTCTAGGGCCGCGCGGGTTCAAGCCGCTGCTGCGACTTGGCGGGCTTGGGGTCGCCTGAGCGCAGGAAGCTGTAGACGATCATCAGAACGACGCCCATGCAGAGCAGCGAGTCGGCTACGTTGAAGATCCAGGGGAAAACGTGCCATTGCGGCAGCGCGTAGATCATGTCGCGCACGTAGCCGAAGACGATCCGGTCATACATATTCCCCAGCACACCGGCCAACAACATGCCCAATACGAACTGATAAAACCGCTGCCTGCCGCTGGTGGCGAAGAGATAGGTGAGAAAGACGATCGCCAGCAGTGACACCAGCACAAAAAGCCAGCGTTGTCCCTGGCCGATGCCGAAGACGGCCCCATGGTTGTTCATAAGTTGGAAGCGCAGCCAGCCGGGAATGAGATCGTAGGAGATCGGTCTGGAGATGTCAGTGATGCCCGCGCCATCGGTGCCGACGGGCAGCGCCAGTTTGCTGAAGGCATAGACCTTCGTCCACAAATCGAAGGTGAGGCCGATGACTGTCGTCAGGAAGAAGCGGCTGAGCGCCGCGGGCGAACGAAAATTCTCAGTCGGGACAGACATTTGGGATTTTCGATTTTTAATTTTGCGATTTTCGATCGGCGGAGATGCGAAGCGTATGGATCGGCCGTGACAAATCGTGAATGGCAAATCACGATCGGGAATCTACCTACCATCACCGTATCATTCCGCGCTCCATCTTGCGGGCGTGTTCGATGGAGAAGCGCGCCCAGGGCTGGGCTTCGAGGCGAGCCTTGGTGATGGGTTTGCCGGTGCCTTCGCAAAGGCCGTAGGTTCCATTCTGAATCTTGGCGAGCGCCGAGTTGATCTCGCGCAGGAGGTTGCGGTCTTTTTCGACCAGGCCGAGGGTGAACTCCTGCTCGTAGTTGTCGGTGCCCATGTCAGCCATGTGAATCGGCAGGGTGGAAAGGTTCGAGCCGCCGCTGCTGCGCAGCGCTTCGCGTTCCATGGAAGACATGTCGCCGACGAGCTCGCGGCGCTTGGCCAGGAGCAGATCGCGAAAATGTTCCAGGTCGCGCATGTGCAAACCTGCCTGGTTCTTGCGGGGGCGCCCATTCGTGGGAACTGGTTCTGGCACGGGGACCGGCGCTGAGGGACGAGTGTCCGCTCGCCCGTCGGAACTCTTGGAGCGCAGGGGTTTCAACGCCGCGATACTGACCCTGCCTCGGCCGTTTCTGGCGTCACGGGTGGAGACACTTCCGACTTTCACGGACGGAACCTTTGATGCGCCGCGCTGCGGCGCCACGCTACGCTGCGACAACCCGCCGCGCTTCGACGACGATGCCGGGTGCTTCGAAGAGGACGCGGCGCGGTGTGAAGCGGCAGGCCGCTGGGTCTTGCCCGGCATCTTCTTCTTGGCTGGGGGGGCCTTCTTGGATGTTGTCTTGGCCACGATAAGCCCTCGCTTTTTCGGATCAGACGCGTCCCGCGCGGCCCCGAAAACGCAGATCCGGGGAACCCGGAACAAAAGATTCGCAAGTATACACCAGATCAGGCACTTGCGTCAAGATTGACACGCCCGTTGTGCCCCATAGAGTGTCGCGGTTCCACCGAAGACCGCCGGAGCGCCCGATGCGAATCAGCCTGGAGTGGCTCAGCGAGTACCTTCCCGGTCCGCTTGACCCCCATGAAGCCGCCGAAGCCCTCACGCAGGGTGGTCTTCCCGTCGAACTGATTGAGACTCAGGACAACGACACCGTTATCGATGTCGAGGTCACCAGCAATCGCGGAGACTGCCTCTCCCATGTTGGAATCGCACGTGAGCTGGCAGCCGTGATGGGCCGTGAGTTCCGCGATGTTGAGCCGATGGCGGCGGAAGTTCCACCCCCGGCGTCCTCGCTCGCCCGCGTTCAAATCGAAGCACCACGGCTGTGCCCTCACTACACGGCGCGCTTGATTCGCGGCGTGAAGATATTGCCCAGCCCGCCTTGGATGGCCCGCCGGCTCGGTGCCGTGCTCAGGAGCCGTGAAGGCGAGCCTTATAGGTTGATCAACAACGTCGTGGACGTTACGAACTACGTCATGTTCGAGATGGGCCAGCCGCTCCATGCGTTCGACTTCCAGAAGTTGCATGGGCATGAAATCGTCGTGCGCTCCGCCCGTGCCGGCGAGAGGCTGATCAGCATTGACGGCAAGGAGCGCATCCTCACGCCCGACATGCTCGCCATTGCTGACGCATCTCGCCCCGTCGCGCTGGCGGGCGTGATGGGAGGTGTGGATTCGGAAATCTCCGCGTCCACCGTCGACCTGCTGCTCGAATCGGCGCGCTTCGATCCTCTGTCCGTGAGAAAGACTGCCCGCGCGCTCGATCTTCGCAGCGACAGCTCCTACCGCTTCGAGCGCGGGATCGACTCCACGCTCGCCGAGCGCGCCAGCCTCCGCGCAGCGCAGCTGATCCTTGACACGGCCGGCGGACAATTGCTCAGCGGGGTCCTATCCGCGGGCGCCGATGATTTTCAGGCGAAGAAACTGACACTTCGCCTGACGAAGCTCAAGCAGGTCCTCGGTGTGGAGTGGCCCGTGGAGCTCGTGATGAATGCGCTGACGCGGCTGCGGCTCGCGCCTGTGTTGCGCGGTGAACGGATCGAAGTGACCGTCCCCAGCTATCGGCTGGACCTGAACATCGAGGTGGACCTTATCGAAGAGGTCGCGCGCATAGTCGGCTATGACAAGATCCCGTCGCGCGATGAGATTGCCATTCGCGTGAAGCCGCCCGAGCCTGCGCTGGAGACGGTGAATCTGATTCGCTCCACACTCATCGCGGCAGGCTACTACGAGTCGGTAACGTTCAGCTTCGTGAGCGATGTGCTGGCGGAAGACTTTCTGCCGGCCGAAAACGTCTCGCCAACAAGCCCGCTGCCAAAAGCGGATGTCAGCGTTCGCGACGCCAACGCACGACTGCGTCCTAGCCTTCTGCCGGGGCTGTTGGAGTCCGTTGCCCGCAACCAGAACGCGGGTACGAGCGATCCGAAGCTTTTCGAAATCGGCGCGACCTTCTGGAACGCGCCTGGCGGCGAAGTGCAGGAACGCCAGAGCCTGGCACTCGTGGGAAGCAGTGAGTTTCGCGAAGTGCGCGGCACGGTTGAAGCGCTGCTGAACAAGCTGGATCCGAAGCGGGACGTGCAGGCCGTTCCGGAGAATCGATCGGGGTTTGCGCGGGGTGCCTGCGGGCGCGTCGAGTGGGGCGTCGCGGGGATTGGCACGATCGGTAAGATCTCGCGCGCCGTGGCGGAGAAACTGTCGTTGCGTGAAGTGCCGGCAGCGGCCGAATTGGAGATGTCGGCCTTACTCAGCGGAGCGCAGCGCGTCCCGCAATTGCAGCCACTTCCGAAATATCCGCCCGTGCGGCGCGATCTGTCGCTGGTTGTCTCCGAGTCGACGCGCTATGAGGCGCTGGAATCGCTTATCCGCGAAGAGCGACCGCAGTGGCTCGAAGGGCTCGAGTACATTACCACCTACCGCGGAAAACCGCTGGAGAAGGGAAGCAAGAGCGTGACCGTGACGCTCATCTTCCGCTCCCCCGATGTGACGCTGACGGGCGAACAGGTGGAGAGCAGCGTGCAGGGAATCGTCAGCGCCGCCCGGCAGAAACTCAACGCTACCTTGCGGGCATAAACAACCCATCCAATGATTGGCAAACCAGGCATCGCACCTACAGCCTCGGGATCGGCTGCAGCGCCGACCATCGAATGGACCCGCTGCGCGTGAGCCAACCCATCGCCGTTCCGAAGACCAGGTGTGCCGATAACGTCACGATGATGAACAGCCTTGTGAGCGGGATGTTGAACGTGGCGGGGTAAGGGGTGAAGAGCATTCCCAACTCCAGTCCCACCGCCATCACGATCGCCCACCACCACCCGCGGCGCCGCGCATCGCCGATCATCGCCAGGTACATCACCCCAAAGGTGATGCCGTTGCTGAAGTGGTAGCTCCAGCCGACCAGCTGCGCCGTTACCGAGTAGTGCGCCTGCTCGACCGGCTGGTCCAGGATCATCGCGCCGAAGCGCGGAAAGACCTTGAACAGGTCCATCGGCGGCACAATCGACGCGATGCCCCACTGCCGCGCGTAAACGAAGGGCAGCCGGAAGACGTCGTACGCAAGCGCCGCCAACAGCCCGGCCGCCGCTCCGACCAGCACGGCACGCCAGAGCTGCCGGTCGCCTCGCAACCGGTCCCAGAGCGCGAGCCCGGCCAGCAGCGCCGTCGCCGGCATCAGGGCGCAAATCGTAAACGTGCGCATCGAGCAGAGATGATAAAACTCGGCCAATAGGCACCAGATCGATGCCGCCGCGAGTACGAAGACCATCGAACGCCACGCAGGGGTCCAGAAGGAATTCTCGGTTCGGTCCGATGAAGGCATGTTTCCCGCTCCAGCGAGCCGCGAACAAAGCGGTCGTCCCCCACGATCCTTTGCCGGCTATGTCATCACCACGAATTTCGATCTTATCTGCTGCCGCACATAGGTTCGAGTGATATCCACAGTCCCCTCATGCCGAACCTGCCCGTGAGTTGCGAGCCACTCCTGTCCCCGGCTGAAAAAATCGTCAAATGATGCCGCCGACATCTGTCCCGCGAAGTAGGTATCCCGCCGTACGGGCATCAGTCGGCAAAGCGGCTCACCCTTGCGGATCCTGATGCGCTTCTCACTTTGACACAGCTCGATCACGCAGTGCCATGGATAGCTCGCCCGGTACCAATCGGCGTCGACCAGCGCAGTCATCGCCCGCCAGGGGCGGCTCATATTGGGAATGTCAGTGAAGTAGAGCAGTTCGTTCGGGTCGGTCTTCAGAAAGAGGTAGCTGCTGATCTTGACCTGGTTGCGAATCTGCGCGTACACGTTATCGCTGATCGCGTGCGGGAGTTTCTGTCCTTTCTCCCAGAACCACGCGTACTGCTGTCGCAGCGGCGTTCCGTCTGCGCGCTCGTGGGCGGCGTAGTCAAAGTCGCTCTCGATAACGATATCTTCTTCGAGCTTCCATCCACCGCGCGAGCGCACGAACGTGACGTCAAAGTTCGCCAGTAGATCGAATCCGAACGAATTGGCGGCCCGGATTGGCGGGCATTCTTCGGGCCAGCCCTTGCCCGCGCCGCGCTTAATGTAGACTTCCTTCGCGGGCTGGGGCGCGAGAAGATCCTGCCGAAACTTGAAGTAATGCAGCATGCTCGGAATCTACCCGAACCGCTGCTCGCCGGCGCGAGCCGCCGGATGACCCGGGCCGATCGGTGCGCCTTGCCTTCGGGCTCGGCGTCGGCATATTGTGCGGCTCTCCTGGGCGAAGCGTTTCGCAAAAGAGCCGGCCCCGTCGTCTAGAGGCCTAGGACACGGCCCTTTCAAGGCCGCGACACGGGTTCGAATCCCGTCGGGGTCACTGCCCCCAACGTGCAGGCAGCAGCAAGGCGCGGAATCCCCCTGAGATATCGGGGGATTCTTGTTTTCCAGAATGTTACTTACGACGGAACGCGGACTTGTTTCCGGTTGCTGCGCGTCCGGTTGATCGTCGTTCGTTCAGCTCGGGCATTTCCACGTAGGGGTCCTGCATGGCCGCCCGAGCTCCACAGTCCGAGCCCAGCTTCGCCTTCAACGTCCGGGTTGCCATTCCTCCCGCCATGCTTCGGCGGCGCGAGATTATCACCGCTTAACGAAGCGATTCGCTTGGACTAAAGTGACTCGCGAAACAAGAGGAGATCGATCGATGACTTGTGTCGATTGCTTAGGCCGCTTCGACCCTCTCTCCCGCTAATTGTTCTCTTCGAACGTGCCCCAGTTGTAGGGAGAGGAGACGCCGGGCATCGGGATGTCGTCGAAGACCACGTGCCCGTCCGCCATCGCGATGTTCCCCTTCTTATTCGGGTGCCACTTCTTGTCGTACATCAGGCACGCGTCAAAGAACAGGATCGCGTTGGATGAATCCTTCGCACGCGTGATCCTCCTGCCCGCAAACCCGCCGCCGGGCGGAGCGCTCCCGGTCACGGTTCCGGTGCAGTTGAAGATATAGCTCGTTCCAACGAAGCCGAAGTTCGAATCCTTCTGACCAGGAACGAAACTCACCGCCGAGTCGTCGTCGGGACATTGGAAGACGCCATAGTTGTTCGACATGAACAGGTTCAACGGACGAACGATGGGCCGGACAGGCCGAAAGCTGGAATTGAAAATCCCCTGCTGGATCGGGCCCGAGCTGTTGGCGTCTTCGCGCCCGCCATACACGTAGAACTCCACGCCGTCGTCCGCCAGGTTCGGCGCCCGCCAGAAGACGACGTTTTTCCAGTCGTTCAGATACCCGTTCAGCGCCGTCGTGAGGTTCCGGAGATTGCTGGCGCACTTGATCTTATTCGCCTGCTCGCGCGCCCGCGCCAATGATGGCAGAAGCAGGCCGATCAGCATCGCGATGATGCCAATCACCACCAGGATCTCCACCAGGCTGAAGCCCAGCCGTTCGCGATCTCTCCACTTCGATGAATGATTGTTCCCACTTCGCATGCCGATCCTCCACCCGAAACAAGCCCCGATCGATTCACGGTTGCAGGTTAACCCTATTTACTGCCGGCATCCGACGGCGTTGACAGCAAGTGTGACACCATAGTATCCGCCGCAGCGCCATGCGCCTCTCCATCACCCAAGCCTATCCCTGGGTGTGGCCGTGGTTTTTGGCAAATGGCGTTATGATGGTTCAAAGTTTTTCACCTCAGGAGGCCGTGTATGGACAAGGAAGTCCTCAAGCGTCAGTTGACGGAGCGATTCCAGCGGTCGCTGGAAGAGGCCATGCGGGCCGTGGATGAAGCACCGGACGGGCAATGGATTGCCGGCAGCGAATGGGAAGTCCGGGACATCTTCCAGAAGCTCACCGCCGACTGCTTTGGCGAGATGATTCAAGGGCGGATTGATCGATTGCCGTCTGCATCACAGGCGGTTTTTTCCCCCGACGGACGGGCCGGCGGCGTTGCGGGGCAAGGGAAGCCGCGACGCGCGGGTGATCACCGCTGACGGCGAGATTCAGTTGAGCCGTCGCTACTTTTGGGCCAAAGGCAAGGGCGGGACCTTCCCGGCCGACGCGGCGGTGGGGATCGATCAGGGGAGGGTGTCGCCGGGGGCGCGGGAGATTCTGTGCCGCCTGGGGATGGTGCAGGACTTCAGGCAGGCGGCCGATGACGCGGCGCGGATCGGCAACGTTCCGGTAGGCAAAGAGCGGCTGCGGCAGTTGGTCGAATCGGAAGCCGCGGCGGTCACGCAAGCGCGTAACAGCGGCGAACTAAAAGCCGCCTGGAGCAGCGCCGACGCGAAGGTGGAATCGGGCGCAAACGGTGAATCGCTGACGCGTGTGTACGCGGGGGTGGATGGGGTCATGGCGCCGACGGTGACACAGCAGGAGAAGGACAAACGCCGGGAAAACCAGGCGATTCGCCGTCAGCAGCGGTCGGCGGGAGGTGTAGGCAACGCCAAGCCGCTCGCGCCGGCGCGGGCGGGATCGGACGAGCGGTTCAAGGAGATGAAAATCGGGCTGTTCTACGACCAGGAGAAGAAACATCGCCACGCGTTCGTGGTTTGGGAAGTTGCTCAAGGCGCATGCCGGGCAGGTCGCGTTCGAGCAGGCCGATCAGTGCATCTCGCTGACCGACGGGGCCAAGTGGATCGCCGCTCAGATCTGCCGGATGCTGCTGCTGATCAAGGTGATGCTGTTGGACTTTTACCACTTGAGCCAGCACATGCATGAGGCGGCCAAGTGCTGCTTGGGCGAGACGCCCCAGGCAAAGGACTGG
>JBBRCX010000156.1:0-8064 GCA_038204465.1 Tepidisphaerales bacterium | reverse complement strand
CAACCGCATTCTAGGGAAAGCGTGACGCCGCGTCGTCGTCGGTCCTGCGGCAACGATTGATTTTCAGTCAGCATCGCGGTCTGGGCTTACCGACGATTCGGCAAGTTTTGCCTTCAAATAGAGAATGCGGTTGCCCTGCCTCTGCACCGGGGTGTTGCGACAACGCCGGTAATCGTGCAACCCAGAGGGCCTCTGTCGCTCAAGTCATCCACCACGCAAGCTCGATGTCCGGGAAAATGCTGTCGTGCAGGTCGGTCTCCTGAACCTCGATCTTCTGGATCGGATCGACCGCGCGTCCGGCGGCGAGGTCTTCGGCGATCTGGGTCGTGCGGTCGAAGCGCGTGCAGTGGCCGGCGAAGCGCTGGATGCCGTAGTCGACGGCGCCGTGGGAGTGGATCACGAAGGGCCAGTCGCTGGCCTGAAGCAGCAGCAGCTCGCGGCCGGCGCGCTGCATCATCGCGCGAACGGGTTCCTTCTCGCGCCAGGGCAATTCGTGCAGCAGCTTGAGCATTCGGTTTTCCGCCCGGTATTCCATCTCCCATATCCATCGCGTGCGGTCATTGATCCACACGCTGTGGTTGCCCTTCTCGCCCCAGCTTCCCTCCTGCAAACGCATCACCTTGTCGGGCGGATAGTGATAGAGCGCCTCCTCGGCGGTCATCAGCTTCACCGACGAGTCATGCGCGAGCGTGAAGACGACGTCGCGCAGAAAATTGGGGCCTTCGAACCACCAGTGGCCGAAGAGCTCGGCGTCGAATGACGCGACGCATACGCCGGCCCGGCCCGTCGTGTTCTTGTGTTCGCGCAGCGTGTCGCGCACGACATTGCAGAAGTGCTGCGAATGCTCGTACAGCTTTGCGTGAATGTCGTCGGGGTAATACGGGTGCTTCTGCGAGAGGTCGATCTTGTTGTCGGTGACCTTGTGATAGCGCAGGCCGCGCTCGCCGTGCTTGCGGTGGAACTCGAGGTATTGCCCGGCGCCCGGATATCCGATGGTGCCGCTCCACACCTGCTCGCTGACGCGCGGATGGCGCGCGAATGCGAAGCACTTGGGCGGCTCCGGCTGGCTTACAACGCCGACGGGCTCCAGCGGGCTGCGCCAGCCGCGGCGCTGGTCCCAGTGCAGCTGGGCGTCCCCGACAGGGTGGAAGTTGCCTTTCTCGAAAGTTCCAACCGGCTGGCCCTGGCCAATCAGGTGCGTGTCGACAAAGAAATGGGTCACGCCCGCGCCGGCGATGAACGCTTCCAAACCCACACGATAGCGGGGGTTATCGTAGAGCACCGAGGGAAGCCAGTGGTCCCAGGTGGGCCGGTAGGCGCATTCGGGGAGCCACATCCCGCGACTCTTGATGCCGAGGCGCGATTCACTGGCGAGCGTCCCCGCCGCCATCTGCGCCTTGATCGACTCGTCGTTGAGCAGCAGCGGCATATAGGCATGGGTCGCATTGCTGGTGAGGACCTGAATATGCCCCTCGCGGAAACGTGCTGCGAACTCTTTGGGGATGTCGCGGCCGATCCGCTCGAAGTGTTCGAGCCTTCGCGTGTACCACTCGTCCCAACGTTGAGCCAAATATGCGAAGTGCAGTTCGTTGCCGTGCTCGAAGCTCTTGCGGTCCTGCCGCGCGCGGTCGATCCGCTCGTTCAGGTAGGAAACGAAACCGCTCTTGAAGCGCTCGTGAGAAAGCTGCTCGAGCAACACCGGCGTAAGGCCGATCGTCATCGCCGGCCGGGCCTTGTGAAGCGCAACCTCGCCGATCATGTCCAAAAGCGGAAGATAAGTTTCGGCGGCGGCCTCGAAGAGCCAGGCTTCGCCGTGCGGGTAGGTGCCGTGGTGCAGGACGTATGGGAGGTGGCCGTGCAGGACAATGCACAACGTTCCGAGGTGGTCGCTCATCGCCGCGCCATCGTAACGGCATGACTGCAAAGTAGCATCACACGAATCCCGCCTGATGGAGAAGCAGGAAGGCGCCGCCGAGAGCAATGGCGCAGAGCGCGCCGATACGCGTCCGGCTGCTATCCGAAAGCGCCGCGCCGAGCAGCAGGAATTGGAGTCCAATCGCGGCCAGTGCCGGACCACCGATTACCAACAGTCCGATCGTATCGAAGCCCACTGCATCCAGGTGAACAGCTTGCAAGGCGAACGGCCCGAGCACGATCAACACGAGGCCGAGGAAGCAGAGCCAGGAGATCGCGTAGAAAAGCGAGCGGACGGCGCGCAGCAGGAATCGGCTTCCGCTCCGCGTTGGAGGATCGATCCAGGGCTCCGTCATTATCGCTGTCATCGGTTGTCGGACGTGGGCCGATAAGCAGGGGACGCCGCTCAGTGCGCGGCCCAGCAGCTTTACTCGCATGCCCGCCCCAGTAAAGTCGGCACAGCCCCACCAGGGCTCCAATCCTCGCGCCGCCGAGGTGCGCAGGCGCCGCGCCAGAAACACCGAGCGACGGAAGCATGCTCGGACCGCAGTGCAAAAGTTGGAGGCTCGACCGCCGAACAGGGAAGGCCAGAGTGGAGGCCAATGACGAGCGAGACTGATAGACTGCGAAAACCTGTACAACGTGACGGGCCCGCCGGCCTCGCTTCGCGGTTTCGCGGTTCAAAATGACGCCTTTGCCTTCACCCAGCAGCGCCGCATGATTCGTGTCCATCAGCTCAGCAAAATCTACGAGGACCCCGACGGTGGCGAGATCGCGGCCGTGCAGGACGCATCTTTCTGCTGCAACGCGGGGGAGATCTACGGCCTTCTCGGCCCCAACGGCGCGGGCAAGACCACCACGCTGCGCTGCCTGGCGACCATCCTCACGCCGACGTCCGGGTCGGCGACCATCGCGGGGCACGATCTGCTGCGCGACCCGGAGGCGGTGCGGCGGAGCATCGGATTCCTTTCGGCAAACAGCGGACTGTACGCGCGGCTCACGCCCCGGGAGACGCTCGAGTTCTTCGCCGCGCTGCAGGGCTTGAGGGGCGAGCGGCTGCACGCGCGGGTCGAGCACGTGCTGAAGTTGTTCGACATCACCAGCTATGCCGATCGCCCCAACGACCGGCTCTCAACCGGAATGAAGCAGCGTGTGTCGTTGGCCCGCGCGGTAGTGCATGATCCGCCGGTGCTGATGCTCGACGAGCCGACGACGGGGCTGGACCCGGTGGTGAGCCGGACGGTGGAGGAGGCGGTGCTCGAGCTGGCCCGCGCGGGCAAATGCGTGTTGTTTTCGACGCATCTGCTGCCGCAGGCCGAGGAATTGTGCACGCGCATCGGTGTGATCGGCGGCGGGCGGTTGCTTGGGGAGGGAAGCATTGCGCAGCTGTGTGCGCGGACCGGCGCCGACAACCTGCGCGAGGCGTTCTTCTCGCTGGTTGGGGAGGTGCCGCGTGCGGTTTGAAGTGGTGAAGACGGTCTTCCTGAAGGAGCTGCGCGAGATGCTGCGCGACCGGCGGAGCCTGGTGGTGATGTTCGGGCTGCCGCTGCTGCTGTATCCGCTTCTCGCCATCGGGATCACCGGGATGGGACTGAAGCGGCAGAAAGAGCTGCGCGAGCAGCCGGCGCGGGTGTTTCTCGAGCATGCGGACGCCGCGCCGCGTTTGCGCGAGCTCATCGGACAGAAGGAGAGCGGGCTGGAGCTGGAAACGGCGGCGCCATCCGATCCAGATGCCGAGCTGCGAGCGGGGAAGCTCGATGCCGTCCTGCACGTCCCCCTGCTCGCGGAGCAGCGGGCGTTGGCGGGTGAGGATGTGGAGATACGACTGCAGCTCAACCGCAGCCGCACGGAGGCAAAGTTCGTTGAAGACAAGGTGCGCAAGACGATTTCCGATTACGAGCGCTGGCTGATCGAGCAGCGCCTGCAGCGCCTCGGCGTTCCCGCGACGGTGCTGAAGCCGCTGAAGACCGAGACGGACGATGTGGCGACGAGCGACCAGCGCTTCGGAAAGGTGCTGGCGGCCGCGTTGCCGGTCATTTTGCTGATGACCGGGATGCTCGGCGCGCTGTTCCCCGCGCTGAACGCGACCACCACTGAGCGCGAGCTGGGGACGCTGGAGACGCTGCTGGTCACGCCTGTCGGCCGCACCGAGTTGCTCGTCGCCAAGGGCAGCCTCGTGCTGCTGTGCGGTTTGCTGACGGCCGGCCTGAACATGCTGAGCATGGCGCTGGTGCTGCTTCGCTCGGTTTCACTTGCCAGCCAGGGGACGGAGAGCCTGCGCATTTCGGTCGGCGCGCTGTCGCTCGCGTTTCTGGCAGCAGTGCCCGCGATCATCTTCTTCTCCGCGCTCGTGCTGATCGCGGGATTATTGGCGCGGAATTTTCGCGAGGCCAATTCGTTCGCCACGCCTTGCATGCTGGTGCCCATGGCCGCGATGGCGGTTGGATTCATGGAGCCGCCGCTCAGCGCGGGGCTGCTGGTGACGCCGGTGGTCAGCACCACGTTGATCATCCGCGAGGTGATGACGGCCCACGTGTCGGTGCGCGCATTCGTGCTCGCGTTCGTTTCATCCTGCGTCTACGCGGGGTTGATGCTCAGCCTCGCGGGCCGGCTCTTCAGCAGCGAGCAGCTGGTGAACCCGGCCTGGGAGCCGATCTCGATGAAGGGGCTGCGCCGCGCTACCGCTCGGGGCGTGCGGCGGCTGCCGGCGGTGGATTCGGCGCTCACGCTGTTCGCCGTCTCGCTGCTGCTGCTGTTTTACGTGAGCCCGTCGTGGCCGGTCCTCTGGTCGCATGTCGATCCGAATGCCGATCGGCACAAGCTGCTCGTGACATTGTTCGGCAATGAGCTTCTGTTGATCCTGGCGCCCGCACTGTTCTTCGCGTGGCTGGCGCGCTGGCGGTGGGCCCAGACGTTCTCGTGGCGGCCAACCCGGCTCGGCGTGCTGGGCGGAGCGGCGCTGGTGGGTATCGGCCTGGCGCCCTGGATCAACCTGCTGTCGGGGTTGCAGCAAATGTTCTGGCCGCGCGATCCGGAGTCAGCGCGGATGGAGGCGGAGCTGATGGTGCCCGCGCTGGCGCAGCATCCGGTCCTCGTGATCGTCACCGTCGGTTTGCTCGCGGGAATTTGCGAAGAGTTGTTCTATCGCGGCCCCTTGCAGACGGCGTTTTTGCGCAGGCTGCCGCCCTGGGGGGCGATCGTCATCACCGCGTTGCTTTTCGCGGGCATTCACCTGGACCTGCACGGCATGGCGCTGCGCGCGCTGCTGGGCATGTTCCTCGGCTGGATCGTCTGGCGCAGCGCATCGATCTTCCCGGCCATGCTCGCGCACGGGCTGTACGATTCCACCGCGCTGGCGCTGGCGGCGTGGACGATCCGCCGGCACGGCGCGGAGCGGGTGATGACGGAGACGTCGATCCCGAGTTTCCACCTCACCGCGAGTGACGCCGCACAGTTAATCGCAGGCGCCCTGCTGCTCGCGGCGGGCTGGTACTTCTGCCGCAAATCGCTCAGGCCGGGACCACAAGACATCGCGGCAGAGCCCCACGCGGCTTTGGCCGCCCCTCCCGCGGTCGCCGATTAACTCATACATCAAGTAAGATTTACTTTACATTAAGTAAAGTAAACTATACCCTATCCCCGTTGCAAAAGGAGGATCCGGTGGAACGCCATCGCAAACTCGCTGTGTTCAATCTGGGCGTCGGGCTTCGCACGGGTTTTCTGTTTCTGTGCCTCATTCCCATGCTCGGGCCGCGGCGGGCGCAAGGCGCCTTTGGCACGCTGGGATTGCTTGCGTTCGGGCAATTGTTCTACCGGCGTAAGCAACCCGATGAGGTCCTGGATGACGAAAGGGATTGCGAGGTGATGCGCCGCGCGGGCAAGGTGAGCTTCGCCATCTTCTGGATCTATTTCGTCGGCGCACTGACGACTGTGTCGCTCTTTTACGGCGGGAGAGGTTTCGTTCCCGTCGGAGTGGTCGAGCTGTTCGGTTGGCTGGGCTGGCTGGTGCTGCTGCTCGTCTATTCGACGGCAATACTCATTCAGTACCGGCGGACGTAACGCATGAGCCGGACCGCACTCACGAACCAGATCCGCCGCCTGCGTTTCGAGAACGGGGAAATGACCCAGGAGGAATTGGCGCAGCGCGTGCGCGTCACTCGACAGACGATCATCGCGCTGGAGTCGTCCCGCTACGTCCCATCGCTTCTGCTGGCGCTGCGCATCGCGCGGGTGTTCGACGTACCGGTCGAAGAAGTCTTTCACCTGGACAAGAACGCGTGATCCGCGGCCTGACCTCGATCCAATTACTTGAGCCGCGCGATGGCCCATGTGAGTGGGCTGAGCCAGGTGCCGGCGGCGTTGGATTCGCTGATGAACCAGTTCTGCTTCGGCGTGAGCGAAAGAATGGAGACGTTGAGGCGCAGGGTTTGGCCTGACTTCAACGCCGGGGACTTTTCGGTGGGGAGAAGGACCGACGCGGGGAGAAACGCTTCGAACTGATAGGTGCCGTCAGGGTTGATCTGGCCGGCGGCTTCGGCGCCGGGCGGCGCGGCCTCGCGGCGGGGCCAATGCAGATGGGGCCGGCGGAGCCGTCGGCGCCTTGAGCGAAGTCGAGGTAGCATCGGTCATCGCCTGCGCCGTATTCCGCGGGACGATCGGGGGCATCGCGCCCGAGGAAGATCTCCACGGCGTCGCCGGTGTACCACGCCTTCTGCAACGGCGCGACCTTGGCCTGCGTGGCAATCCCCGCGATGTAAATGCCCTTCTCGCCCCACCGGGCCCAGAGGCGCGGCGGCGGCGGCCCCGTTGGCGGGCGAACGGCGCTCTGGAGCGTTACCGGCTCGGCCTTCATGTCCCAATCGTCGAGCTTTCTGTCGATGAGCGGTGGGCGAGCGACCGCGGGAAGATCCAGCTTCAACTCCGCGGGTAAAGCAGCGCGCTTGGGTTCGATGAAATCATCGAAACGAAAGAGGTAGATTTCGCGGCTCTCGGCGGTGACCAGCAATCCTTCGCGCGTGAAGCAGATCGCTTCGATGCTCGGTTTGATGAAGGTGACGTGCTGAGGCTTCGAGCGGCCCGCGTTGGCGGGATCGCCCTCGATGGTGAACAGGTAAGGGCCGGTGACGGTGATGACGGCGAGCTTTCTGCCGTCGGCGGAGATGTCGGCGCCGGTGACCGGCGAGCGAATCGGGAGGTCGGTCACCTTCTCGAGGATCGCAGGCACGCGCTGCGGCGCCAGCGGAAAACGGTAGAGGCCCGCATCGTGGGCATCGAGCAGCTTTGAGATGACGTAGCCGTAGCCGTAGCCGTTCCACACGAACAGGCTCTCGCAGTCGAACGGTTTTTCTGGAAAGCGAAGCTGCCAGGTCGCCCTGGGCTTCAGCGGAGGACTATCTTTGGCGGCCTTCTTAAAAGGATCGGGCTCGTCCACCTGGTACACGTTGGTTGTGGCGGCCCAGGTTGTTGCCGATCTCGCCAATGTAAAGGTGCCCTTCGTCGTCGATGCAGATGTCCTCCCAATCACGATTGCTTGCGCTGACCGCGAAGGCATTGATGGTCTTGCCCTCGCGATTGATGGCGTAAAGAACCGGCGCGTTGCCACTGTCATTGTGGGTCCAGAAGACGCCGGGGTATTTGCGGCTGGCCGCGATGCCGGAGCTTTCCGGAATCGCGTCGTCCCGAATCGTTCCGATCTGGAGGCTGGGGCTGCTGCTGGGCGCTGTGGCCGGGCCGGCGAGGGCCGCGGCACTGATGATCAAGATCGCGAGAAGCGTGATGAATCGCATGGACGGCCATGGTGGTAGGCATCGGGGAATCAGTTTCGCAGATGGTAGCGAGAGGCGCAGGAAGCGGAAGCTCCAGACATGGCCGCCATTTCTTGTTTAGAAAGTGATTCCGGTCCATCACGGCTTGCAGCCCGTGCCGCGGGGTGGAACGGAAGGCGCGCTTTTCGGTTGTGAGGGGTCGTGGCGGTGGGTTAAAATTCGCGGCAGGAGACCTGCGGCCGCTGGGCGGTTCACCTCTTTCGCCGCAGTCCCACGACCATTGGAGCCCGTCTTTTGGTGGCGCCGCTGCGACAACTTCCAGCCCTCCCGGAGATCGGTTATCCCGAATCGTACTACGCGCAGCGCGTGAAGCAGGCCGACAAGG
>JBBRCX010000155.1:0-8119 GCA_038204465.1 Tepidisphaerales bacterium | reverse complement strand
CGTGCGGCTGGGCAAGCGACAGCGCATCACCGTCACCATCCTCACCACGCTGCTCGACCCGGTTCTCTACCCGGCCGACGAGCTCATCGAGCTGCGCCTGCGTCGCTGGGACGTCGAGAGCAACATCCGTCACCTCAAGACCACCATGGGCATGGACGTGCTGCGCTGCAAAACCGAAGTCGGCGTGCGCAAGGAACTGGCGGTCTTCTGCCTGGTCTACAACCTGGTACGCGTGGTGATGCTCCAGGCGGCACAGCGACAGCAGGTGCCGGCATCGCGCATCAGCTTCGCCGACGCGCTGAAGTGGATGCGACACGCGCGGCCGGGGGATCGTCTGCCCGATCTGCTGATCAACCCCGCGCGACCCCACCGCCTCGAGCCGCGTTGCCGCAAGCGTCGGCCCAAGCAGTACGACCTGATGAACAAACCGAGAGACGTATTGCGAAAAGCCCTGAAAATGCGGAGCAAAATGGGTTAACTTAATGCCATTAACTCCCGACCCCCTTCTGAATGCCCTTCTGAATGACCCCCTTCTGAATCTCGACCCCCTTCTGAATCTGAGAGTTCGAGCCCCCGCTGTTCGGGCTGTTCCGCCTCGACGCTTGGATGGTAGGTTACTCCGCCTTCGCGTTCGGGGTGTGTTCGTATTTAGATCAGAGTCATTTGTATGAAGGATTGTACCCGCGTGCGGCTGCGAGTGGAATGGCGTCGGCGGTCGAGCGGTTTCGCGGTGGTCGGTTTATGGTGAGCGGCTGGCGAGCGGATGGCATCGGTTGGTCAGGCGTCGGGCGTGCGGTGGCGGGTTCTCGGGGGCGCGGTGGGTGGGCGGTGGGAGATTCATGGGGATTCGATGGAGGGTGGATGGTCGACGGATGGGGAGGGGATGGGGCGGCGATGGGGATCGGATGGGGTGCGCATGGGTTTTTGGGCTGGGAAACAGGTTTTATATCAGCGCGGACTTGGAATTGTGTCGCGCGCAAGCTGGCGGATGTCGCACGGACCGCTTTGAACCGTTCAATGACCTGGCCGCTGAGGATCCGGCGGTGTCCGGCACCGCACAGCGAAGCTTGCGGGACGGTCAGGTGGGCTCGGCCATTGCGCTGGGCCTTCCCATGGCGACCAGCCAGCGGAAATGGGAGGCGACGGCGGCGAGCAGCGTCTTGTTGGCGTCGTAGCGGACGCCGAATTCGCGGCAGGCCTCTTCGACGACCTTGGAGAGCGCGGGGTAATGGACGTGGCAGATCTTGTGGAACAGGTGGTGTTCGATCTGGAAATTGAGCCCGCCGAGGAACCAGCAGAGGACTCGGTTGCCGCGGGCGAAATCCACCGTGGTCTGCACCTGATGCACGGCCCATTCCGTCGACATTCGCGCCGCACCCTCAGCGATCTGCTCGGGTACGGGGAAGTCGGCGCCCTCGACGCAGTGAGCGAGTTGGAAGACGACGCTGAGCACGACGCCGGTCACAAACGCCGCGATGGCATAGACGCTCAGCACGGCCCACACGGGATGGAGCAGCATCGGAACGACAAACGCGAGCGAGAAAAAGACCAGCTTGCCACCGATGAACACGAGTAGGTCTTTCCCGCGCGGCCGGGGGATCCTGTGGGCGCCGATTCGACCGATGGCCAGGTTGTAAAAGTCGTCGAAGAGATGCCACTTGATGGCGAGGAAGCCGTAGAGCATCCACAGATAGATGCCCTGGAGGCGGTGGAACGGATAACGCCGCTGATGCGGCGAGAGGCGGCCGAGGAAGCCGATCGCGATGTCATCGTCGTAGCCGCTGATGTTGGGATAGGTGTGATGCATCGAGTTGTGCTTCCAGTCCCAGAGGTAGGAGCTGCCGCCGATGAGGTCGAGTGTGAGCGCGGCAATCCGGTTGACCCACGGGCGCTCGGAGTATCCATTGTGGCCGCCGTCGTGCTGGATATTGAAGCCGATGGCCGCCATCGAAAGCCCCAGCAGCACAGCGAGGGGAAGCACCGCCCACCAGCTCATGGGGAGGAGGAGAAGCAGCAGGTAGACGGAGACGAACCAGGCGAGGATCGTCGCGGTCTTGAAGTACATTTTCGGGCAGTCGCGGCGGCGGCGTCCGGTGCGTTCGAAGTAGGCGTCGACGCGTCGCCGAAGCTCGCGAAGGAAGCGATCACTGCCATTGAACTTGAGCCTGGGAAGCTCAGTAGGCGGCAACACGACCGCTATGGCGGGGGAATCGGCTGGTGTAATCGAGTTGGGCATAGGGCACCTCCTGCGATCCGTCTCGAGAGGGCCCGGCGGCAGTGCTACCCCGGCACTGGAGGGCGTTCTCTATCGGGGAACGACTGACACCATGCTACTGCTTTGCGAAGTTCCGGACCACCTGTAATTTGATTTGTCGGCTGATTCCGGTGTTCTTGATTACCTCGCTGCGACGGATTGTTCGCGCCGCGGCTTCCCTGTCCGCCGGCGGGCGGCCGGATTAGGCTGACGCCGGCGATGAGCCTCCTGCGCAATCCCATCCAGAAGAAACTGTCCGCCCTCCTGGGCGCGCAGGTCACGTTTGAGAAGCTGAAGCTCTCGCCGATAGGCGGCGTGCTGGATATTCACGGCATGACAGTGGCGGGCGAGGACGCAAAACATCCCGTGCTGAGTGTCGATCGGATTCGAGCGGAAGTCGCGGTCGTGAAGGCGCTGGCCGGTGAGATTGTCGTCAAGAGTCTCACGATCGAACGCCCCATCCTGTCGATCATTCGCCGGGCGGATGGCTCGACGAACCTTCCGCCTCGGCCCAATTCATCGAAAAACAAGGAAACGGATACGAATGATGCCCCTCTCCGCGGGAAGCCACCGAAACGCTCCAAGACCGGGGAGGCGCCCGCCGGCGATGAAGAAGAAAACGAGGAGCAGCGCTGGACGCTCGACGCGAAAAAGATTCTCCTGGTCGGCGGCGAGATTCATTTCCGCGACGAATCCGCCCCCAGCTATCGGGCGTCGGCCGGCCCGATTCTCGCGGAGCTGAAACGCGCGGGAGATGACTTCGAGTTCACACTGCTGGTGGAGTCTCTGGGCCGACGGGACGTGCCGGTGGAACTCGGCCAACTCAAGGGGGAGGGACGGCTCACAAACCTCACCGACTTCGCCCGAATCGCTTACGCGGGGCTGGAGGCGACGTTAGAGGTCGGCGCATCGCTTCGCTTGAGCGCGCGTTGCGCGTCTTTGGCGAGCCGCTCGGGAGATCTCACCGCGAGCGGGATGATTGATCTGCCGGAGCTGCAAAAGCTTGTGCCGGCCGCGTTGTTTGTGCTGCCAGCGGCGGTGTCAGATGCGCGCGGACGGGTTGAGCTGTCGCTGCGCGCCGCCTACGACCCCGGCGATGGGATGAAGATCGCGGAGTTGGTGCTCAAAGCGCTGGACGTATCAATTGGCGGCGGCAAGGTGAGTTCGCGAAGGAACTGAAGAAAGGTTGCATCATGGAACGGCAGACGGCGCATCCCATTCACGAGCTTTTGAAGCAGCGCTGGAGTCCGCGCGCATTTTCCGACCGGCCGGTCGAGCCGGCGAAGCTGCAAAGCCTGATGGAGGCCGCCCGCTGGGCGGCGTCGTGCTTCAATGAGCAGCCCTGGAGTTTCATTGTCGCAACGAAGCACGAGCCGGCCGAGCACCAGCGGCTTGTGGATTGCCTGGTGGAGAAGAACCAGCAGTGGGCCCGCGCCGCGCCGGTGCTGATGATTTCGATCGCCTCGCTGAGCTTCCGGCACAATGGCAAGCCGAACCGGCACGCATTTTACGACGTGGGGGCGGCCGCGGCGTGCATGACCATCGAGGCGACGGCGCTGGGGCTGCACGTTCACCAGATGGCGGGGTTTCACGTGGAGAAGGCGCGTGCGGCGTACAACATTCCGGAATCCGCCGAGCCCGCGGCCGCGATCGCGCTTGGATATCTCGGCGACGCGAGCTCGCTGCCGGAAGAATTCCGCAGCAAGGAGCAGACGTTGAGCCCGCGCAAGCCGATCTCCGAGTTCGTCTTCTCGGGTGGCTGGGGAAGCCCCGCTGCTTGGGCGGCATCGTGAGCGAGGCTATTGCGCCGATGCGCCGCTGCGATTGGGCGGTGACGCCGCTGGGGATCGCGTATCACGATCGCGAATGGGGCGTGCCGCAGCATGACGATCGCAGGCTCCTGGAGCTTCTCGTGCTGGAAGGCGCGCAGGCGGGGCTTGGGAGACGATCCTGAAGAAACGCGAGGGATATCGGGCGGCGTTCGACGGGTTTGATCCGGCGGCAGTCGCCGGAAGATCGAACGGCTGCTGCAAGACCCGGGGATCGTGCGCCATCGGATGAAGGTGGAGTCGGCCGTCGCAAACGCCAGGGCATTCCTGGCCGTCCAGCGCGAATTCGGCAATTTCGACGCGTATCTACGGCGCTGCGTCGGGTCGGCGCCGAAGATCAATCACTGGCGGATGATGAAAGATGTGCCGGCGACCACCCCTGAATCGGATGCGCTGAGCAAAGACCTCAAGCGCCGCGGCTTTAACTTCGTCGGGTCAACGATCTGCTACGCGTTTATGCAGGCCGTGGATTGGTCAACGATCACCTCACGACCTACTTCCTCTACGGCGGCCGGACCTCGCGGCGGCGTCGGTAGAACGACGCGCTGGGGAAGCATCTCAAGCAGCTCGGCGGCGCCACGCGACGCTAACGGCTCCCCAGACGATCAGGATTCCAACACAGCCCGGCTCGGGCACCAGCGCGCAGGATTCTGCGATCCACTGCAAATCGGCTGCGCTGAGCGCGACCGACCACTGGCGCGAACCGTCGGGCTTGAAGCCAGCAGGCGGATTGCCCACTGGCGTGGAGCCGGTGTGAACGGCAAACTGGTTGTTCGTGAAATAACTGAATCCGTTCGCTTCGTCGAAATCCGCTTCGGTTGTGAAATATGGCGAGCCGGAGTCGGCGTCGAAGGTGGTGCCGGAGCCAGCCGGGGCGGTGTTGGCGGTGGGATCCTGCACGAAGTACTGGGCGGAGTCGTAGGTATATCCCAGGGCCGAGAAGGTCGTGTTGAAGGTGACGATCTTCTCGTTGAAGTAGCGCTCCGTGCCGTAGCGGTTCTGCGCCTGATACCCGCCCGCCACGCGCTTGCCCTCGTTGCCATAGCCGATGTCGGTGAAGTCGAAGAACGCCGACGCCGTCACCAGGTTGCGCACGAGCGGCGTGTAGTTGGCGTCGAACGCGCCGTAGTTGATCCCGAGCAGCGCGATGTCGATCAGCCCGTTGGGGCCGCGACGATAGACCTGTTCGGGTGTCGCCTTGATGTAGAGCGAGTCGCCGGAATCGACGGCGGAGTTGCCGAAGGCGATGCCGGGCTGACTGACAGTTGCGCCGGTGCGCGTGCCGGTCTGCGAGACGACGTGGTCGGCGGTCAGGACGCAAAGCCACCCTTGGCCGTTGACATTCACGTTGTCGACGATCGTCCCGGTTCCATTCATGTACCCGGTTCCATCGGCGTTGCCATTGTTGTAGAGCATTCGCACCACCCCATCGAAGGTTGGGGTGAGCGTTTGATTTTCCGGCCCGATGCCGAGTGCGACCTGAGCCGCGAAGCCAATCAGCACCGACAGAACAGCCCAAGTCCAAGCCCTGCCCCGCATAACTCCTCCCGCGTTTCGAAGAATTGAAGCTCCCCCATCTCCACACAACAGCCACATATTTATCAGGGGGCATGCTTCATTTCAAGCAATATCTGGATGCCATGGCACTCTCGGGGCGTCGAAGTTCGCCGTTGCGGCCTCCCCTCGAGATGACCGGATTGTTAGAATCGCGCCGCACGTCGGGGTACTGCGGGGGATTCGGGCAGGAAAGAGCCGCGGCAATGGCCACCATTCTTATCGTCGACGACAACGCCGATGTCGATTTCCAGCAGCTCAAGGCGCACATCGAGCGCCACATCGGGCCGGGCGCGAATTGAAATCATTTCGCAGGAGTTGGTGCGACGCGATATTCCGCTTGTGATGCGGCGAAACTCGACGCGCTGATATGCTTGGGCGAATGTCCGAGCCGCCCGTTTCTCCGTCGCGCGCCGTGGGCTTCGCCGATGCTCTTCGGACGTTGTCTTCCGCGACACAGCCCGTGGTGATGGCGGCGCTGTTCGTGCTCTGGCGGCTGTTTCACCTTCCCTTCTGGAGCGCGGCGGAATATTGCTTCACCGCGGGATTGTTCCTCTACGTTCTGTTGCGCTCGGTGGCCGCGGTGCTGCTGAGCATTGCCCGCGTGCAAGCCACGGGGCTGCTGATGAAACCGTTCAGCCGGATGGTGGCGGTTGGGATTTTCGCCGCCCTGCGATACCTGTACGGGCTCGGCTTGATCAAGTCGCTTGCGGTGCTCGGCGTGCTCTACATCATTTCCGCGTATCTGACCGCCCGCGTCCGCCGCCGATCCGAGCGCTTTTTCGCCGTTTAATGCGGTTCAGCGTCGAAGAGCGCGCGCCCGGCTCAGCTGCTTCCTACGCGCCAAAAGATCGGGCCGTGTCAGGAAAACGACCGAACCCCGATCGGGTCTCGCGTCGTACCCAAAGTACCGACGTCAGATGTCTTTTTCGTCAAAATCCCGTTTGTCTTCGGCCCCGGCTCAGCAAACTGCAGGAGCGTGAGCTTTCCAATGGCGACCTGCTTCAATGGCTCCAGGCCAACGGTTTCTAGATCGCGCTCAAGGGCTGGGTCGCCCCTTGCGCTTCGCTGAATCTTTCG
Organism: Tepidisphaerales bacterium; assembly: GCA_038204465.1. GTDB lineage: Bacteria > Planctomycetota > Phycisphaerae > Tepidisphaerales > Tepidisphaeraceae > JBBRCX01. The sequence goes on along the minus strand of JBBRCX010000155.1, from coordinate 1,402 downwards.
ATCCCTCCGAAATTCTTTCGAGTGAACGCGTCGGCTGATCTCCGCCCATTTCCCGGTTGACCATGCAGGCGATTCAAAGCCGTGCATTCTTGCGAAGTTCTTCTGTGACCGTGCGCAGGTGCACTGCCGAGCACGGTGCCGTATGATGAGCGGAGACGGAGAGAGAGGAACCTTTCACCGCCGAGCGCATCGCGCACCGCGGCCCGTGCGGCGCGGGAATCGGGTGCGGCCGTCACCATCCCAGGTACTACATGGTCAAACCTTACTCGCGACTGAAGGGCAAGCCGCACGATCCCATTTCTGATGACGACCCCAATGCGATCGGCTCGCACCGGAGCCGGGGCATCAACCTCAAGCGGGTCAATACGGTTGACGAGCTTACGCGCGCGAACGTTGAAACCATCGCGAGGATGGAACGCGCGGCTGACACGCACCGCACCCTGGGTGAGCGGGTGGCGGATGGCTTCGCGACCGTCGTCGGAAGCTGGACATGCATCATCATCCAGTCGGTCCTGCTGGCGGGGTGGATCGCCCTGAATGTCCTTGCATGGGTGAGGCATTGGGACCCTTATCCGTTCATCCTGCTGAATCTGGCGCTTTCGTTCCAAGCAGCGTATACGGGCCCGATCGTGATGATGAGCCAGAACCGCCAGGCGAAGCTGGACGACCGGCGCAACCACCTGGATCTGCAGATCAACCTGCTGGCGGAGCAGGAGAACACGGAGATGCTGCGGCTGCTGCGGCGGATCTGCGAGAAGATTGGCGTCGAGGTTGAAGACGAGAAATCGCTGCAGGCGCTGGAGCGGCAAACGAAGCCGGAGAAAGTGGTGCGGGAGATCGAGCGGAATGCGGAGCATGCCATCCAGGATGCGAAGGACCGGCGCGACAAGCCGAAACAGCCGGCGGAGCAGCGAGCGCGAAAGACATCTGAGCAGAGCCCCGCTCAGGGCGAGCAGCCGCCGGCGGAGGGAGAGAGTAAAGCTGGAGCGCGGGAGTGATTTGCCACTCTTCGCACGGTGGGCGTTATTGAGTCCGCGATATGGACCGCATCACACCCGAGCGAATCGATCACGTAGCCATTGACGTTACGGATGTGGAGCGCGCCAAAGCGTTTTATGGCGGGCTGCTGCAGCTGGTGGAGATCCCGCGGCCGGAGACGTTCAGCTTCCCCGGCGCGTGGTTCGCGGTTGGCGCGACGTCGGTGCTGCACATGGTGAGCCGGCCCCCGCGCTCGCTGGACGGCACGCACCACTTCTGCATCTGGGTGGAGGACGTTCACGGCGCCGCGCGCACGGTTGCCGCCGCGGGTTACCCGGTTGATTGGGACACGCGTTATAAGATCCCGGGGGTGGACCGCTTCTTCACCCGCGATCCGGACGGCAACCGCGTCGAGCTTCAAGGG